>NZ_JBEOTA010000062.1:0-24788 GCF_040303265.1 Streptomyces sp. NPDC096040
TGCACTGCGTCCGCCCCGCCCGAACCGGGATGTCCCCTCCAAGGACGGGCCAGCACGGCACTCCGGACGAAACGCGATCATGCAACGGCCCCTGGCACCTGCCGATCAATAACTCTTCGGTTTTCGTGGCCTGTTGGGTCGTAGGATGCGGGGGTGTCGGAGGGGACGAAGGCAGAGCTGGTGGATGCGTTCGGGCTGTTGCTGCCGCATCTCGATGAGCGCCAGCAGCGCCTGGCGCTGGGCGCCGCGGCCCGCGTTCTGGGCCACGGCGGGATCCGCATGGTGGCCGGAGCGGCCGGGGTGGCGGAGTCCACGGTGTCGCGCGGGAAGCGGGAGCTGGAGCACGCGGAGAAACCCGCTGGCCGGGTCCGGGCACCGGGCGCGGGTCGGAAGCCCTTGCGGGAGGCCGATCCGGGGCTGGTGCCCGCGTTGCTGGCGCTGGTCGAGCCGGACCAGCGCGGCGACCCGGAATCTCCGCTGCTGTGGACGGTGAAGTCCACCCGGAATCTGGCGGCCGAGCTGACGCGCCAGGGGCACCGGGTCGCTTCGGACACGGTGGCCACGCTGTTGAAGGCGGAGGGCTTCTCCCTGCAGGGCACCTCGAGGACCACCGAGGGGGCCCGGCATCCGGACCGGGACGCCCAGTTCCGCTACATCAACGACCAGGTCACGGCGTACCTCGCCGACGGGCAGCCGGTCATCAGCGTGGATGCCAAGAAGAAGGAGACGCTGGGCAACTACGCGGTCATCGGACGCGAGTGGCATCGCGCCGGGCAGCCGGTGCAGGTCCGCGCGCACGACTTCCCCGAGAAGGGTGCCCAGAAAGCGGTGCCGTACGGGATCTACGACATCGGCGCGGATACCGGCTGGGTGTCGGTGGGCTGCGACGGGGATACCTCTGCCTTCGCGGTGGCCACTTTGCGTCGCTGGTGGAACGGTGAGGGGCGCCGCCGCTACCCGCACGCTTCTCGCCTGTTGGTCACCGCCGACGCCGGAGGCTCCAACGGCTACCGTGTGCGTGCCTGGAAGAAGGAACTCGCCGATTTCGCCTATGAGTCGGGCCTTGATGTGACTGTCTGTCACTTTCCACCGGGAACATCGAAGTGGAACAAAATAGAGCACCGGCTGTTCTCACAGATCAGTATCAACTGGCGTGGCAGGCCCCTGACCAGCCACGAAGTCGTCGTCAGCACCATCGGAGCGACCACGACACGCAGCGGACTGTCCGTCCATGCCGAGCTCGACCCCGGCGCCTACCCCACCGGCGTCACCGTCCCCGACACCGTCATGGAGCGCCTGCCCCTGACGCCGCACGAGTGGCACGGCACGTGGAACTACACGTTGCGCCCCGAACCGCTCGCTCCCGAACCGCCCCCGCCCAGCGCCGAGTTCGGGCGCTTCCCCACCGGGGACAAGCTCCCCGCCTGGCTGCGGCACCCCAGCCTCACCGGACTCGAGCCCGCCGCCTTTGACGATCTCGCCGTCCGCTACCGAGCCTGGCGTGCCGAGCACCCGCCGATCTTCCTGCCCGGGAAACGCCCCGACGGCGGCCCCGGCGCCGGCGGCAGACGGCTCTCCGTCTCCGACCAGCTTGTCGTCTTCCTCCTCAAGAGGCGCTGGTCCATGACGAACGCCGTTCTCGCCGAGGCGACCAGTCTGGCCAAGAGCAGAATCGGCGCGACCCTCCAGGAGGTCACCCCCGTGCTCGCCGCGCTCGGGCACAAGGTCCCGGTCGGCGCCCTCACAGTGACCACGGCACAACAACTCGCCGCGATCGCCGGGCACGACCCCACCCTCCCGTAATCCCCAGCAAGATCGACGAGTTATTGATCGGCAGGCCCCTGGGTGGGGGGCCATGCGGAAAAGGGTCTGATTCGGATACCTCGCCGCGTGGCCTACCCTGCGCCAGACTGCTTGAAGCCTGAGTCTCCAGAGATGCAAGTGGTCATCCTCCGACACGACGCCTGATGTCGGAGCCGCCGGTACAAGGCCGCAGAGGCACGCCATGGCCCCAATCCTTCCGGCCGGCGGGCAGCGGGCAATGAGCTCGCCCAAGGGGATGGACCAGGCCGCCTACGTCGCACTCGATACGTCCAGCGCAAGGGGAATACGGGATCGCCTACGGGACGCGAGTCCTATGGCGACGGAGGGTCCGTAGTAGTCGCCGGAGTCACGACCGGCCAGGGAGGACGGGAAAGCCGTCCACATGGGCAAAGGGACCCAGGTGTCAGCAGATCATCCATGGTGGCGAGGTATGCGAAATGCAGAGCGCCGAAGCCGTACTGGAGATCATCCGCGCACGCGGCAGGAAGGGGTTGCCGCTGGAACGACTCTATAGGTGCCTGTTCAACCCGGAGTTGTACCTGCTCGCCTATGGGCGGATCTACCGCAATGCGGGGGCCATGACCCCGGGCAGCACGACAGAAACAGCGGACGGGATGTGCCTGGCAAAGATCCAGGCCGTCATCGACGCGCTCCGCATGGAGCGATACCGCTGGACGCCGACGCGCCGTGTCTACATCGAAAAGAAGGGGTCAGCGAAGAAGCGGCCGCTCGGCGTGACGTCATGGACGGACAAACTGCTGCAAGAAGTGATCCGGCTCCTGCTGGAGGCGTACTACGAGCCGCAGTTCTCCGGCCACTCGCACGGGTTCCGGCCCGGACGAGGCTGCCACACCGCCTTGCAGAGCGTCAGCCCCGACTGGCGGGGCACGACATGGTTCATCGAGGGCGACATCACCGACTGCTTCGGGTCCCTCGACCATCCGATCATGAGGTCGATCCTGGCCGAGAAGATCCACGACGGCCGGTTCCTGCGTCTCATCGACGGACTGCTCCGGGCCGGATACCTGGAGGAATGGCGCTACCACGCAACGCTCAGCGGCTGTCCGCAAGGCGGAGTGATCTCGCCCGTCCTCTCAAATATCTACCTGGACCGGCTGGACAAGTACATCGAGTCGCACCTGCTGCCCGCCCATAACCGGGGAAAACAGCGCCAGTTCAACCGTGCGTACATGCGGCTGCGCGACGCCGCCCGCTACCAGGGGAAGATCGGGAACCGAGAGGCAGCGCGGATGCTGTGGCAGCAGATGCAGCAGCTGCCCTCGCGTGATCCGAACGACCCCGGGTTCCGGCGGCTCCACTACTGCCGTTACGCGGACGACTGGTTGCTGGGATTCACCGGTCCCAAGCGGGAGGCCGAGATGATCAAGGCTGAGATCGGCGAGTTCCTGCGTTCCGAGCTGAAGCTGGAACTCTCCCCGACCAAGACCCTGATCAGCCACGGACGGACACAGCCCGCCCGCTTCCTCGGCTACGAGATCGTGGTCTTTCACAGCGACACCAAGCACTCCCGGCACGGCTGGCGCAGCATCAACGCGCAGGTCGGGCTCAAGGTGCCTCCAGGTGTCGCCCGCACAAAGGCCAGGCCCTACCTCCGACACGGCAAACCGATCCACCGGGCCGAGCGGATGACCGACAGCGATTTCTCGATCATCGCTCAGTACCAGGCGGAGTACCGGGGTGTCGTGAACTACTACCAACTGGCGATCAACCGGCACCCGTTCGAGTGGCTGAAGTACGTCATGCAGTGCTCGCTGACCAAGACGCTGGCGCACAAGTACCGCATCAGCGTCCCCGAGGTCTACCAGCGCTATCGTGCCGTGCTGGCCACAGACCGCGGCCCCCGCGCGGGACTGCGGGTCACCATCGAGAGGGACGACGGCCGAAAGCCGTTGGTGGCCCAGTGGGGTGGGATCTCCCTGGCCCGCAGGACCAGGGTCCGCACCCTTGACGACCAGCCTCCGAAGGTCTGGAACAACCAACGGTCCGAACTGGTGCAACGACTCCTCGCGGGAGCTTGTGAACTCTGCGGCTCCGCGCGGAACATCGAAGTGCACCACGTCCGGCATCTGAAGGATCTCCGGAGGAAAGGGCGGGCACCCATGCCCGCCTGGGCCGAGCGCATGGCCAGTCGCCAGCGCAAGACACTGATCGTCTGCCGCAGCTGCCACCACGCCATCCACAACGGACGGCCGACCGGGCAGAACGCGCGAAGCACGACACTGGAGAGCCGGGTGCGGTCATAAGTCGCACGCCCGGTTCGGGAAGGGGCCGTCGGAAAAGGGCCAGTTCAGGCACCTCGTCGGCGGCCTACTTCACCCTTCCCGACCCGCGCTGCGAACGCGGGCCTACTCGGTGACCATCACAGGATCATTCGGGAAGGTACGCCTTCCGCGTGCCCTCCTGGAACCGATCCACAAGTCCTGAGCATTGCTCCCCGGGGGAAGCGAGCGGGTTCGTCAGAAACTGGAGCGAGGATGCAACGAACCCACGCGAGAGAAAACGCATCAACGCAAAGCGTAGCGCGGGTTCCTGGCCCACGAGCCCGACGAAGAGGTGACCCGCGCCGTGGAGAAGTGGCTGTCAACACTTTGGCTCCGTCACGCAATTGACGGTTGCACTCCGTGGCGATCATTCGACGCGGGCGCGTTGGCTGTGGAGGGACGAACCCGGCTCGCCCTCTGATCCGTGCGCTGAATCCCTCCGCGCGACGTTGCGGCGTTCAACGGCCAGGCCCCTATCACGGGCGCACGATCAAGTGCAAGCCCGTCGATGAAGGCGGCCGAGCGATGAAGGGGTCCGCCCGGACTCGAAGTCCGCGCAGCTGATCCGACTCCACGTCTACCAATCGATAGCAAAGATTCCATTTCGAGCTAGTTTCAGAATTGGACTTAGGGGTTAAATAAGGGTGCTCTATGCGTATTCAGTGAACCGGCCGAAAAGGGTATCCATGCGAGGTGCTCGAAGCTGGCAAAGCGATGGGATCACGCCATCAGTTGGCCCATGCATGCACCCCTGAACCATCAACCGCATCCGGTCGAATAGCCTCCGGCCTGCAGCAGAGCATCACCCAGGATTTTAAACATTGCTGCGCTGCTCGGGCCTTTTGGGCCAAACACGCGAGGCGTCGATGACATTCGTCACTCGATCAACAAGGATCTACAGGGTCGCAAGCTGAGCTTGATCACGGGTAGTCAGCCAATGAACGTAAACGGTTCAGCTAACGGCGTTCGATCACCCGAGGCTGGCTCTCATGCGGCTCACTTTCCGCCGTTGCTGCCTGTCCCCCGGTCCACGGGGGAAGAGGAGGACAAATGTCACAGCAAGTAGTCGAGTACTCCGCCGAGCAGATCTCGGACGCCAACAAGGCGGCCGTCACGATGGAGGCGCTTATCGGGCGCCTCAGCCACGACGAGGACTTCGCGGCGCACCTGGCCAACAATGCCCGCGAGGCCCTCGAAGCGTCGGACATGCTGATGGAGAAGGAGGCCATTCAGGTCCTCATGGCGGTCGACCCGGAGCGTTTCGACAAGCTCTGTGAGGCGCTGTTCGACCTCGTCGACTCCGACTTCCTGCACACGATGTCGGCGCCTTCCTGCGCCTGATTCGAACCACGGCGCGCAGGGGTCGACACGTTGCATAGCGGTGTCCACGCCATTCCTTGCGCGCGGGGTGAGCAATCCACGGACAGAGGGGGGCAGGTTGCCTTGCGTGGGGCCTGCCCCCGCTGTTCGTGTGTTCGTAGTAGTGCAGTGCCTTCCAGAGAGGACCGAGATGGCCCGCGTCGCATTGGTCAATCTGGCCAGTCTCCCCATGCCTGGTAACGAACCGATCTTCCCGATCGGTCTGCGGTGCGTTCAAGACGCTCTCGACCTGTCAGGCCATCAGACTCGTTTGATTGATTTCGTCCAGGATCCCGGAGCCGTGGATGACCTGGCCTGGGCCACTGAGTCCTGGGACGTCATCGGATTCACCATTCGCAACATCGACCCAATCGATATCTCCTGCGACGGCCATGTTGAGCATTACATGCACTTCCTCGGCAGAGTGCGTGCGGCTCTCGATGAGGCCGGCGGTCATCGCCCCCTCCTGGTCGGCGGAGGTCCGGGATATACCCTCTTCGCCGATCAACTGCGGGCCCTGCTCGGATTCGACGTAGGTGTCATTGGCCCCGGCGAACAGGCCATGCTCGACATCCTTGCCGCACCCGAGAACTACCGCGGGCTCGGCAAGAACATCACGGGCCGCCGATACGAGGGCTTCTTGACGGAGGTGCTCCGGCACCCAAAGCCGCTGATGGAGGTCTACACCCAGTTCGAGGGCGCGATGATCGGAGTGGAAACGCGCCGGAAGACCTGTTACCAGGGGTGCGTCTATTGCCCGTACGCGTATCTCAACGGCGATAACAGTGGCGACCTGAAGCCCCTGGACCTCATCGCGTCGGAACTCCGGGCGATCCATGCCGCAGGCATTCGTCGGGTCTTCTTCACCGACGGAATCTTCAACAGTGAACTCCGCTACGCCAAAGAAGTCGTCGAGCTCATTACCGAGCTGGCTCTGCCCGGCCTGACCTGGTCGGCATATTTCACTCCGAAACCGTTCGATGATGAATTCGCTGAACTGCTCGCCGGGAGCGGAGTCGAATTCGTCGTAATTTCTCCCGATAGTCTCGATAATCGAGTCATGAAGCTCCTCGGGAAGACGTTTGACACTCGGCATGTGGACCGCTGTCTCGAACGGTGCAGGAAACACGGGATACCTGCGCGAGTGAACGTTGTCTTCGGTGGTCCCGGAGAGGACGAGGAGAGCGTGCGGAACAGCATCCAGTACATCAATTCCATGTTGGAGGACGGTGAACTGGTCATGCATGTCGGCTACCGTGTCCTGCCCCAGACTGGCATGGCCAGGCAGCTCGGAATACCCGACGAAGATCTGCTTGCTCCGACGTTCTACCCGTTCCACTCCGACACGTTCTCGTGGATCATCCGGGATCTTGAGAATCGTTTCATGCCTCCCAGCGTTCTCTTCAATTTCATGGCAGCGAGGAGCTCCAGCAAGCGCATGGCCAAGGTGCCGCTCCCGGCGGACTCGCGAGAGCCTGCGCCCACGGAATTCCCGTACCTGGCACTGAGTCGAGAGCTTCCACTCGCATGACTGCCCCCGACGGCACGCAGCGGCTCCCAGAGACAGGCCAGGTGCGTCGGCTTACACCAGAGGACGTCGACAGCGTCCTCCGGATCGTCGAGATCGAAGAGCTGGACGCCGCCACCCTGACCCGGGAACTCGTGGGTGGAAGGGACTATCTCTGGATGGGGCTTGACTTGCCGAACGGTGATCTGGGCGCTGTTCACCGCAGTATGAAGTGGGGGAACTACCTTCTCCTCAAGGGCGTGTTCGTCAACGAGCCCCTGCGCGGGAGCGGTGCCGCGCTGGAGCTGGCGTTCGCGCTGCGTGACGCCGCTCGTAATGGCGGGTATGCCGGACTGGCTGCCTGGGTCGAGCCGCACAAGCCCGAGGCCGCGCTGGCCCGCATGCTGCGGCTGCGATCAGCTGGTCCTCTGGTGCATCGATTCGAGGTACCGGTACCGGACGACGCTCCGTATGCCGCAGCTTCCGTCCAGGACTGTGGTCCGATCACGGTGGACCTGCCGGAGTCGGCTCCGCTGGTGGCCGATCTACTGACCGATGACTCGCCCACGACCGTGCATTGGGTTCACGACCGTCACCGCCTGGTACTGAGCGGCTTTCCACCACGCTCGATCTCAGACCTCGGCCTCGTGCTCTCGGCAGCGGCTCCTGTGGCCCGGTCTAAGGGCGCGCGCTACCTGGAGTTCCCGGTCCCCGCTGCGGATTTGTCGGCCGCGTTCTTCCTGGCCTCGGTGAAGGCGCGCCGCCTCAGCCGGACTCCCGTCCGACTCGGGCGTGTGGACTTTGGGGCCGCTCACCAGGGCACAGTTCGCGATGGAAGGAGGCAGGTCCGCGCATGATGCCGAGTGAAGCACGGTCCCTGTCCCTGCACCCCGACTCGGAGAAGGCACACGCCGAACTCAGTCGCCACGGCATCGACGCGGCCCAGTTGCGCAAGCTGCTTGGCCACTCCGATGGTGGCGAATGGCGTGCGTGGTCGGGCACGGTAGAGCTGTCGGACGAACACGGCCGACGTAGCGACATGGCGGTGCACGTACCGCCGTACCGCCCCGGTCGACGGCTCGGGGCTCTGATCGTCCTACACGGGGCGGGCGGCAGTGGGGAGCAGGTGCTGCCCTACTTCACCGCTCTCGGGGACAGGTTGTCGATGGCCGTCCTTGCCCCGACCGCGCAGCAGCCAGCGCAGGCGTCACACAACCTTGACCTGGCCGGCATCTTCGGCAGTCGATTCAACATGCCTCGCTGGGACCTGGCCGGCCGGGACTTCCCGCTCGCCGCCCTCCGTTGGGCCCGGACCACGCTCGACGCTGACCCGAATCGCTGTGTTCTCACCGGCGTTTCCATGGGCGGACTGGCCACCTGGAATCTTGGCATGCGGTTCTGGCCCTCCTTCGCCGCTGCCGTCCCGCTCAATGGAGCCCTCTCCATCTGGGAGTCGTTCGGGCCGGACACACGGACAAGGGCCCTGCTGCCCAACACACTTCCGCTTCCCCTCTTCGTCGTACACGGCGGCAAGGACACACGTATTCCTGCGGAGTTCGACCGTGAGTCCGTCCGCACCCTGCAGGACCTCGGGCATCGAGACGTGCAGTATGTCGAGGTCCCAGAGGGCGCGCATGGCCTGGACACACTTGGACTTACGGAGGACAGCCCGCTGTTCCGGAGGATCGAGCAGTGGCTGGGCCGGGCGAGACGTGGGAATCAGCCTCTTGAAATCCACCACCGGGCCGATGAGGACGCCCATGGCCGGGCCCACTGGGTGGCCCTCGGCGGCATCATGTCGCAACGAAGCGGCGAGATCCACGCCCGGTGGACCGTTCCGGACCGGATCGAGATAGGGGCGAGCGGCGCTCAGCGAGTCACGCTCCATCTGTACGGCGACCGGATCTCTCCCGGTCACACGATCACGGTGACTGTCAACGGCACAGTGTCGGCAGTTCCCTTCGAACCCGACCTGGCGACCGTCCACCGCACCTTCCAAGAAACAGCAGACTCAGGACTCGTCGCCGAACAGGTGGTCCACCTCGACGTGCCGCAACTCTCCGTCAACGAGCCGACCGAACTGGACAATCAAATGAGGTATCGCAATGCTGACTCGATCTGAAATGTGGTCGTACCTCACTGCCACGGGCCCGGCTCAGGAAGAGCTCTTCGCCGAGGCCCGGCGGCTCAGAGAGGATTACTTCGGGCCGACCGTGATCTTGCGCGGCGTCATCGAGATCACCAACGTGTGCCGGGTGAACTGCGACTACTGTCCGATGCGTCGAGACAACACGCCAGAGAACGACCGCTACTTCATGAGCAGCGACGACATAGTGGAACGTGCCCGCGACATCCGGGAAGCCGGAATCGACATCGTCCTTCTCCAAGGTGGCGAAACGCCTCGCAACCTCGCCACCATGGAGGACGCCATCCCGCGCATCCGCGAGCTGTTCGACGGCCGTGTCGAGATCCTCCTGAATCTCGGCAACTTGCGTCGGAGCCAGTACGAGCGCCTGCGCGACCTGGGGGCTACGAGCTATATCCTCAAGCACGAGACGAGCGACCCTGACCTGCACAAGGCGATCCGCCACGAGTCACTGGACGAGCGCCTGCGTTGCTTCAGGGATCTGCTGGACCTCGGCTACCGGGTAGGTACTGGCCTGATCTCCAGTTTGCCGGGGCAGTCCTTGGAGAGCATCGTCGACGACATCGAGTTGGCTCAGTCGCTCGGGGCGCACATGTGCAGTGTGGCTCCCTTCGTACCGGCACCGAATACGCCCCTGCAGCTGGAGCCCGCCGGATCCAACGAGCTCGCGCTCAACACGATCGCCGTCCTGCGGCTTCACCGGCCTCAGATGCTGATCCCGTCCGTGAGCGCCCTGGAGAAGACTTCTGCCGGTGGGCAGTCCCGGGGTCTGGAGGCCGGCGCCAACGTCATGACAGTGAATTTCACCGGCGACAGCGACCAGCAGCGCTACCTGATCTACGGCAAGGACCGCTACGTGGTGAGGAAACGACACGTCGAGGATTTGACCAGGGCCTCGGGCTTGCGCCTGCGTGGTTCGGTGTTCCTGGACCCCGACGCGAGCACCGATGTCCCCGTGGGGGCGGGCGGCCGAAAGCGAGTGTCGTGAGCACCTACTCCGTGGCATCCACAAACTTCAGACGCTTCTGGTTCGGGCAGACGCTCTCGCAGTTCGGGACTCGGATCGGCACCCTCGGTTTGTCCGTGACCGCCGTCGAACTCCTCGACGCCAACACGCGGCAGGTCGGAGTACTCGGAGCGGCTTCCACTGTCTGTTACCTCCTCATCGGCCTTCCCGCGGGTGCGTGGGTGGACCGGCTACTCAAGCGCAAGACGATGATGTGGGCGGCTCTCACACGTTGCGTCACCATCCTCGCGGTCCCGCTGCTTTGGCTGACGGGCGACCTGCGGATAGAGGTGCTCTACGTCGTCGCCGTCCTCGTGGGCGTGGTGAGCGTCTTCTTCGACGTCGCCTACCAGTCGTACGTGCCGGTCCTGGTACCCGAGGAGGACATCGGTGCCGCCAACGCACGCCTTGAGGCAACGGCCCAGGTGTCGACCCTCGGTGGCCCAGCTCTGGCCGGCCTGCTCATGCGGGTCGTCAGCGCGCCCGTCGTCATGCTCGTTGACGCTTTCGCCTATCTCGTCAGCTTCCTCTCCCTCAGTGTGACCAAGGACGCTGAGCAGAAGCCCGCTCCGGCCGCCGGGGCCAAGGGCCACCTGCTGGCTGACATCGGGGAGGGCCTGCGGTTCGTCCGGGACCAGCCCGTCATCCGGCGGCTCGCGTTCTCCATGGGGGTGTCCAACTTCTTCGCCACTATGGTCTCCACCCTGGTGCCTGTCCTCGTCATGCGCACCATCGGTTTCGACTCGTTCATGCTGGGACTCGTCATGACCTGTGGTGCCGCAGGAGGCGTACTGGGGGCACTGCTCGCCCCCAAGGCCCGGCAACGCTTCAGCGTAGGCGCGGTGATGTCCTGCGGCCTGCTCACGGCAGCGTTCTTCACCGTCGCCAACCCCGTGGCGGCCGTCGTCGCCCCGCACAGCAAGGTTCTTGCGGGAGCGGTCCTGTTGTTCGGCGAGTTCGGCATGACCGTTGGCGCACTGCTCTTCAACGTGACCCAGGTCAGCCTCCGGCAGACGCTCTGCCCCAAGAACCTCCTGGGCCGAATGAACGCCTCGATCCGGTTCGTCGTCTGGGGCAGCATGCCGCTGGCGGCGCTGGTGGCGGGCTGGCTCGGCTCGGCGATCGGCGTCACCGAGACGCTGTGGGTCGGCGTGGTCGGCAGCGTAGCGACGGTCCTGCCCATCCTCACCATCGACCGAGTGATGACCTCCGGCCTTGGTCCGACGGAAGCGCAGGAGCCGGAGGCAGTACGGTGAATTCGCAGGGGCGTCAAGATCTGGTAACACGCATTTTGGCGCACGGAGTCCATGTCGACGGCGAGCACATCAACGCCGCCGGATCCTCCTACCACTTGCTCCGCGACCGCTTGGAACAGGCCGGCGTGCAGCCCGGCAACATCGTGGTGCTCAGGGGCTTGCAAGGCCGCGACCTGGTGGTGGCCACCATGGCAATCTGGCAGCTGGACGCGGTGCCCCTGCCCGTACCGTCCCAGGAACCCCCTCAGGACAATGAGGCCGTCCAGACCTGTCTTGATGCCTGCCAGGTCACAGAGACCCTGGCCGTGCTCCCGGCTGCCCCTGGGCGCAGGGCCATCCGGCTGGACACCACAGCGGTGCTCCACCTGAGTTCGGGCAGTACTGACCATCCCAAAATCGCCCGCCGCGGTGTGGCCAGCGTGCAGCAGGACGCGGAAGGCTACCGAACGGGTCTGGGACTGGTCCCCGGCGACCGCGTAGCGATCCCGGTGCCCCTCGTGCATTCCTTCGGCTGGGGCGTCACCATGGGCGCGCTCCTCAGCGGATGCGACGTCGACGTCACTCCCTTCGTCCGGGCAAGCACTCTGGCTCGTAAGACCGACTCCGGAACCGTGTCGGTTCTGGCCGTCACCCCACCTGTGGCCCGGTTGTTGGTCGAGACTCGACAGCACGGCGAGTCCGGCCCGCGTGCCGCGATGGCAGGTGCCGGCCCGGTGCCGGACGATCTCGACGAGGCGTTCAGGAAGCGGTTCGGAATACCGCTGCTGCGCGGGTACGGCTCCACCGAAACCGGGGGCACCTTCTTCGGAGACCGGGGAATGGGCCGACCGGTACCGGGGGTCGACATCGTCGCGCCGTCACCGGGCGAGCGTGGAGAGCTAATCCTGCAATCGTCCGCACCAGTAGAGGGCTATTTCGGTGACGAACACGCCCCCCTGGCGCAATGGCCCACCGGCGATATCGTCCGGCACGACACCGACGGCTGCGTGCACTTCGAGGAGCGAGCTCGCGGACCGCTCCGGCTGAACGGCAGATTCATCCGTGCCAACGTAACCGAGCACATCCTGCGCACCGTGCCAGGAGTGACGGACGTGTTCCTACTGATCCTGCCCCGCAGCGACAGCCCCGAGACCGAAGACTTCTACGCCGTGGTCGAGGGCGACGCCTCCGAAGAGAACCTGCTCGCGTCCCTTGCCCGGTCCCCGGCCGACGTACCTGTGCCGCGGGTCGTCGTCTGTGAGCGGTTCCCGCTGACCACGTTAGGCAAGCGGGATCGGGGCGCATTGATCGAGACGATACGGAAGGCGAGCAGATGACAGACGCGACGCAGCTCCGAGCTTGTGAACTGCTGGTCGCACGGCTGGTCGTGGCGGTCATGGCCGATCGAGGGATTGCTGCCCCAAAGGCGGAGGAACTGGCCAAAGACGGCGAGCTGCGAACTCGTGATCTCTCGCTGCTCGGCCTGAGCTCCCTCGACTGGATCGCCCTCGCGACCCGACTGGAAGACACGATCGGTGCGGAGATCTCCGACCAGGTGCTACTCGCTCCTGAGCAGCGGTGCGTAGCGGGCTGGGGAGAAGCAGTCCTGGCGGCCCGGACAACTCGGTCCGGGGCCCCGAACCAGACCCATTGATCCCGGAGGTGGGGAACGTGCACGAAAAACAGCGGGGACATCGCTACATCGTCATCGACGACTTCCTGAGCGCGCCGGACTTCGCCGCCGCTCAGGACCTCATGGAACGCACGGCGTTCACCGTGCGGGAGAGCGTCATCTCGGCCGAGGACGGGTCGGCCTTCCGCTCCCGAGGCGCCCGCTTCGGTCCGGATCTCGGGACACCGGGTGCCCTCGAACAACCCAAGGTGTACGAGGAATTGGCCCGAGCGGTGCGTGCGTACGCCCACTTCTACGGTGAGGCAAGCACCGATTGGGACAGGATCATGTTCGCCTTCTGGAAGTACCCGGCGGGCAGCCGACTCGGCTGGCACAACGATGCCGGACTGGGCCGACAGGGCGAGTTCATTCTCTTTCTCCACGATCGGTGGCGCCCCTCTTGGGGTGGTGAGCTGAAGCTGATCGATGAGGATCCCCAGCCGGTGACCGAGGACGAGGCCGCCGAGAGCGACCTGGTGCTGCGGATGGAGGCACGTATCGATCGCAGCACGACCAGCCCCGTTGCGATCGTGCCGAAGCCGAACCGGCTGGTGATGGTCAAGTCGGACACCGTCCACACCATCGGTCGGGTGGACCACACCGCCGGTGACACGCTGCGTCGCACGCTCACCGGCTTCGTGTCGAAGAGCCCGGCGCGTGAGCGGACGCGAGCAAGTGCGCTGGAGAGCCTCAGCGCGATGCTCACCACCAACTGACCTTATCCGCTGGTCTTCTGGCCACATCCACGATCAACGATGCCTGGAGGAACGCATGCAACCGTGGCTTGCCGAGAGCCCGGCTTATCTAGAGCGATGGATCGAAGAGCAGGAAGTCGACCGTGCCTCACTGGAGCGGGTCCTCAACGGCCTGGACATCGTTCTCCAGGGCAAAGTGAGCGAGCACATGAGCGGCGGCCAGGAACCGAACCTCTTCATCCCGGGCCTGTCCGAAGCCGCCTGGTGGGACAACGATCTCTTCCCGTGGCTGTCGCATGTAGAAGCAGCCACGGAGGACATCGCAGCGGAGTTCGAGAGCCTAGGCGGTCTGGTCGGCAAACGCATTGTTGCCAATCCGACCGAACTCGCCGACGAAGGCCGGTGGTCGGCGCACTACCTCTACCACTCGGCCAAGTCCTACCCCAGGAACCTCAATGCCTGCCCGAAAACCGTGAAGGTGCTCGAACCGATTCCCGGCGCGTTGGGCTGCGGCATGACGTACTTCTCGGTCCTGGACCCTGGCACGCACATCGCGGCGCACACAGGCTTCACCAACGCTCACCTTCGCTGCCACCTGGGCCTGGTGACCCCGCAGGGTGCCCGGATCCGAGTCGGTGATGAGACGAGGGAGTGGGAAGCCGGCAAGGCATTCGTCTTCGACGACTCCTTCGAACACGAGGTGTGGAACGACAGTGACGAAGGCCGAGCGGTGCTGCTGTTCGACATCTGGCACCCCGAACTCACCGAGATCGAGGTCCGGGCCATCACTTACCTGATGGAGGTATCGCGAAAGCTGATCTACCGGACCTTCTGGGCGAAGGAGTTCGTGGCCTGATCCCGGGCTCGATGCGATGTAGCCGTCTCCGCCCGAGACGCAGAGAACCGGGACTGGTGAGCGTCGGTGCTTCGGCATCCGACGATCCTCACTTGGAGAGGGCGGCTCTTCTCCACACCGCTGCCTGGTCTTGGGGGGCATCCCCTCCCTCATTCAGCGGGGGATGGTTCCTGCGCGGTGCGGGTGGGCGGTGTGGAGGTATTTCATGGCGGTGGATATAGAGATGCCGAAGACACGGACGAGGTGGACGGGGTCGGCGATGTAGCGGGCCTCGTCGAGGATGCGGTCGGTGCGCAGGCCGTTGAGGGTGAGGCCGAGTCGCTGGAAGCTCGCCGGGAAGTAGTCGGCACTGGTCGGCCCGGTATGGATGACGGTTTGGCGGGTGACGAAGAGGTGGGGGTTGGTGGTGCGGGGCCAGCGCTGGTGGCGGTAGCGGAGCCAGGTGTGCAGAAGGCGGAGGGTGAGGTCGTCAAGGTGGACGGTGTGACGGCCATGAGGGCGGCGGATGAGGAGTTGAGCGCGGGCGGAGATGACGTCGCCCAGGGTCAAGCGGGTGAGGTCGGTGCCGTTGAGGGCGTGGAGGGTGACCAGGGCGAGAGCGAGGCGGATCGCGGGACGGTCGGTGATGTCGAGGAGTCCGGCGAGGCGGTCAGGGGGCAGAGTTTCGGGAAGGGGTTCGTGGCGGGTGACGCTGAGGCCGCGGGTGGGGTCGGTGAAGATGAGCTTGGTCTGCTTCAGGGCGCGGAAGATCGAGCGCAGGGCGACGGCCCGTTCGTGGGCGCGGGCGCCCTTGACCGCGGTGACGGCGGTGTGAATGTCGTCGGCGGTGACCTGCCGCAGGGTCTGGTAGTGGCGGGCCCAGTCGCCGAGCGGCGTTTTGAGGTAGTTGAGGTATCTGCGCAGCGTGCGCCATTCGGTGGGTGGCCGGTTGGGGTGGCCGCGCAACAGGCCTGCCCAGGAGGCGAGTTCACCGGCGATACGCGGCGGATACCCGGCGATAGCCCGTTCCACGAAGGCTTCGGAGGCGCGCGGAGCGGGGCAGGGCTGGGGGAGCAGCAGTCCGCGTTCGGCAAGGAAGGCATTCAGTGCGCGGGGACGGCACCGGCTGCCACGGCCGGTAGCGGCGCGGATCGCGCGGAGATCGGACTCCGCGAAGGGAGCATCCGTACCCAGCCAGGTGGCCGCGGTGCGCAGGACGTGGGCGGCGGCGTGGCGTGAGTCGTCTGTCCAGGCGTGGGCGCGGGCATGGGCGTCGAAAGCGGCCAGCAGTCGGGCGGCCTCGGGTGGCGGATCGGGAAGGGTAGCCCTGTTCAGAGGGGTCCAGTCGCGTTCGGCGGGGAAGAGTTCCTGCTGGCCGTGCGGCACGAAAACGGGCGGGGTGATCTGGTGTGGGTCTGTCTCCTCGTCCGTCTTGGTGGCGTTCTGTCCGGGTGGGCGGAGGATGGCTCGCGCGTCGGCCTGGTCCAGCCCGCGCTCGGTGAGGCGGAGTTGCAGCCACGAGACGTGGTCGTACTCGGGGCCGAGGAGGGCGCGGTGGCGCAGGCAGCCGTGACACCACCCCTCCCGCAGTGGCAGCGGACCCGTGCCGCAGCGCACGCAGTCCCCGACGGGGCGGGGGCGGGCGCACCAGATGTAGCAGCCCCGACACAGCTCGCTGTGTCCGATACCCCATGCCTGGCAGTGCGTGCATGAGATCGGCGCGCGGGTACGGGCCCGGCGATGCGCGGCCGACTGCGGCGGCGTGTATGTGTCGGTCCCCTCGGCCAGAAGCCCCGCCCGGTCGAGGACCGCGGTCACGATGGGGCGGCATCCGGGCAGAGCCTTGATCAGGCGGCCGTCGACCGGTCCGCCGCCAGCCGCGCGGCGGGCTGCCAGGACCAAACGCAGCATCCGCTGCGCCTGGCTGCGCCAGTCGACTATGTAGGCGTGCCGGTCCGTATAGGAACGCAGTATCTCCAACACCCGCCGAACATTCGGAGTTCGCTCTCTGGCCGATCGAGGATATCGAAGGCGTGCTCACGGCGCATCTGGTACGGCGGAGGGAACAGGGCGAGCTGACCCGGTGCAGTGGGCGGGCAGATCCGTGGATCGTCGCGCACCGGGGTAGGGCGCTGGGCACGGGCCCAGGCGGGCGGGTGGTACCGGCCGTCGCTGCGCTGCCGGTAGGTGCCGAACGGAGCGGCCTTCAGCGTGATCCCCGGCACGATCAGGGCGAGTTGCGTGACAACCTGCCGCTTGGCCGCTACCACGGGGTCGTAGTACCAGGTGGCGTCGTAGTCGATGATGGCCAGGACGCACGTGCGGCAGAACCCGTCGACGTTGACGCGCCAGTTGCGTCCGCAGCGGCGGCAGACCGCTGCGGGATTGTACCTCTTCGAGCGCCACTGGTGACAGGGGGAGCAGTACGGCGGCTGCGCCAGCCGTCCCCATCCGTTGCAGCCCGCGCACTCGTCCGTCCGCGGCTTCGGCTTGCCCATCCGCGTGGCCGCTCAGTTCGGCGGCAGCGACCGCGGCCGCCCCGCACCGCGGCGCGGAACCGGACGGGGCCCCGGGCCGCTGTCTCCGACCGCGCGCTCCTGCGGCTGCCCCATTTCCCCGCTGGGCGCGATCCGTTCGACGGGGTCGGCCTCCAGCAGATCCCCGACCGTGCAGTTGAGGGCGGCGCACATCTTGTCGAGATCGTCGAGGCGCACGGTGACCGGGACACCGGACCACAGCGCCGACACCTTCGACAGCGACGGCGTGAACCCGAACTCCGCGAACCGCGGCAGCAACTCGCTGGGCCGCCAGATGTTCTGCTTGGCGGCAGCCCACCGCAGATTCCACTTCACGACAGACTCCCAGCGTCGACCCTCAAGCGTTGCGCGGCCCGCGCCGACGACTGCCGGCTGGCGACCTCCGGGTCGCCCTGGGCAGACAAAATGTAGCGAACCGTTGTCGTGGTCCACTCGTGCCCCAGCAACTTCTGCACCTCCCACAGACTCATGCCCCCTTCGTAGCGGTGCGTGGCGCACGCGTGCCGCAGCAGGTGCGGGAACAACTGCCGGACCGGGCCCTGCAGATAGGCGGCCGAGGCCCGTTTCAGCGCCTTTCGCAACGTGGAGGGCGTCACCGCCGGCGCCACCGGCATGCACAGATCCTCGATGCTCTTGGGCAGCCGCTCAGAGGGCCACACCGGCGCCTCGGGATGTTCGGGATCATCCGCGAACAGGCCACGGATCTCGGAGACGTACCACCACAGCAGCGCCCGCCCCTCGGCGAACATGAATGCCTCCCGCGGCCGGGGCCCCGACCCGCGAGCCCCCTTGCCCTGCACCAGGAACCGCCCGAACTCCCCCGACTCCCAGTGCAGATCACACATCTTCATCCCGCACAGCTCGGCCGCCCGCACCCCCGAGATGTAGATCATCTTCGACATCACGTAGTCGCGGCAGGCCACCGCCTCCTTGCGGGCATTCGGCAAGTCCGAACGCCACGCGGCGAAGAACTCCCCGGTCGCACGCGCCGACGGCGGCACCCGCAGCCCGAAATCCCCTCGATGCGCCTGCCGGTTGAACGGATCGACCGGAGACTCGACCGTCACCCCGAACTGCCGGAAGATCTCGTGGGAGTAGCGCTGCTCCAGGAACGCGAAAAAGTGGTCGATCTTGTTGAGCTTGGAACGGACCGTCGGCGCCTGCCGTTTGCCCGGCCCCGCGAAGTACGCGTCCACATGCCGCGGGGTCAGCCGCCACGGCACCAGCTGGTAGTGGTCGCAGACCTCGATGACCGGCTTCGTCAGCGCATCCAGCGTCGAGGAGGCCAGACCCGCCACATCACGCGCCCACTGATACTCGACGAGCGTATCCATGAAGAACGCCTGCTCGTCCTCCAGCGACGCACCACCGGCGTACCGGCGCTGCAAGGAGAGCACGTCGACCAGCCCCTGATCCCCGCCCCGCACATCCGAGGACTCATACAGCACCTCGTCGGCGAGCGGCGGGACCAGAGACAGCACGCGGGTCCCGGAATCCACCATGATCCGTGAGATTACATGAACCACTCGCGAAATCTGCCAGTAGGACGAGAAATTCAGGGCGCTAGGTCACGGTCCTTCCGGACTCCCCCGACCTGCCAACATGCACGAACAGTCCACTGCCGGGCCGTCAGGAACCCGCGCGCACTCCAGTTAGCATCGGCAGCGCGCCTCGCGGGCCGGGGTCGGCCAAGAGGACGACCCGGCCGTCGGGGACGAAGCACCACGCCCAGGCTTGCTGCACGGGGAGCCGTTCGGGGACGGGGTCGCGGTTGAAGGGGCTCTCCCACAGAGGCCGGTAGCGAACGTGCACGTCATGGCGGTCCAGTACCGGGACGTCGAGGATGTGCCGGCCGTCCGCGAGGTGAGCGGTGGCTGTGTTCCCGAGCCGTGCACGGTAGGCGGCGAGCATGATCTGCCCGTCGACGGGGCGCAGCCGCTGCACCGCGTCCCGGGTCTCCAGGAAGGCGTACTCGGACAGCTCCTCGCGCGGGAGGCGGATGGCCTCCGCCTGGTCTGGAGTGAGCGTTCCGCCATCGAAAGCGAACCGGATTTCTCCGGGGAAAGGCGTGCTGTGCTGGCTGTCCGGGTGGTGCGGGGAGAGGGAGTGGACGGCGAGCACGCCCGACAGGGGCAGGCTCGTCAGGCCGAGTTCCTCGGTGATCTCGCGCCGGCAGGCGACGTGCGGGTGTTCGCCGGGTTCGACGACTCCTCCGGGCAGCAGCCACCGGTCGTCCTCGCGGTAGGTGGGGTGAACGAGCAGGACGCGGCCGACTTGGTCAGTGACGAGCGCGGCGGCGCCGACCCACACCGTGTGCCGGGGGACGGCGTGCTGCCCTGCGGACAGGGCGGCACGCGGTGCGACGTCATCCGAACGTGAGACGCGAGTGGTCACTTGGCGGTGCCTTCCTTATCGGTGGGGCGGGCATGGGTTCGGCACGGGCCGGGAGCGGTGATCAGGAGGTATCGCCGTTCATCTGGCGCTGCAGCTCCCTCGGTCGATGAGCAGTGCAGCGGGGCCGGGAACGATCGGCCAGTCCACGGTGATGCGGGTGTGCTTCTTGGTAAATACGTGCAGTTCGTGGTCTCTGGCCGGCGGGGCGCAACTGGCGGTCGGTCGGGCGGTGATGCGGGGGCAGAGGGCGCCGCGGTGGTTGTGCTGCCAGTGCCGGACCTGCTCGGCCATCTCCTGTGCAGCGAGGTGTCCTCGGGTGCCGTGGCCATGGACAACGAACTCGTACAGGCCCTTGCCATCGTCTCCGTCGCCGATGCGCTCGGTGGCCAGTCGCGCGAGGGAGTTGCCGCGGACGATCGCGGCGCCGGGCCAGTGCTTGGGCGGCGGGTTGAGGACCCCGTTGTCGCCGTCGGAGTCGGCCGAGAGGCGGCAAAAGCCCGGCAGGGCGCCGGCGAGGTAGAGGGTGAGGGCGTCGAAGGGTTCCTGGCCGCCTACGGTGACGTGGGTGTGCGTCACGGTCGGCTCGCAGGTGAGGGCTGGGGCGAGTTCGTCGACGGGCAACGGGGTGCCGTCTTCCCAGGACAGGTGGACGCCGGTGCCTGGGACGGTGCGGCGATTCCTGTGCCAGGCGCCGTCGCCCTGCATGGCGACAAAGCCGCAGACGATGAGCGGCTCGTCGCTGTGCAAGGCCCCGTCGCGCTTGGTGAAGCTGATGGCCCAGTGGTACCCGTGCAGACGCAACGGTGCGACGAGACGGCCGCCCTCGGCCAGGGCGTCGATCCAGGGCAGATCCCAGGTGTCGACGGTGACCACGATGGCGTCGAATCCGCCGTCCGGCACCACCTCGGCAGGCACGTGCTCGGCGTCCGCGGTGACCACGCGGATGCGGCCGTATCCGGTCTGGGTCAGGAAGCGGGTGGCCCGGTCGGTGACGGCTGGGTCGATGTCGAGGGTGGTGACGTGGCCGGTCGGGCCGGCGAGTTCGGCGATGAGAGCAGCGTTGTAGCCGCCGGAGCCGATCTCCAAAGCGTGGTGGCCGGGCTGGATGCGGGCGGCTTCGAGCATGTCGGCCTGCAGCCAGGGTGCGGAGATGGAGCTGATGACGGTGCCGTCGTCGCTGTGGCGGGTGGCGATGATCTCGTTGGCGTACGCAGCATGGAGGGGCCTTTCGGGGGCGAAGGCGTGCCGGGGCACGGTGCGCAGGGCGCGGTCGACCGCGGGGGTGCGGATGTGTCCGGCGGCGGCCAGTTCGTCGGCCAGTTGGTGGCGCAGAGCGGTGGCTTCGTCGAGGTCCGTGGTGGGGGGCGTGGTCACGGCGAGTCTTTCGGTCGTGCGGGTCATACCTGGTCCGAGACGGTGGGCGTTGCAGGGTTCGGGATGGTCGCGGTCGGGGCGTACTGGGCGGCCTGGGCGTCGAACATGGCGGCGTACCGACCGCGGGCGGCGATGAGTTCGTCGTGGGTGCCGTGCTCGGCGAGGTGTCCGTTGTTGAGGACGTAGATGTGGTCGGCGTGGCGGACGCCGGACATGCGGTGGGTGACCAGGACGACGGCTCGGTTCGGTGCGGCGAGGCGGCGGATGCGGTCGAAGGCTTCGATTTCGGCTTCGGGGTCGAGGGCGGAGGTCGGTTCGTCGACGATGAGGACGCCGTCTGCCTGTGATGTTGAACTGCGCCAGTGCGTGCGGGCCAGGCCGACTTTCTGCCATTCGCCGCCGGACAGTTCGATGGCGCCGCGGAACATGCGGGCCAGCAGACTGCGCAGGCCGTCGGGGAGTTTGGCGATGACGGGGCCGGCAACGGCGTAGTTGACCGAGGGCTTGAGGTCCTGGTCTGTAGCGGGGTGGTCGGGGCGGCCGAGGCGGATGTTCATCGCGGCGGTCACGGGCCAGCGCTGGAAGTCCTGGGTGAGCAGGGAGACGCGCTCGAAGACCTGGGAGCGGTCGAGACCGGTGAGGTCCGCGTCGCCCCAGCGCAGGGTGCCGGCCTCGGGAAGCAGCATGCCCGAGAGGATCTTCATCAGGGTGCTCTTGCCGGAGCCGTTCTCACCCACCACGGCGGTGACCGATCCCATAGGCAGGGTCAGTGACACGCTGTCTAGGGCGGCGGTGTCCCGGTCAGGGTAGCGGTAGGTGACCTGGTCCAGAACGATTTCCCTGACGCGTTCCGGTACGGGCGCACCGCCGGCGGGCAGCGTCCGCTGGGCGGCCTGAGTGAGGAAGCGGCCGTGGTCGCGGACGTAGAGGCTCTCCTCGTGGAGCTGGTTGATGTTCATGACCAGCGCTCCCAGGCTCGCCGAGCCGGTGCGTACCGCGATGACGGCGGTCCCGGCGACGGCGAGGCTCATGTGCCCGGCCATGATCAGCCAGAACATGGCCCCGTAGGTCGCCGCCATCGCCAGACCGGACAGCGCGGAGGCGACCCACTCGGTCAGGGCCTTGTTGGAGGCGAGGCGTTCCTGTTCGGCCTCGGCGCTCTCGGCCATCTGCTCGTAGCGGCTCAGGAGGAAGTCGCCGACGGCGTGGAGGCGGACTTCCTGGGCGGCGGTGCGTTCGGTGAGTAGGTTGCCGATCAGGCGGCTGGCCCGCACGTGCTCGATCCAGCTCATCACCGACACGTATCGTTCCTGGGCCACGCGCATGGCGCCCCAGCCGCGAGGGGCGGCGATGAGGATCAGCATGGGCAGCAGTACGGGGTGGAGTACGGCGAGGACGCCGGCGGTGGTGATCAGCGAGATGAGGCCGTTCAGCGCGGCTACGCAGGCGCTGATCATGCGGCGGGCCGAACCCGGGCCATGCTGGGCGATGTCCACGAGCCGCCGGAAGTCGGGATCGTCGATGGCTTCCAGTTCGACGCTGGCTGCGGCGGCCAGGTACTGCGTGGTCGCGATCCGCTCGACCTTCGGCTCCAGCCGCCCTGCGCGGGAGGTGGACCAGGCGGACAGGGCGGAGTTGATGACGCCGATAGCGGCGGCGGCCAACAGGCCGGGTAACAGGGCGTGCAGCCGCTCGGCAGCGCTGCCGTTGCCGGCGAGCAGAGCGTGCATGACGGCGTTGACGGCGAGCAGGCCGGCGGCTGCGGCGATGCCTTGGCCGATCTCGCTGACCCCGACCGAGAGCAGAGCACGCCGGTCGGCCTGCCACGCCATGCGCAGGGTTGCGCCGACGAGTGTGGGCATGGAGCGCAGCGCGGACATCATGGTCAGGTCCAAGGTCGCGTGCTCGTGCTGGGACCAGCCCATGTCGTAGCGCAGGGGGCCGCCGAACAGCTCGTGTTCGGCGTCGGAGACCTGCGGATCGGCCATCGTGACCGGGCCGAAGAATCTCTTCACCGGGCGCCTCCCGCAGGCCAGTTGATGGCCCGGTAGGACGGGCCGTGGGTGAGCTTGTGGAAGATGGTGGCGGTGTAGGGGTGACAGTCCGGCGACGGTCGTTCCATCGGTACCCAGAAGAGCCCTTCGTGCTTGTGTGGCTCGGCGTTGTACGGCTCACCCGTCCAGGACTGCGCCACGAACACGGCGGTGATCCGGTCCGGGCCACCGTCGGAGTCGTGGTGGTGGATTAGCCCGCAGAACTCCTGCTGCTCAGTAGTGATAAGGACCCCCACCTCCTCCATGGCCTCGCGTCGCGCAGCATGGTCGAGTGGTTCGCCGACTTGCAGGTGGCCGCCCACGACAGTGAGCTGTCCTGGTGCGAGGGCGGCGTCCAGTGCGCGGCGTACGCACAGGGCGGCGCCGTTCGTACGGAGCAGGACCTGTGCCACGTCGGCGATCAGACGGTGAGGCGAGTCGCTCACGGGCGGCCCTCCTGTACCAGGCGTTCTACGGTGTGCCGACCGTTGGTCATGAGGGCACCGCCGTGCCGAAAGCTATGGGTGAGGACGGAGGACGGGAGAGGTGTGGGCTGCGTCATGCCAGGTACCTCGTATCCGGTCGTGACCCGTCGGCGAGCAGAGCTGCGCGACCGGAGGTGAGGCGAAGGCTGGCGCCCGAGGAGGTAGCGGCATTTTCGAACGCAGGATGAACGAGTCCAGGGCGGCGTACGGGATGCATGGGGACTCCTCGGGGCGAGATGCGGACAGGTGATCGGGTAACGGCGGCCCTGCTGTAGCCGTAACGGGTGGAGGGGGGCGAAATCTAGAACATGATTTCGAATATCGGGCTCTCTCCTTGTGCCGTCGGTTGGGGCGGGCTGTGATGCAGTGTTCGATCACTCATGTGGGTTGCGGTACCTCCTGCGGGGGATTGCCGGGGGGCGCTTGGTCAGTCATGGCGTGGCGAGGTCCGGGCGGAGGGCGATGGCGTCGCGAAGGAAGCTGCGCTTGGAGTAGAAGGTGTGCTCGGCGGCCCAACCGTGACTGGCGAGGTACTCGCAGAGCCAGCTGTCGATCCGCTTCATCTCGATGAGGATCTCGTCCTGGTCGTGGTCGAGGATGCTGCGTGAGCGGAGGTACTCCAGCTCGCACTGGGAGAGCACCACGTCGGGGGCCGCCAGGAGGGCGCAGCGGTCGAGGAAGATGCCGTAGACGTGTCCGGTGCGCAGCGACTCGCACTGGATGTCGTAGCGGACGCGCTGGAAGGGCGGCATGGCCCGGACCTGGAGGTTCAGGTCTTCGCGCAGGAACGTCTCGAAGCGGTCGGGGGTGATGTCGAGGCCAGGGGTGAGTTCCTCGCGGCGGGCGAAGGCGTCCTCGGTGAACCACTTTCGCTTCAGCACGTGCCCGGCGGTGACGGTGGGGATGAAGGAGGCGTAGCCGATCTCGGGCTCGGGGCCGGTGACGTCGAACAGATGGTTCTCGGTGTGGTGGATCTGGAACTCTTCCCGGTACTCCGGACGGCAGCCTTCCAACTTGCCGTCGCGCAGTGCCTTGAGCAGTTCCATGGACGCGGACCAGATGTCCGGTGCCGGGTCGAGGGTGTACTTGAACTCCAGCTCGGTGCCGGAGAAGTGCTTGCGGAAGTACCGCAGATGATTGTTGAGCGCCGTGCTCGACTCTGCGTGCGCCGTCAGCACGGGGTCGAACCAGCGCAGTTCCTCGACCGGGCCGTGGCCTACTGGGTCCCGGGTGGTGCGGACGAAGCAGCCGTCTTCGGGGTGGAAGCGGATCTGCGCGTACGCGTGGTAGCCGCCGCCGGGGTGTTCGGCTAGAAGGCTGCTGAAAATCTCGGGTTCTGGCCCCGGCTCGGTGGAGTTGGGGCCAGTCTTGTAGGCATGCAGGGGGAATGGGCCGGGGAGATGG
>NZ_JBEOTA010000063.1:0-22694 GCF_040303265.1 Streptomyces sp. NPDC096040
AACCGCGAACAGATGTCCTCGAAGGACTCCGCGAACACCGCATACCGCTCAGCCAGCTCCCGCCCCATCCCCGACCACTGCGACCCCTGACCCGAGAACAGGAACCCGGTGAGCCCACCCCGGTCGGCCGGCGCACTGATCGCCCCCGGCCGCCCCTCCGCCAGCGCCTCCAGCCCGGCCAGCAACTCCTTCCGGTCCGCAGCCACCACCGCACCCCGGTGCTCCAAGGCGGCGCGTGTGGTGGCGGTGGCGAACGCCAGCCGGGCCACGGTCAGTTCGGGTTCGGCCGCGACGAACTCGCGCAGCCGCGCGGCCTGGGCCGCCAGGCCCGTCGCGCCCCGGCCGGAGAGCACCACCGGCACCGGGAGCGAGAGCACCGGCTGCGGAACCGGCTGCGGCTCCTCGTCGGCCGGGTCGGGAGCCTCTTCCAGGATGACGTGGGCGTTCGTGCCGCTGATGCCGAACGAGGACACCGCGGCGCGGCGCGGCCGCTCACCGCGTGGCCAGGGCACCGCCTCGGTGGCCAGTGAGAGGGTGCCGGAGGACCAGTCGATGTGCCGGGACGGGGTGTCCGCGTGCAGGGTCTTCGGCACGGTCTCGTGACGCAGTGCCAGCACGGACTTGATCACCCCGGCCACCCCGGCGGCGGCGAGGGTGTGTCCGATGTTGGACTTCACGGTGCCGAGGAGCAGCGGCCGTTCGCGGTCGGTGCCGTAGGTGGCCAGCAGGGCCTGTGCCTCGATGGGGTCGCCCAGGGAGGTGCCGGTGCCGTGCGCCTCCACCACGTCCACGTCCGAGGCGGACAGCCCCGCGGCGCTGAGCGCGGCACGGATGACCCGCTGCTGGGAGGGTCCGTTGGGGGCGGTGAGCCCGTTGGAGGCGCCGTCCTGGTTGACCGCCGAGCCGCGCACCACGGCGAGCGCGCGGTGGCCGTTGCGCTGCGCGTCGGACAGCCGCTCCAGGACCAGGACGCCGGCTCCCTCGGCCATGCCCATCCCGTCGGCGGCGGCGGAGAACGCCTTGCAGCGGCCGTCGGTGGCCAGCACCCGCTGGCGGCTGAACTCGATGAGCGGCCCGGGTCCTGCCAGTACGGTCACGCCGCCCGACAGGGCCAGGGTGGACTCTCCGTTGCGCAGCGACTGCACGGCCAGGTGCAGGGTGACCAGGGAGGTGGAGCAGGCGGTGTCCACGGTGATGGCCGGGCCCTCGACGCCGAGGGTGTAGGAGATGCGGCCGGACAGCACGCTGGGCACCACT
The DNA here is from genome assembly GCF_040303265.1 of Streptomyces sp. NPDC096040. Lineage (NCBI taxonomy): Bacteria > Bacillati > Actinomycetota > Actinomycetes > Kitasatosporales > Streptomycetaceae > Streptomyces > Streptomyces sp. NPDC096040. The sequence continues at coordinate 1,258 of NZ_JBEOTA010000063.1, forward strand.
CCGGTGACCAGGTGCCCCTCGACGCCGGCGGGGGCGTGGGCGAGGCCGGTGCCGTACTCCTGGTAGTTCTGGCCGACGAACACGCCGGTGCGGCTGCCGCGCAGTGTGGTGGGGTCGATGCCGGCCCGTTCCAGTGCCTCCCAGGAGGTCTCCAGGAGCAGCCGTTGCTGGGGGTCCATGGCCAGCGCCTCACGCGGCGAGATACCGAAGAAGCCCGCGTCGAACGCGCCGGGGTCGTCGAGGAAGCCGCCGCGCCGTACGTAGCTGTGGCCGGAGCGCTCCGGGTCGGGGTCGTAGATGCCGTCGACGTCCCAGCCGCGGTCGGTGGGCAGGTCACCGGTGACGTCCCGGCCCTCGGACAGCACCCGCCACAGGTCTTCCGGGGAGCGCACCCCGCCGGGGTAGCGGCAGGCCATGCCTACGACGGCGATGGGTTCGGTGCGGGACTGTTCGACGTCCTGCAGGCGACGGTTGGCCTTGCGGAGGTCGACCATGACCCGCTTCAGGTAGCCGCGGAGCTTCTCTTCCTCGGACATGTGCAACCCCCTTCAGTTCGCGTCTAGTTCGCGGTCGATGAGGTCGTACATCTCCTCGTTCGACATCGGGTCGAAGTCCTCCTCGTCCCCGCTGAGCTGCGAGAGCATCGCCCGCAGCCGCAGTTCGATACCGGCTCGGTCGTCGTCGGCGTCCGCCCTTGACAGTCGCTCGGCGAGCCGGTCCAGTTCGGTGAGGAGGGGTGGTTCGGGCGGCGCGAGCCGGGTGCGCAGGTACTCGGCGACCGCGGCAGGGGTGGGCTGGTCGAAGACGAGGGTGGCCGGCAGCGCCAGGCCGGTCGCCTCGCCGAGCCGGTTGCGCAGCTCGATCCCGGTCAGCGAGTCGTAGCCCAGGTCACGGAAAGCGTGGTCGGCGCCGATGGCGGCCCCGCCGGAGTGGCCAAGGACGACGGCCGCCTGCTCACGCACCAGCCGTAGCAGGGTGCTGCGGCGTTCGGTGTCCGACAGCCCGGCCAGCCGCTGAGACCAGGGGGACCCGGACGGCTGTGACTGCGGTTCGGACGGGTCGTGCAGCACACGCTGGGCCTCGGGGATCTCGGCGAACAGCGGCCTGCTGCGGGCCGAGGCGAACAGCGGCATGAACCTGGCCCAGTCGACGTCGGCCACCGACAGCCCGCTCTCGGCCCGTTCGAGGACGGTCCGCAGCGCGTCCAGCGCCGCTCCTGGGGCGATCAGCGGCAGGCCCTGGCGGCGAAGTTGGCCGGCGTCGACCCCGTCGGGGAAGCGGGCGCCGTCCCAGACGCCCCAGGCCACCGAGGTCACCGGCAGACCTGTGGCGCGGGCCTGCTCGGCGAGGGCGTCGAGTTCGGCGTTGGCGGCGGCGTAGGCGCCGTGGTCTCCGCTGCCCCACACCCCGGCGATGGAGGAGTAGAAGACCAGGGCGTCCAGTTCGGCCGGATCAAGCAGTTCGACGAGGTGCCGGGCGCCCTGGACCTTGGCAGTGAGTACGTCGGCGTACTCGGCGAGGTCGGTGTCGGGCAGTGCGGCCAGCCGCATCAGCGCGGCGGCGTGCACCACCGTGCGCACCACCTCACCCTGCTCCCGCAGCCCGGCCAGCAGCGCGGCCACGGCGGCCCGGTCGCCGATGTCACAGGCCCGCGCGGTCAGCCGTACGCCCAGGCCGTCGAGTTCGGCCGTCAGTTCGGCGATCCCGTCGGCGTGCGCGCCGCTGCGGCTGACCAGCACCACGTGCCGTACACCCTGCCCGGCGAGCCAGCGGGCGACCTCCGGGCCGAGGGCGCCGGTGCCGCCGGTCACGATCGCGGTGTCCCGGGCCTGCCAGTGGCCGGCCGCGCCGCCGTCGAGCGGGGCGCGCACCAACCGCCGTAGCAGCGTGCCGGATCCGCGCACGGCCAGCTGGTCCTCCTCGCCCCAGCCGCCGGCCAGCGCTCCGCGCAGTTGTGCCAGCGCGGCCTCGTCGAGGTCGGCGGGCAGGTCGACGAGGCCGCCCCAGAACGCCGGGTGTTCCAGCATCGCCACCCGGCCCAGGCCCCAGACCTGCGCCCCACTCGGGTCGCGCAGCGGATCGGTGGTGCCGGTGCTCACCGCGCCTGAGGTCACCAGCCACAGCGGCAACGCCGCGTCCACCTCGCCGAGCGCCTGCACCACCGCCAGGGTGGCGGCCACCCCGGCGGGCACCACCGGGTGGACCGGGTGCGGGCGGCGGTCGGCGGCCAGCAGGGACAGCACGCCGCGTGGGGTGTGTTCGGCCAGCGCGCGGCGCAGCCGCTCGGCGAGTTCGCCGCGGTCGGCATACTCGGTGTCCACGGTGAGGGTCCGCACCGGAAGGCCGCCGGTGAGTGTCTTCAGCCAGTCCTCGTCCGCGCCGGAGGCGGGCACCAGCGCCAGCCACTCGCCGTCCGTTTCGGTACGTTCCGGCGCGCCCGCGGGACGCCACTCGACGCGGTAGCGCCAGGCGTCGGACCGAGGCCCGGTCTGCTCGGCCAGCCAGTACCAGCGGTGCTGGAAGGCGTACGTCGGCAGGTCCACCCGTCGGGCGCCGGTACCCTCGAGCACCTCGGCCAGCCGTACCCCGGTCCCGCGCACGTAAGCCTCGGCCAGCGACTGGGCGAAGCGCGGCCAGCCGCCGTCGTCGCGCCGCAGCGTGGCGAGTACGGCGGCCCGCGCGCCGGCGGCGTCCACCGTCTCCTGCACGCCCGGGGCGACCACCGGATGCGGGCTGATCTCGATGAAGGTGCCGATCCCGGCGTCCAGCGCGGTGCGCACCGCGTCGGCGAACCGGACGGTCTGGCGCAGGTTGGTGTACCAGTACTCGCCGGTGAGTTCGCGGGTGTCCAGCCGCTGCCCGGTGACCGTGGAGTACAGCTCGGTGCGCGCGGCCCGCGGGCTGATCCCGGCGAGCAGTTCGGCCAGGCTGTCCTTGACGGCGGTGACCTGGGTGGAGTGCGAGGCGTAGTCCACCGCGATACGCCGGGCCCGTACCCCGCGCTCCTCGCAGTCGGCCCGCAGCCGCTCCAGGGCGTCCGGGTCGCCGGAGACGACGGTGGAGGTGGGGCTGTTGACCGCGGCCACGCCCAGCCGGTCGTCGGTGAACAGGGCCCGCACCTGGTCGGCGGGCAGCGCCACGGACATCATGCCGCCCTTGCCGGACAGTTCGGTCAGTGCGCGGCTGCGCAGACACACCACGGCGGCGGCGTCGGCCAGCGACAGTGCCCCGGCCACGCAGGCGGCGGCGATCTCGCCCTGCGAGTGGCCGATCACCGCCTCCGGTTCCACGCCGTACGAGCGCCACAGCGCGGCCAGCGACACGGTGACCGCGAAGGTCACCGGCTGCACCACGTCCACCCGCTCCAGCGTCGGCGCGCCCGGCAGCCCGCGCAGTACGTCCAGCACCGACCAGTCGACGTACTCCTCGATCGCGGCGGCGCACTCGGCCAGCCGGGCGGCGAACACCGGCGCGGAGTCGAGCAGTTCCAGCGCCATCCCGGCCCACTGGGCACCCTGCCCGGGGAAGACGAACGCCACCCGCCGCGCCGAGTCGGCCGCGGTGCCGCGTACCACGCCGGGGGTGTCCCGGCCCTCCGCGAGCGCACCGAGCCGCTCGCCCAACTGCTCGGGACCGGCGGCCAGGACGACCGCGCGGTGCTCCAGCGCGGCCCGACCGGCCACGCTGGACCAGGCGATGTCCCGCACCCGCTCGCCGGGGTGATCGGCGAGATGCGCCGCCAGCCGTGCGGCCTGCTCGCGCAGGGCGTCCCCGGTCTGCCCGGACACCACGACCGGCACCGGCCACGGCTCGGTGTCCGGCCCTGCCTCAGCGGACACGTCCGCCTGCCCCGGTTCCGGTCGTGCCCCGGCGGACGCGTCCGCCCCCGCCTGTTCGATGACCACATGCGCGTTGGTGCCGCTGATGCCGAACGAGGACACCCCGGCCCGGCGCGGGCGGCCGGTGTCCGGCCAGGGCTGTGCCTCGGTGAGCAGCCGTACGTCGCCGGACGCCCAGTCCACGTGCGGTGAGGGCTCGTCGACGTGCAGGGTGCGGGGCAGCACCCCGTGCCGTATCGCCTGCACCATCTTGATCACGCCGGCCACGCCGGCCGCGGCCTGCGCATGCCCGATGTTGGACTTGACCGACCCCAGCCACAGCGGATCGCCTGCGCGGTCCCGGCCGTAGGTGGCCAGCAGCGCCTGTGCCTCGATCGGGTCGCCCAACGGCGTCCCGGTGCCGTGTCCCTCGACCGCGTCGACGTCCCGGGCGGAGACTCCGGCGGCGGCCAGCGCGGTGCGGATCACCCGCTCCTGCGAGGGCCCGTTGGGGGCGGTCAGGCCGTTGGACGCGCCGTCCTGGTTGACGGCCGAGCCGCGCACCAGGGCCAGCACGGGGTGGCCGTTGCGGCGCGCGGCGGAGAGCGGTTCGAGCAGCAGCAGGCCGACGCCCTCGGCCCAGCCGGTGCCGTCGGCGGCCCCGGCGAAGGGCTTGCACCGCCCGTCGGCGGCGAGTCCGCGCTGCCGGGAGAACGCGGTGAACGTGGTCGGCTCGGCCATCACCGTCACACCACCGGCCAGGGCCAGCGAGCACTCACCGGAGCGCAGCGACTGTGCCGCGAGGTGCAGCGCCACCAGCGAGGAGGAACACGCCGTGTCCACGGTGACCGCGGGCCCCTGCAGGCCGAGCGTGTAGGCGACCCGGCCGGAGGCGACGCTGCCGGCGGTGCCGGTGAGCAGGTGCCCCTCGACGCCCTCGGGCAGCTCCCGCAGCGCGGTGGCGTAGTCGTGGTACATGACGCCGGTGAACACGCCGGTCCGGCTGCCGCGGACCGAGGACGGGTCGATCCCGGCCCGCTCCAGCGCCTCCCAGGCGGTCTCCAGGAGCAGCCGCTGCTGCGGGTCCATGGCGAGGGCCTCGCGCGGCGAGATCCCGAACAGACCGGCGTCGAACCGGCCGGCGTCGTAGAGGAAGCCGCCGTGCCGGGTGTAACTGGTGCCCGGGTGGTCCGGGTCGGGGTCGTACAGGCCGGTGACGTCCCAGCCCCGGTCGGTTGGGAAGCCGCCGACGGCGTCGACGCCGTCGGCCACCAGGTCCCACAGGTCCTCCGGAGAGGTGACCCCGCCCGGGAAGCGGCAGGCCATGCCGACGATCGCGATCGGCTCGTCCGCGGCCACCACCGGGGCGGCGGCCGCCGGGGCGCTCACGGCAGTGGCGTCGCCGATCAGTTCGCCGCGCAGGTGTCCGGCGAGTGCGGCGGGGGTGGGGTGGTCGAACACCACGGTCGCGGGGAGCCGTACCCCGGTCGCCCGGCCCAGCCGGTTGCGCAACTCCACCGCGGTCAGCGAGTCGAATCCGAAGTCCTTGAAGGGCCGGTCCGGTGACAGCCCGCCGGGATCGGCGTGCCCGAGCACCACCGCCGCCTGGGTGAGCACCAGGTCCTGGAGCACCCGCAGCGGCTCCCCCTCGGCCAGCCGCCGCAACAGTCCGTCGGCGCCGTCCGCAGCACCCTCGGTGGCGACAGCGCGACGCACCACCGGCACCAGTCCGCGCAACACCGGCGACAGCACGCCCTCGGCCGCCCGCTCGCGCAGCGCCACCGGGTCCAGGCGGGCGGCGAGCAGCACCGGGTCGTCCAGCGCGGTGGCCGTGTCCAACAGGTCCAGCGCGGTGCCGGAGTCCAGCGGCACCACACCGGCGCGGGCCAGCCGGGCGCGGTCCGTGCCGGCCATGCCCTCGGTCATGCCACTGCTCTCGGCCCACAGCCCCCAGGCCACCGCGGTCGCGGGCAGCCCGGCGGCCCTGCGCTGCGCGGCCAGGCCGTCCAGTGCGGCGTTGGCCGCCGCGTACGCGGCCTGCCCCGCGTTGCCCAGCGTCCCGGCCACCGAGGAGAACAGGACGAACGCGTTGAGTTCCGGGCCGGTCAGTTCGGCCAGGTGGCGCGCACCGTCCACCTTCGCCCGGAACACCTCGGCCACCCGCTCCGGGCTGAGCGCTGCCAGCACCCCGTCATCGAGGACCCCGGCGGCGTGCACCACCGCCGTCACCGGATGCTCGGCCAGCACCGCGGCCACCGCCTCCCGGTCGGCCACATCACACGCCACCACCGCCACCCCGGCACCCAACTCACCCAACTCCGCAGCCAGCTCCGTCACACCCGGCGCATCACCACCCCGCCGAGAAACCAGCACCAGACCACGCACCCCATGACGCACCACCAAATGCCGCGCCACCAAACCCCCGAGCGTCCCACTCGCCCCCGTCACCAGCACAACATCCTCAGCCGACCAAGGAACACCCCCACCCACCTCCGACACCCGCGCCAACCGCGGCACCAACACCCGCCCCGCACGCAAGGCCAGTTGGGCCTCCCCGGCCGCCGCCAGCCTGGGCAGCAACGCCTCGGACGCGGTGTGGCCGTCCGTGTCGACGAGTACGAACCGGTCGGGGTTCTCCGTCTGCGCACTGCGCACCAGGCCCCACACCGCCGCGGCATCGGGATCGACCGGCTCCCCCGGGCCGGTGGCGGCGACCGCTGCGCGTGTGAGCAGTACCAGCCTCGATTCGGCGAACCGCTCATCGGCCAGCCAGTGCTGTGCCACCGCCAGGGCGTCCGTCACCCCGGCCACCGCAACACCGACGACTGCGGGCACCGGGCCGTCCAGGTCCGGCAGCCACGCCCACTCCCCGTCCCGCACCGGCGGCACCAGCGGAACCCAGTCGGTGCGGTACAGGTGATCCCGGCGGCCGGCGGCGAGTTGTTCGGCGCTGACCGGGCGGAAGGCCAGCGAATCGATCACCGCGACGGGGTTGTCCTCGGGGTCGGTCACGGTGAGGGAGACGGCTCCCCCGGCCGCGGGGCGCAGCCGCACCCGCGCCGCGGTGGCACCGGTCCGGTAGAGCCGGACCCCGGTGAAGGCGAACGGCAGGCCGGTGGTGGCCGTGTCGTCGGCCGGGACGGCCGCGTGCAGCGCCGCGTCCAGCAGTGCCGGGTGCAGTCCGTACGATCCGGCGTCCGCCGTCGCCGATTCGGGCAGGGCTACTTCGGCGAACAGGTCGTCGCCGTGCCGCCACAGCCTGCGCAGGCCCTGGAAGACCGGCCCGTAGCCGTAGCCGAGCCGGGCCAGCGCCGGGTAACGGTCGGCGAGTTCGACCGGGGTGGCGCCGGCCGGCGGCCAGTCGCCGGTCGCGGGCGGGGACACCTCCGTCATGCCGAGCCTGCCGGTGGCGTGGTGCGTCCACTCGGGGCCGTCGCCCGGCCGGGAGTACACGTCCACGGCGCGGCCGCCGTCCTCGCCGGGCGCGCCGAGCACCACCTGTACGCGCACGCCGCCGCGCTCGGGCAGGGTCAGCGGCGTGTGCACGGTCAGCTCCTCCAGCACCCGGCAGCCCGCCTCGTCCCCCGCACGCACGGCCAGTTCGACGAAGGCCGTGCCGGGCAGGACGGTGGTGCCGAAGACGGTGTGGTCGGCCAGCCAGGGCTGCCGCTGCCGGGACAGCTCACCGGTCAGCAGCACCTCCCCGGTGGAGGCGACCGGCGCGGCGGCGCCCAGGAGCGGGTGCGCGGTGGCGTCCAGGCCAAGGCCGGCGGGGTCCGTGCCGCCTGACGGGGTGGGCAGCCAGTAGCGCTGCCGCTGGAAGGCGTAGGTGGGCAGCTCCGTCCGGTGACCCGGGGCGCCGAAGGCGGCGGTCCAGTCCACTCGGACCCCGCGTACCTGCGCCTCGGCCAGCGACTGCAGGAACCGGCCGGGGCCGCCCTGGTCGCGGCGCAGTGAGCCGACCACCACGGCCGTGCTGCCCGCCGCCTCGACGGTGTCCTGGACGGCCGCGGTCAGGATCGGGTGCGGGCTGGTCTCGACGAACACGCGGTGCCCGGCGCGGTCCAGTTCGCGGATCGTTTCTTCAAAGCGGACGGTCTGGCGCAGGTTCCGGTACCAGTACTCGGCGTCCAGGGCTGCCGTGTCGAGCCGTTCGCCGGTCACGGTGGAGTAGAAGGGGATCTCGGCGCTGTGCGGCTCCAGTCCGGCGAGCCGGTCCAGCAGTTCGGTGCGGATACGTTCCACCTGCGCGGAGTGCGAGGCGTAGTCCACCGCGACCAGCCGGGCCCGTGCGCCTTCGGCGGTCAGCTCGGCTTCGAGTTCCCGGAGGGCTCCGGGTTCCCCGGAAAGCACCACCGCCGCGGGCCCGTTGACCGCGGCGACCGACACCCGCCCGTCCCAGCGCGGCAGCCGCGGTTCCAGTGCGGCGACCGGGAGCGCCACGGACATCATCCCGCCGGCGCCGGACAGCGCCCCGAGCGCGGCGCTGCGCAGGGCGCTCACCTTGGCGGCATCGCGCAGGGACAAGGCCCCCGCCACACACGCGGCCGCGATCTCCCCCTGCGAATGCCCCACCACCGCATCCGGCTCCACCCCGAACGACCGCCACAACGCCGCCAACGAAACCATCACCGCGAACGACACCGGCTGCACCACATCCACCCGCTCCAACGACGGCTCCCCCACCTCCCCCCGCAACACACCCACCAACGACCAGTCCACGAACTCACCCAACGCCGAAGCACACTCGCCCAACCGCTCCGCGAACACCGGCGACGACTCCAGCAACTCCACCGCCATCCCCGCCCACTGCGCACCCTGCCCCGGAAACACGAACACCGTGCCGCCGTCGACGTCGGCGACCCCGCGCACCAGGCCGGGCGTCTCCTCGTCGGCGGCGAGGGTGCGCAGGTCCCGTACCAGGTCCGTGCGGTCGGTGGCGGTGAGCACGGCGCGGTGCGGCAGCGCGGCCCGAGTGGTCGCGGCGGCACGGGCGACGTCCGCCAGAGCCGCTCCGGACTCGCTCTCCAGGTGTGCGGCCAGCCGCTCGGCCTGCGCCTGCAACGCGGCCGCGGTCTGCCCGGACAGCACCACCGGAACCGGACCGGACCGCAGCACCGGCTCCGGTGCCGGCGCGGCTTCCACCGCTGCCGCTACGGGCGCCTGTTCCACGATGACGTGGGCGTTGGTGCCGCTGATGCCGAACGAGGACACCCCGGCCCGGCGCGGCCTGTCGTGCTCCGGCCACGGCCGCTCCTCCGTCAGCAGCCGCACCGCACCGGACGCCCAGTCCACGTAGGGCGACGGTTCGTCCACGTGCAGGGTGCGGGGCAGCAGCCCGTGCCGCAGCGCCTGCACGACCTTGATCACACCGGCGACCCCGGCGGCGGCCTGGGTGTGGCCGATGTTGGACTTCAGCGAGCCCAGCCAGAGCGGCTCGCCGGCGCGGTCCCGGCCGTAGGTGGCCAGCAGCGCGTGGGCCTCGATGGGGTCGCCCAGGGTGGTACCGGTGCCGTGTGCCTCCACCAGGTCCACGTCGGCGCCGGACAGTCCGGCGGTGGCCAGCGCGGTGCGGATCACGCCTTCCTGTGCGGGGCCGTTGGGGGCGGTCAGTCCGTTGGAGGCGCCGTCCTGGTTCACCGCCGAGCTACGTAGCACCGCGAGCACGGGGTGGCCGTTGCGGCGGGCGTCGGAGAGCCGCTCCAGGACGAGTTGGCCGGCGCCCTCCGCCCAGCCGGTGCCGTCGGCCGCCGCCGCGAACGACTTGCACCGTCCGTCCGGCGCGAGTCCGCGTTGCCGGGAGAACTCCACGAAGATGCCCGGCGTGGGCATCACCGTCACCCCGCCGGCCAGCGCAAGCGAGCACTCTCCCGACCGCAGCGCCTGGGCCGCGAGATGCACCGCCACCAGCGACGAGGAGCACGCGGTGTCCACGGTGACCGCGGGCCCGCGCAGTCCCAGGCTGTAGGCGATACGACCGGAGGCGACGCTGGCCGTGGTGCCGGTCAGCACATAGCCGTCGAGGCCGTCGGCGCCCTCGTGCATCCGGGGGCCGTAGTCCTGTGCCATGACCCCGGAGAACACGCCGGTCGCGCTGTCCCGCAGGGACAGCGGGTCGATCCCGGCCCGCTCCAGTGCCTCCCAGGAGGTCTCCAGGAGCAGCCGCTGCTGCGGGTCCATGGCCAGCGCCTCACGCGGCGAGATCCCGAACAGACCCGCGTCGAACTCGGCTGCCCCGTAAAGGAATCCGCCACTGTGCGCGTAGCTGCGGCCGGGCCGGTCCGGGTCCGTGTCGAAGAGCCCGTCCAGGTCCCAGCCGCGGTCGGTGGGAAAGCCGCCGATCGCGTCGGTGCCGGCGGCCACCAGGTCCCACAGCTCCTCGGGCGAGCCGACCCCGCCGGGGAACCGGCAGGCCATCCCGACGATCGCGATCGGGTCGTCGGCGGGCGCCGGGGGCGGGGGATCCGTCATCGGCCTCTCGGGCCCGGTGTCCTGCCCTGTCCGTGCGGCCAGTTCGGCGGTCAAATGCGCGGTGATCCGTTCCGGGGTGGGGTGGTCGAGTACTACGGTGGCGGGCAGCCGTACCCCGGTCACCTCGGCCAGCCGCTGCCCCAGCTCCACCGTCATCAGCGAGCCGAAGCCCAGATCCTTGAACGGGCGGCGCATGTCCAGCTCTTCGGCGGAGTCCAGTTCCAGCGCCGCGGCCACCTCGGCGCGCACCAGCGCGCGCACGGCTTGCTCCCGCTCGGCCGCGGGCAGTCCGGCGAGTCCCGACTCCGGCCGGGCCGGCGTCCCGGTCACCGATGCGGCCGGTACGGCGGGGGTCGCGCCGCCGGAGGCCGTCACCCCGGCGATCCAGTGCCGACGCCGCTGGAAGGGGTAGGTGGGCAGCGGGATCCGCCGGGCACCGGAGCCGTCGTAGAACCGCGCCCAGTCGACGGGGACGCCGCGCGTGTGCACCCGGGCCACCGCGGTGAGCAGCGATCGCAGGTCGGGGCGTTCCCCGCCGGTCATCGCGGGGACGAACGCCACGTCCTCGGGGGCGCTGCCCGGGCCCATGGCGCACAGGGTGCCGTCCGGGCCGAGCTCCAAGAAGGTGCGGGCGCCGCCCGCGCAGGCCGTGGCGACGGCGTCGGCGAACCGTACCGTGCCGCGGGTGTGCCGCGCCCAGAACTCCGGCCAGTCGAGGCCGGTGACGTCCAGTTCGGCGCCGGTCAGTGAGGACACGACCGGCAGGGTCGGGGGCCGCCAGTCGATCCGGGCCGCGGCGGCGCGCATCCCGTCCAGGATGCCGTCGACGTGTGCCGAGTGGCTGGCCATCGGGACCTGGATGCGGCGGGTGCGGCGACCCCGTGCGGACCAGCGGCCGGCGATCGCCAGGGTGGCGTCCTCGTCCCCGGACAGCACGGTGGCGGTGGGGCTGTTGAGGGCGGCGACGGACACCAGTGCGCCGGTCGCCTCCACGTCCGGCAGCAGCTCCGCCTCGGACGCCTCGACCAGGATCATCGCCCCGCCGGGCGGGATGTCCTGCATCAGCCGGCCGCGGGCGGCGACCAGCGCGCAGGCGTCGGCCAGTGACATCGCTCCGGCGACGTGCAGGGCGGCCAGTTCGCCGAAGGAGTGGCCGAGGACCGCGTCCGGGGTGATCCCCCAGCTCTCCATGAGCCGGTACAGCCCGACCTGGACGGCGAACAACGCGGGCTGGGTGTAGGCCGGTTCGTCCAGCAGGGCCACGTCCGCCGAGCCCTCCGCGGCGAAGACCACGTCGAGCAGGGGGCGCGGCAGGTGCGGGCGCAGCTCCGCGGCGATCTCGTCGACCGCCGCGGCGTACACCGGGTGGCGCCGGTAGATCTCCCGGCCCATGCCCGGCCGCTGGTTGCCCTGGCCGGCGAACAGGAACACGGTCCGCCCCTCGACGGCCGTGCCGCGCACGACTCGGGCGTTCGCCGCGTCTCCGGCCAGCGCCGCCAGGAGGCTGGGTACCTCTTCGGCGTTCTCGGCGACCAGCACCGCCCGCCGCTCCAGCGGGCTGCGCGTGGTGGCAAGCGAGTAGGCCAGGTCCAGCGGGGACGCCGTCGACTCGCCCACCCGGCCGGCCAGTTCGGCCAGCGCCGCCGGGGCCCGCGCGGTCAGCGGTACCAGTAGCGGACCGTCGTACCTCTCGGCGTCGCGCTCCGGTGCCGGGGCGGCGGCGGGCGGCTCGGTGAGGACCATGTGGCAGTTGGCGCCGCCCATGCCGAACGAGCTCACCCCGGCGAGCAGCGGGCCCTCCGTGGCGGGCCAGGGCACGGCCTCGGTGACCACCCGCAGGCCCAGCTTCGTCAGCGGGATCCGCGGATGGGGGGTGCGGAAGTTCAGGCTGGGCACCAGTTCCCGGTGCGAGAGGCACAGCACCGTCTTGAGCAGACCGGCGATCCCGGCCGCGCCCTCCAGGTGCCCGATGTTGGTCTTCACCGAGCCGACCAGCAGCGGCCGCTCCCGCTCGCGCCCTGCCACCGCGCCCAGGGCCGCGGCTTCGACGGGGTCGCCCAACGGTGTTCCGGTGCCGTGCAGTTCCACGTAGTGCAGCTCGGCCGGAAACACTCCGGCCGCCGCGCAGGCGAGGCGCAGCACGTCCTGCTGTGCCTCCTGGCGTGGGGCGGTCAGCGAGTCGCCGCCGCCGTCGTTGTTGACGGCGCTGCCCCGGATCACCGCGTGCACGGTGTCCCCGTCGGCCAGTGCCGCCGACAGTGGCTTGAGCACCAGCACCGCGCCGCCCTCGCCGCGCACGAAGCCGTCGGCCCGCTCGTCGAAGGTGTGGCAGCGCCCGTCCGGTGAGATCGCGCCCAGCGCCTGGGTGACGTCGTAGCCGTCCTGGGTGATGTTCAGGTTGACGCCACCGGCCAGCGCCGTCGTGCACTCCCCCGCCGCGAGTGCCCGGCAGGCCAGGTGGACGGCGAGCAGCGCGGAGGACTGGGCGCTGTCCACCACCATGCTGGGGCCGCGCAGCCGCAGGGCGTAGGACACCCGGTTGGCGATCATCGCCCGGTTGCGTCCGGTGGCCGAGTGCGGGCTCAGCCGGGCGCCGCGCAGCGCCGCGTAGTCGTCGTAGGTGGCGCCGACGTACACCCCGGTGCCGCCTGCGCGGTCATCGTCGCCCGGGACGATCCCGGCGTCCTCGAACGCCTCCCAGGCCAGTTCGAGCACCAGCCGCTGCTGCGGGTCGAGCACGGCCGCTTCGCCCGGGGAGACGCCGAAGAAGCCGGCGTCGAAGGAGTCGACCTGGTCGAGGAAGCCCGCCCGTACCGGTTCGCCGGAGGGCAGCACGGGTACCGCCGGGCCGTCCGGGTGGCAGCGTCGCGGGCCGGGTTCGCCCAGCGCGTCCCGCCCGTCGCGCAGCAGCCGCCAGAACTCGGCGGGGTCTGCCGCCCCCGGCAGCCGGCACGCCAGGCCCACGACCGCCACCGGTTCCTGGTCGGCGGCGTTGCCCACTCGGTCACCCACGCGCGTCTCCCCTCCACGTCGTCTCTTCGAGGACACGTCTGATCCGCCCGGCAGCCGGGATTCCGGACGTCCACGGTCTTGGCTGTGCTGCGGGCAGGGCTGAGCGGCCCCTTGAGCACACCCGGCGCGTTCGGCCGGCGGGCACGTCGCAGGCCCGGCCCGGGGCAGCACCGGGCCGATCGGATTCGGGTGGAGCGCGGACCGGCATCGGCCACCGGTCCGCTTCAGGCTGCCGCGGTCACCACGTCGTGACCGTCGTCCCAAGACCGCCGCGGCGGCCAGGGTGATGGCGTCCGCCGTGCGCGGCAGGAGGCGGGTCCGCTCAGGCGCGGACGAACTCCACGGGCACTCTCAGTGCCACCGTGTGCTTGCTGTTGTTGGCCCAGGGCACCGGACCGGTCAGCCGCACCTCGGCGACCCGGTCGAGCAACGCGCCGAACAGCGTGCGCAGTTCGATACGGGCGAGGTCGACCGCGAGGCAGCTGTGCGGCCCCTGGCCGAAGGCCACGTGCGGGTTGGGGTCCCGGCGGACGTCGAAGGACATGGCCTCGTCGAACACGGTCTCGTCCCGGTTGGCCGAGGACCACCAGAGCGTCACCTTGTCGCCGCGGCCGAACCGCACGCCGTTGAAGGTGAAGTCCTCGGTGGCCGTCCGCCGGTTGTACGGCGTCGGCGTGGACCAGCGCATCATCTCCTCGACCGCGCTGTCCAGCAGCGAGCGGTCCGCGCGCAGCGCCTGCCACTGCTCCGGCCGTTCGGCCAGGGCGAGCAGGCCGACCGCGATCACGTTGCGGGTGGGCTCGCTGCCCGCCAGGGTCAGCAGGTTGACGAACACCTCGCGCTCGTAGTCGCGCAGCGGCGGTTCGCCGTGGCCCTCCGGCAGGTCACCGGCGGCGATCACGGACAGGAAGTCCTGGGCCGGGTCGGCGCGCTTCTCGGCGATCAGTTTGACGCCGTACTGGTACATGGCCAGCAAGGAGGCCTGGCTGCGGGACGAGGCCTCGCCGGACTCGCGGTCCTCGTAGCCCATCACGACCTCGGTCCAGTCGACGAACTGCGGCCAGTCCGCGCGCGGTATGCCCATCAGCGCGGCCATGACCTCGACCGAGTACCGGCCGGCGACATCGTTCTGGAAGTCGCAGGAGCCCCGCTTGACGACCTCGTCGATGATCGTCTCGGCGCGTTCGGTGATGGTCGGGGCCAGCGCGTCGAGGACCGGGCCGGTGACCGAGGGGCTGACCAGGTCGCGCAGCAGCCGGTGGCGTGGGTCGTCCATCATGTTCAGCATCGCGCCGGAGTAGGTACCGGCGGGCAGATCGTCGAGGTGTGTGCCACCGCCCTCGCGGTCACCGCCGCCCTGGGAGGAGAGCAGCGGATGGGCCGCGGCCTCCACCACGTCGGCGTAGCGGGACAGAACCCAGAAGTTCTCACCGTCGCGGGTGCGGCCTGGCGGGTGCAGCAGGATGGGTGCTTCCCGGCGGAGCCGGGCGAAGACCTCGTGCGGGAAACCGGCGCCGAACCGGTCCTGGTCACTGAGATCGAACCCGCCGAGAACAGCGGGCAAGTCGCTTTGGGAAACCTCGGTGGCGCTTCGTGATAACGGGAGGGCGGGCTGTTCCAATGACATTAGCTCTCCATTTTTTGCACTGACGTATCGCGGAACGTCAAAAGCAGCATCAGTGTCACCCGACCGTGGAATTGACGTCAAGCGGCCCTTGAAGAAGTTGGGCTGACGCTGGGATGTCCTTTAGGGAGGACCGGCAAGGAACGTCCCTGGCCAGGGGGTTGATACCGCGCGCCGCACCCGGGGCGCCCGCACTGTTGCATGGTGCAGGCGTACCGCACGACCGATCAGAGAACAAACCCCTCAAGGACAATCCGTTGTGCTACGACAAACAGCGTATCGACACCACGATCTGGGTAGGATGCGCGGTTCACTTGAGGCCGCTGAGCATCACACCACGGATGTAGTGCTTCTGCAGCAACAGGAAGAGGACCAGGACCGGCAGAGTGCTCAGGACCAGGCCGGCCATGACGATCGGGGTCGTACGGGCCGGGTCGACATAGTCCTGCAGGAGCTGAATGCCTACGGGCAGGGTCATCACGTCCGGGTTGGCCGTCGAGACGAGCAGCGCCCAGATGTACTCGTTCCAGGCGTCGACGAAGGTCAGCAGTCCTAGGGTGACGAGGACCGGCTTGGTCTGCGGGACGACGATCCGCCACCACACGGTGAACTCCCCCGCCCCGTCGATGCGCGCGGCCTCCAGCACCTCGTCCGGGATCGAGACCATGAACTGGCGCATCAGGAAGATCCCGAAGCTGCTGACGAGGAACGGCATGGCGAGCGCCGCGATGCTGACGGTCAGACCGGCGCCGCCGCGCCCGAACAGGTCGTTGCCGCCCGCCAGCGGCCAGTGCACCAGGATCAGGAAGTGCGGGACGAGGAAGAGGAACGGCGGGAACATCATCGTCGACAGCACCAGGCGGAAGACGAAGTCCCGGCCGGGGAAGCGGAGTTTGGCGAGCGCGTAGCCGGCGAGTGACGAAGTGACCAGCACCGAACCGCTGATCACGGCCGTGGCGACGACGCTGTTGCGGAAGAGTACCGGAAGATCCAGCTGGTGGACCGCCGCCCGGTAGTTGGACAGGTCGAACGCCTCGGGCAGGAACCGGTACGGCAGTGTGCCGGCCTCGTCGGCCCCCTTGAACGACGTCATCACCATGTCGAGGAACGGCACCACCGTGAGCACGGCGCCGGTGACGACCAGCAGATACGACAGCCACGGGAACCGTCGGCGGGTCATACGTCCTCCCCCTTGCGCCGGAAGAGCCACAACTGCACCAGCGTGACCGCGAGGACCACCGCGAAGAGCACGAAGGCGGCGGCGCTCGCGGTGCCCCAGTCGCCGTACGAAAAGGCCTGCCGGTACATCTCGAGGGCGGCCACATCGGTCGCGTCGCCGGGGCCGCCCTTGGTCATCACGATGATCAGCGCGAACGACTGGAGGCCGGTGAGGAACTGGGTGATGCACACGAACAGCAGGGACGGCCGCAGCAGGGGCAGCGTGATCCTCCAGAAGACGGTGACGGGCCCGGCGCCGTCGAGCGCGGCGGCCTCGTAGTACGACTGGGGGATGGACTTCAGTCCAGCGGTCAGGACGAGGATCGCCGAGCCGACCGAGGCCCAGGCCTGGACGACCACGACCGCGGGCAGCGCGGTGTCCGGGTCCTGGAGGAACGCCACCGAGCCCAGCCCGAGGGCGTTGAGGACGCCGTTGACGAGGCCGCCGGGTTCGTACATGTACTTCCAGACGTTGCCGACGGCGACGACCGTCGTGACGATCGGCAGGAAGTACAGGGTGCGCCACAGCCCCTGGAACCGCAGTTTGTCGATACAGGTGGCGACGAGCACGGAGCCGGCCAGCGCGAGGGCCACGGTGCCCAGGGCGAACAGCAGTGTGTTGGTGAGGACCGGCGTCAGGAACGTCGCCCCGTCCGCGAAGAGCCCGACGAAGTTGTCCGGTCCGACGGGGTCGATGTCGCCGAGATCGAAGCCCGCCCAGCGGGACATGGACAGCAGCAGCGCGAATCCGAGCGGCAGGGCGAGGAAGACGGCGTAGAAGACCAGCGTGGGGGCCAGGAAGAGGTAGGCGACGACGGCCTGGCGGCGCCGCTGCCGGTCCCGGCCGCGTCCCCGGCCACGTCCCCGGCCGCGGACGCCGACGGCGGGCTGGTCGCGGGCCGCCCGTTCGGCCGCCTCCGTTGTCAGGGTGGCGTTCACCATGAGCGCGACACCTCCTGGTCGACCTGTCGACGGGTGGTACGCAGGGCCTCGTCGACGGACTGCTGACCGGTCCACAGCGCCTCGATGTTCTTGCGCAGCAGCGACTTGGCCTGCTGCGCGCCCGGTCCGTTCGGCTCCGGCACCGCGTACGCCAGTGCGTCCAGGAACGGCTGAAGATTCGGGTCGCCGCCCGCGCCGAGGAGGGTCCGCATGTCGTCGGCGCGGCCGGTCAGGGAGCCGACCGACACCTGCAGGGCACTCATCCGGGTGGCACCGCGCACCTTCTCGGCGTTGAGCCAGCGCAGGAACTCCCAGGCCTCCCGCGGATGTTCACTGGCGGTGTTGACGCCGAGCATGAACCCGGTGGACAGCGTGGCGCGCCGGCCGTCCGCCTCGGGGAGGGGCACGGGCGCCACACCGACGTCGCGGTAGTCCTCGCCCATCAGGGACTTGAGGTTCGCGGTCCACCAGCCGGCGCTGATCACCATGGCCACCTGCCCGGACGCGAACGCCTTGTAGACGTTGACACCGGGGGAGCTCGCACCCTTGGCGACGAGGCGGTGCTCCAGGTCGAGCACGGCCCGGCCGGCCGGAGAGTCGATGACGGTGCTCCTGCCGTCCGCGGCGACGAACCGTCCGCCGGCGGCGTTGAGCAGCGCCAGGGTCTGGCCGACGGTCGTGGAGTCGTCGTAGGTCGACAGGCCGAACCCCTGGACCAGTGTGTTGCCATAGCCGTCCCGCCGGGCGGTGCGGTACGCCGTCTGCTCCAACTCCCGCCAGGTGCGCGGAGGTCCGTCGACGCCGGCCTCCCGCAGCAGCCGCTTGTTGTAGTAGAGCGCGTACGTCTGCGTCTCGGTGGGGTAGCCGTAGACCCGGCCCGCCACCGACGAGGAGCCGACCGCGGCGGCGCCGTAACCGCGCCTGATCTCCTCCGCGTGCTCGGCCGGGGCCGGCCGCAGGACGCCGGCCCGGACGAGCTGACCGTTCCACAGGCAGTACGGCTGGAGGATGTCGGCGCCCTGGCCCGCGGCCTGGCGGACCATGAACGTGGTCAGCAGGTCGGTGAACTCGACGGCCTTCGTCGCCACCTTGACCCGGTCGTGGGTGGCGTTCCACTCGTCGACCGGGCCCTGCAGGGCCTCCTTGAGCTCGCCGCTCGCGTAGTGGGAGAGCAGGGTGAGGACGACCGGGTCCCCGGGCCGCCCGGTGCCCCGGGACGGCGCGGCACACGCGGCGCAGCCGGACGCGAGCAGCGCGGCGGGCAGGGCGAACCCGAGGTGACGGCGGCTCAGCCGGCCGGCCGGGTGTGCTGGCGTCATCGGGCGGCCGCCTCCCGGCGCAGCACGCGGAACACCCGGGTCGTGGTGAATCCGGTCTTCCGGTAGAGGTGGCCGGCCGGTGACTGGGCGCCGGTCCACAGGAACCACGCGGAGTGGGCGCGCAGGGCCCGCATCCGTTCCAGGACCAGGTGGAGGAGTACCTCACCGAGTCCGGTACCGCGCATCTCCTCCAGCACCCCGATGGGGCCGAACCGCTCGTCCACCGAGTCGAACGCGCCGTGCATCGCCCAGCCGACCATACGGCCGGCCGGGTCGCGGGCGACGACGATCCGGTCGGGCGGTGTGCCCGCGGCCAGACACGCCCGGATCGTGCAGGCCCAGTCCGGGCCGAAGTGGCGCCCGGCGAGCGCGAGGAGGTCCACCAGGTCGTCGTCGGCCGGGGTGGCGAACCGGTAGCCCTGCCCGGTCAGTTGGTCCAGGCGACGGGTGACGTCGTCCGGGAAGCGGTAGCCGACCAGGACACGGTCCATCGCGGCCGCCTCGTACAGGGTGCGAAAGCCCAGGGACTCCAGGAGTCCTGCCGCCTCCGGGTAGGCCTCGGCGTCCAGACCCGGGAACACGTAGTTCGGGGTGTAGGAGGAGAAGTCGATGCGGGTACGGCCGTGGCCGTGCAGCCAGTCGAGGGCGTCGGTGAGCAGCCGGCGGCCGAGGCCGCGCCCGCGGGCGGCCGGGGCGACGAAGAAGAACGGGATCCACCCCTGCTCGGGCTCCAGGTCGGTGCCGGCCATCGGCGTCAGCCGCCGTACCGCGTAGGCGGCGCCGACCACACGGTCGCCGTCGACGGCGACCCGCAGCCCCTCGGGATCGAAGTTGGGGTCGAGCAGCACCAGGGTGCGGAAGCGGTCCGCGGTGATGGGGTCGGCCGGCGCGCTCCGGCGCCATGCCTCGACCACCTGCGGGCCGTCGCCCGTGCGAAAGCCGCGGATCCCGGCCGGGGATGTCGTCGTGCGGTCGGTCATCGACGGGATCGTCCTTCCGGGCGTGGCGGCACGTCTGTGGGGTAGAGCAGCACGTCCTCGCCGGCCCAGCGGTCGGGCGGGGCCGGGGGATCGCACAGCGGCAGCGGGTCGTCGCCCGCGTCGACGGTCCGCCGCAACCGGTCGGACCCCCACAGCAGGTCGACGAAGTGACGGTGGCCGGTGTCCTCGGCGCCCCCGTCGACGGTGTGCCAGGCGAAGTCGTCCGGGTGGAGCCGGCGGATCACGGCGAGCATCGCGACGGCGGTGCGGACGGGGGCGAACGCCCTGCGGTCGGTGATGTGCAGCTGGACTCCCCGCAGCGGCCGTCCGGCGTGTTTGTGGAAGGCCGGTACGTAGCGCAGGTCGCGAAAGTGCACTCCGGGCAGGGCGAGTTCGGCGAGAGCGGGCGCGAACCGCTTGTCGAGGTAGGGGGCGCCGACGATCTCGAAGGGCTGTGTGGTGCCTCGGCCTTCGGAGAGGTTGGTCCCCTCGAAGAGACAGGTGCCGGGGTAGACGGCGGCGGTGGCGTGCGTCGGGATGTTCGGCGACGGGGCGATCCACGGCAGCCCGGTGGCCTCGGCGTCCATGGCGCGCTGCCAGCCGACGGCCTCGATCACCGTCAGGTCGACGGCGCTGCCCGCCACTTGGGGTACGGCGGAGGCGTTGAAAAGCCGGGCGAGTTCGCCACAGGTGAGGCCGTGCCGGACGGGGATCGGGACGCGTCCGACGAAGCTGGCCCACACCGGGTCGAGCGACGGGCCCTCGCTGACGAGTCCGCCCAGGGGATTGGGCCGGTCGGCGACCACGAACCGGACGCCGGTGCGTGCCGCCGAGACCATCAGGTCGAACATGGTCCACACGTAGGTGTAGAACCGGGCCCCGATGTCCTGGAGGTCGTACACCAGGGTGTCGACGCCGCTGTCGATCAGCAGCTTGTCGAGGCGCTCGCCCTCGCACCGGTAGGTGTCGTACACCGGCAGGCCGGTGTCGGGGTCCATCCCGGCGGCCTCACTGTCGCCGGCCTGGCCGGTCCCCCGCAGCCCGTGTTCGGGACCGAACAGGGCTGCCAGCGGCGCGCCGGCCGCGAGCAGCGCGGGCGCTGCCGGGCGCAGATCGGGGAGGACTCCGGCATGGTTGGTCACCAGTCCGAACCGGTCGGCACCGGCGAGTCCGGGCGAGTCAAGCAGTCGCGCGATCCCGGTCGTCACCGCGTCACCGTCGTCCGTGCTCATCCCTTGCCCCGTCCGCCGGTGACGCCTCTCTCAAGCAGTGGTCGGGAATTTACTCTTATGTCCCGCATTTAGCGGCAATGAATCGCCGACAGTTCGCACGCCTCCTCCGTCGCCCGCGCACGGGTGACCACCCTTGACCAACCGCCTTGACGGTTCCCGCACTTGCCCTCGTTCGCACTGCCCACCGCCGGCCGGACCGGGGTGCCACGACACGCCGACGGGCATCGCCCGGACGAGGGACGTTGCCGTGTCGCCGGGACGCCCGGGCGCGGTGACGGTGTGTGATGGCGGCGGACCTCGGTGTTTCCGTCGACTCCGTCGTCACCGCGTTCACCGTCGGCACCGTCGTCACCGCTTTCACGTTTTCACCGCTCACGAAGGACATCACGATGCGCCTCAGCCGTCCGCTCACCGCCGCTCTCGGCGGGCTCGCCCTCGCCATCATCACTATCGGTCCGGCCGCAGCCGCCGACGGGACGTTCGTCTGGGTGGGGCCCAAGGGCAAGGCGTACGCCATCCAGAACCCGCCGGACCGCAAGTGCCTCGGCATGGCGCAGGAGGCGCGCGGCCCGCAGAACGCCACGAAGAAGTCGCTCGTCGTCTACAGCAAGCAGAAGTGCCAGGGCACCGCGCACCGGATCGCCCCCGGGCACTCGGCGCCCAGCAGCGTCCACTTCGCCAGCGTGGTCTTCAACCCCCGCTAGGCCACGACCTGCCAGCCCTCCGGTGGCGCCGGTCAGTCGAACTTCTCGACGGCGCGGATCAGGCCCAGGTTTCCCTCCTGGACCAGGTCGAGCATGGTCAGGCCGCGGCCGACGTAC
>NZ_JBEOTA010000064.1:0-22436 GCF_040303265.1 Streptomyces sp. NPDC096040
CCAGGAACACCACTGGCCACAGGCATGGATTTCTGATGGCCACCAGCCGGGACACCCAACGACCACCCACCTGGGCATCTCAATGACCGTTGACACGGACTGCCCGACCTGGAGCTGTGGGGACCATCCCCGCGGGTGCGGGGAGCAGCGCCCAAGAGGCCGGCGGCCGCCCTTCATCTAGGGACCATCCCCGCGGGTGCGGGGAGCAGCGTGGGGCACTGATGGACCCGGTCCTTGACACGGAACCATCCCCGCGGGTGCGGGGAGCAGCGAGATGAGGGCCGCGCCAGCGGTGGCGCGCCGGGACCATCCCCGCGGGTGCGGGGAGCAGTCGAGCAGGTTGGTGACGAGGGAGACGACGTCGGGACCATCCCCGCGGGTGCGGGGAGCAGACCCTGGTGCTCCCCGGCGCGTTCGACGACTGGGGACCATCCCCGAGGGTGCGGGGAGCAGTTCATCCGCGCCGCCTACAAGTGGTTCGGCCGGGGGCCATCCCCGCGGGTGCGGGGAGCAGGAGAGGACGTGACACATGCAGCTCATTGACGAGGGGCCATCCCCGCGGGTGCGGGGAGCAGAAGTTCCTGAACAAGCCGATCGCAGCCCCGAAGGGGCCATCCCCGCGGGTGCGGGGAGCAGGGTAGTACCCAAGAAGGGGTGCACGCGCCGGAGGGGCCATCCCCGCGGGTGCGGGGAGCAGTGGTCGGCGACGCGGACGATGAGGATCCAGGCGGGGCCATCCCCGCGGGTGCGGGGAGCAGAAGCGGACGCTGGCCGGGTACTGCTCGGCGATGGGGCCATCCCCGCGGGTGCGGGGAGCAGGTGATGTTCGCGCCGACGACGTCCAAGCAGCCGGGGCCATCCCCGCGGGTGCGGGGAGCAGAGGCTCTTTCACTCTTCCCCTTCATGACGGGCGGGGCCATCCCCGCGGGTGCGGGGAGCAGTTCGCAGACCTTCGCATCGGAACCACCGAGTGGGGGCCATCCCCGCGGGTGCGGGGAGCAGAAGACGATGAAGGAACGGGGCCCGGACAAGGTGGGGCCATCCCCGCGGGTGCGGGGAGCAGCAGCTGCCGTGGTGAGCTTCGCGACCACCTCTGGGGCCATCCCCGCGGGTGCGGGGAGCAGCATCGGTTGCGCACCTTCCTGTTCGTCGAGGCGGGGCCATCCCCGCGGGTGCGGGGAGCAGCAATCCCCACAACGTCACCCGGTAGGCGCGCCCGGGGCCATCCCCGCGGGTGCGGGGAGCAGCAGTGCTGCGATCAGTCCCGCCACGGGACCCACGGGCCATCCCCGCGGGTGCGGGGAGCAGCCCGTTCACCTACGTCTGGTCGCTCCTCAACAGGGGCCATCCCCGCGGGTGCGGGGAGCAGGCAAGTTCTTGTCCGGGCCGTACGCGAGGAACGGGGCCATCCCCGCGGGTGCGGGGAGCAGCGCTCGGAGTCGATCGACGACTACAGCCGGACGGGGCCATCCCCGCGGGTGCGGGGAGCAGACCCGCATGGTCAGGTCGTCGTTCTTGGCGCGGGGGCCATCCCCGCGGGTGCGGGGAGCAGTTCGCCAACGAGGGCCGCCAGGCGGTCGCAACGGGGCCATCCCCGCGGGTGCGGGGAGCAGGCACGACCTCGGACCTGCGGCTGCTGACCACCGGGGCCATCCCCGCGGGTGCGGGGAGCAGGGAGATTTTCGACGCTGCCGGCACTTCCCTCGGGGGCCATCCCCGCGGGTGCGGGGAGCAGGGCAGGAGGGGTTCCGCGACCGCTGGGGGATCGGGGCCATCCCCGCGGGTGCGGGGAGCAGTTGCGCATCTCCAGACCGTCGTAGGTGAGGGTGGGGCCATCCCCGCGGGTGCGGGGAGCAGCTCGGCGTCGCCTCCGTGCACATGGCCACCCAGGGGCCATCCCCGCGGGTGCGGGGAGCAGGCTGCGCGACCTGCGGCTTTATCGCGAAGGCACGCAGTTTTGCCACACTTTCACAGAGTCCGGCATAGCAGGCATAACACCCTTAGTTCTTCCACTCAGACGTCGGGTGGGCGGCAGTGTAAGCCGATCATCTTAGAGCCTGCCTGCCTGCTGTCAGGGAGCCACCCTCTGGGGCAGAAGCAGATTCCTTGAGTTTTCGTCATATAGGCATCCTGCGAGTGGGTTTGCCTGTATTCATCTGGCATGACAGGTGGGGGAAAGTCACGCTCGGGTCTGCGGGGCAGGCTTGATGGGCCGGTGCTGACGGTGTGGGCGAAGCACGACAGGGATTCCGACGGGTGGCTGCCGTTGTGGCGGCACATGGAGGACAGCGCCGCTGTGGCCGGCCTGCTGTGGGACACGTGGTTGCCCGCGAGTGTACGGAAATTGATCGCCTCGGCGCTGCCCGGTGGTGAGCAGGACGCACGGCGGCTTGCCGTGTGGCTGGCGGGGGTGCACGACATCGGGAAGGCGACGCCCGCTTTCGCCTGTCAGGTCGACCAGCTCGCAGACCTTATGCGTGAGCAGGGGCTGGAGATGCGCTCGGCGCGGGCTATCGGGCCGGACCGCAGGATGGCTCCGCACGGGCTGGCCGGGCAGGCGTTGCTGGGGGAGTGGCTGAAGGAACGGCACGGCTGGACGGTGAAGCAGACCGGGCAGGTCTCGGTTGTCGTGGGAGGGCACCACGGGGTGCCTCCGGAGCACGGGCAGATCGCCGCCCTGCACAAGCACGGGCACCTGCTGCGTACTCCGGGACCGAGCCGAGCCGCGTGGCGCCGGGTGCAGGACGAGCTGCTCGATGCGTGCGCCGACGAGTACGGCGTACGGGACCGGCTGGATGTGTGGAGGTCGGTGAAACTGCCGCAGTCGGTGCAGGTGCTGTTCACGGCCCTGGTGATCGTCGCCGACTGGGTCGCCAGCAACGCCGATCTCTTCCCTCACTTTCCGCAGGACGTCGCCCGCAGCAGTGAGGAGCGTGTGGCCGCGGCCTGGCGCGGGCTGGACCTTCCGGCGCCCTGGTGCCCGGACGAGCCCACAGGTGACGCTCAGGAACTGTTCGCCGCCCGCTTCGGTCTGCCGCCAGGGGCGAGGGTCCGGCCGGTGCAAGAAGCCGCCGTCGAACTGGCCCGGGCGATGGAAGACCCGGGACTGATGGTGATCGAGGCGCCGATGGGGGAGGGGAAGACCGAGGCCGCGCTGGCGGTCGCCGAGATTTTCGCTGCCCGCTCAGGCGCGGGGGGTGTGTTCTTCGCGTTGCCGACCATGGCCACCGGCAACGCAATGTTCCCCCGCCTTCTGGACTGGCTCGAGCGGCTGCCCGCAGCCGAAGACGCCCGGTACTCCGTCCTGCTCGCTCACTCGAAGGCTGCGTTGAACGAGGACTTTGCCGAGCTGATGCGTGAGAGCGGCCACCGGATCGTTGCTGTCGACGTGGACGCGCCCGAGGAGCCACGGTGGCGCCCCTCGCACACGACACGGTCCGCTCCCGCTGAGCTCGTCGCGCACGCCTGGCTGCGCGGCCGTAAGAAGGCCATGCTGTCCTCGTTCGTCGCGGGAACCATCGACCAGCTGCTGTTCGCCGGGCTCAAGAGCCGCCACCTGGCGATGCGTCACCTTGCGGTCGCAGGCAAGGTCGTCGTCATCGACGAGGCGCATGCCTACGACACGTACATGAGCGTCTACCTCGATCGTGTGCTGTCGTGGCTCGGCGCTTATCGGGTGCCTGTGGTGGTGCTGTCCGCGACCCTGCCCGCGGGCAGGCGCCGCGAGCTCGTCGAGGCGTACGCGGGCCGCAAGGCCGGAGCAGCCGCGAGTGCCGCGGATTTTGAGGCGGTGGGCAAGGCCGGTGCCTATCCTCTGCTGACCGCCGTGACACCTGGCGGGGAGCCGGTCCTGAGGAGTCCTGAGGCCTCCGCCCGGGGCACGGACGTCGTCCTGGAGCGGATCGACGACGACCTGGAGGTTCTTGTCGGCCGACTCGCCGCTGAACTGGACGGAGGCGGCTGCGCGCTGGTTGTACGCAACACGGTGAGGCGGGTGCTGGAGACCGCCCAGGCGCTCAGGGCCAGGTTCGCAGACGAGCACGTGACGGTCGCCCACTCGTGCTTCATCGACGTGGACCGGGCAGCGAAGGACGCAGATCTCCTGAAACGCTTCGGGCCGCCGGGCAAAGCGGAAGACCGCCCGACGGGGCCGCACATCGTCGTGGCCAGCCAGGTGGCCGAGCAGTCCCTCGATGTGGACTTCGACCTGCTCGTCACTGACCTCTGCCCGGTCGACCTGCTGCTCCAGCGCATGGGAAGGCTCCACCGGCATCAGCGAGGCGAGGGTCAGCACGAACGTCCCGAGGGGCTGCGCCGGGCGCGCTGTCTGGTCACCGGTGTCGACTGGAAGGCGGAGGTGCCGGCGCCGGTGCGGGGCTCGGTCGCCGTGTACGGGTCGTACGCGCTCCTGCGCTCCGCGGCCGCGCTGCTGCCGCACTTCGAGAAAGGGCAGAGCCGTCCGGTACGGCTACCCGAGGACATCAGCCCGCTCGTACAGACGGCATACGCCGACGGTCACGCAGGCCCGAAGAGCTGGTCACCGGTGATGGCCGAGGCCTTCGAACGGTACGAGCGGCACCGCGCCGACCAGGCCGAGCGGGCGGCTGTGTTCCGGCTGGAAGAGGCCGGCAGGGCGGGCACACCGCTGTTCGGCTGGGTGGCGGCAGGAGCGGGCGACGCCGACGACACCCGGACCGGGCGGGCCCAGGTCCGCGACAGCAGGGAGAGTCTGGAGGTCGTCGTCGTGCAGCAGCGCACCGACGGATCACTGACGACGGTTCCCTGGCTGGCACAGGACCGCCACGGCAACCGACTCGCGGGACTGGAACTGCCCCGGGACCAACCCCCGCCGCCGAGAACGGCACGGGCCGCGGCAACCTGTGGACTGAGGCTGCCGATCCAGTTCTCGTACGCCGACGTCATGGACCGGGCGATCGCGGAGCTGGAAGAACTCTACGTTCCCGCCTGGCAGGTGAAAGACAGTCACTGGCTCGCCGGCCAGCTGATCCTGCCGCTCGACGAGGACTGTCAGACCAGTCTGGCAGGCTTCCGTCTCCGGTACAGCCACAGCGACGGCCTCGAGGTGATCCGCGCTGAAGGACAGGAGGGCAAGACGGCGCGCAGTGGTTGAGCAGAGAATCCCCGCCCGGGCGGGGAGCAGTGAGGTACCAAGCCTGGTACGCCCCTCAGTCTGGGGCCATCCCCGTCTCAGCGGGGAGCAGTGATTGCATGCTACTCGAAGACCTTCCACGCAGCCGGGCTCTTGTTTTGCGGCCGGCGCAACGCGAGCTGCGAAGGGCGGGATCAGGCTTCTTTCGACAGTCGACGGCCTCTCTCTGCCCACCGGACCAAAGGCAGGCCCGCCACGGCAGATACCGCACTCGCAAGGGCTGTGGCGACGCCCCATCTGGCGGCTTCGTCTGCAGGGCCGCTTAACGGCAGCCAGCGACCCAGCAAGAGGGCTAACCAGAAGATGGTGACGACGGCCATCGTCACCAGGATCCAGCGGATCCAACCGTTCAACTCTGCACTCCCCTTAGTCTGTTGCATCATTGGAGAACGCACTCTAGAGGATCCGAGGCCTCATGACACACCCCTTAGCAGAAGTCAGACGGTCGTCCCTGGTCACGCGCCAGTTCGCCGATAACGCACCGACTGTGACGCTGTGGTTGGACTCTCTGAAAGGCCCTCCACCCAGTTCGCATCGATATCCGTGGGCCAGTGGCTCGCCGCGCAACTGGTCCGTCTGCTCGACGAGGATTGTCAGACCCGTCTGGCAGGGTTCTCACTCCGCTGCAGCCAGAGTGACGGTCTTGAGGTGACCAGTGCCTGAAATAAGTGATGAGACAGCGGGTTTGCTGTCGTTCGACCTGACCACACAGCCCTGGATTCCGGTGCTGAGAGTGGACTGTGCTCAGGACGAGCTGTCGCTGCGTGAGGTGTTCGAGCAGGCCGGCACCCTGCGTCGGCTCGTCGGGGACCTGCCCACTCAGGAATTCGCCCTGATACGCCTGCTGCTCGCGCTGGCCCACGACGCGCTCGCGGGACCGCGAGACGCCGAGCACTGGGCGGATCTGTGGGCAGAGGAGGACTGCTTCGCGCCCCTGGCCGCCTATCTCGACGAGCACCGCCGCCGGTTCGACCTACTCGATGCGCATACGCCGTTCTTCCAGGTTGCCGGGCTGCACACGGCGAAGAATGAGGTCTTCGCGCTCAACCGCATTGTGGCCGATGTTCCCAACGGTGAGCCCTTCTTCAGCTCGAGGATGCCCGCCGTCGACCGGCTCACGTTCGCCGAGGCCGCCCGTTGGGTCGTCCACACTCACGCCTACGACACCTCCGGCATCAAGACCGGCGTCGAGGGCGACGACCGGGTCAAGGGCGGCAAGGTGTATCCGCTCGGGGTCGGGTGGGCCGGCAATCTCGGAGGAGTCTTCGCGGAGGGGCGCACACTGCGGGAGACTCTCCTGCTCAACCTCGTGGCTCCTGCCGACACCCCCGGTCTGAGTTCGGACGGTGTCGACGATCTTCCTGCCTGGCGGCGTGAGGCGTGCGGGCCGGGCGAAGGGCCGAAGCGTTCGCCCACGGGCGTACGTGACCTGTACACCTGGCAGTCGCGGCGCCTGCTCCTGCACGCCGACGCCGACGGCGTGCATGGCGTGGTCCTCGGCTACGGCGACCCGCTCACCGCGCGCAACAAGCACGGCTACGAGCCGATGACCGCCTGGCGGCGCAGTACGGCGCAGGAGAAGAAGCATGGCGAACCCCTGGTCTACATGCCCCGCGAACACGACCCGGCGCGCTCCGCGTGGCGGGGGATCGCGTCCCTGATCGCCGACCGGACCGAGGCGTCCCAGGGCGCGGAAGCCGCGAACTATCTGCGGCCCAGGGTCCTCGAGTGGATTGCGCGTCTGGTGACAGACGGCGAGCTGGAGGAAGGCCTCCTTGTCCGGGCCCGGATCGTCGGCGCCCAGTACGGCACGCAGCAGTCCGTCATCGACGAAGTCATCGATGACCACATCTCCATGGTCGTGGTCCTGCTCCACGAGCAAAACCGCGAGTTCGCCGAGCAGGCCGTCGGCGCCGTCACCGATGCCGACGACGCCGTCAAGGCCCTCGGCGACCTCGCCACGGACCTCGCCCGTGCCGCCCGCACCGAGACCGAAGGATGCGGTGCCACGGCACGCGATCTCGGTTTTGCAGCACTCGACACTGCATACCGCACGTGGCTGGCCGGCCTGGACGGCCAAGGCGACCCGTACGCGCAGCGCGCCGAATGGCAGCGCCGGGTGTACCAGATCGTGGGCAGGCTCGGCGACCGGCTCATCACGGAGGCCGGAGACGCCGCATGGCAAGGCCGGACCATCACGGTCAAGAACGGCACTGAGTGGCTCAACGCCGCTCTCGCGGGCAAATGGTTCCGATCCCGCCTGGACAAGTGCCTGGGCCACCCGAATCTTCCCGACCAACTGCCGGGCGCGGGCAGCGCCCCGGTGATCGAGACCGCCACGAAGGTGCACCCATGACGACCGCGACCGCTCCGCCCACCGTCTGCAGGCGCGTCGAACAGCTCGCCGGTGAACGCATCACCGCGCTCCAGCGCGGATATCTGGCTGACGAGGCGAAGGCGGTGGCGGCCCTCGCCAGGCTCCGCAGAGGTGCGGGCCGGGAAGCCGGACAGCTCCCCGACCTGTGGAACCTCGTCGACACCACCCCGCTGCACGAACCGCACGACGGCGCCCGGGCGTTGAACGAGAGAGAACTGGTCTGCGCCGAAGACGCCCTGCACGTGGCCCTCACCTTGTGGGCCCTGCACCAGCAGTCCCGCCGCGAGGCCAGGATGCACGAGAGCGGCAGTCGCGCAAAGCCGCGCGGAGTAGGCGCCGCCGTGCGCCGCATGATGAAGCCGGGCGAGATCGACGAACCCCTGCGCAAACGCCTGGTCCGAGTCGGTACGGCACCGGATCTGACCACCCTCGCCCAGCGCCTGCGAGACATCGTCCTGCTGCTGCGCCGCGACCAGGTCCCGCTCGACTACGCGCTGCTCGCCGGACAGCTCTATCGCTGGCAGCAGCCCGGCGGCCCGGACGACGTACGCAGGGAATGGGGCCGGTCGTTCCACGCCTGGCACGAAGAAGACCAGAAGACCGATGCACAGACGCCCCTCGGCGCCACGGCCATGACCACCGACACCTCTGACCCGACCCACAAGGATGCCTCGTGACCCGCTTCTACCTCGATGTACACGCCCTGCAGACCGTCCCGCCCAGCAATCTGAACCGGGACGACACCGGCGCCCCGAAGACCGCGGTGTACGGGGGAGTGCCGCGGGCCCGAGTCTCCAGCCAGGCATGGAAGAAGGCCACCCGGGACTACTTCAAGGCCGAGAGCCTCCTCGACCCGAGCGAACTGGGTGTGCGGACCAAGAAGGTCGTCGAGGTCCTGGCCGACCAGATCTGTGTCGTTGACCCCTCACTGGCGCACGCGGACGCCCTGAAGCTGGCGGCCGAGGTCATCGTCGCCACGGGCTTGAAGATCGAGGCACCGCCCAAGCGCAAGAGCTCAGCCAAGGAGGAGGGAGCGGAGGACAGTGCGGAGGAGCCGGCACCGCAGTCCAAATACCTCATGTTCCTCAGCGCCCGCCAGCTCGACGGACTCGCCCGTCTCGCCGTCGAAGGCGCCGCCGACATCAAGGCGTTCCTGAAGGACAAGGACAACAAGGGCCGAGCCAGGCAGATCGCTGACACCCGCCACTCCGTGGACATCGCACTGTTCGGCCGTATGGTCGCCGACTCCGCCGACATCAACGTCGACGCCGCTGTCCAGGTCGCCCACGCCATCAGCGTCCACCGCGTCGAGAATGAATCCGACTATTACACGGCCGTCGACGACCACAACAAGGACTCGGAGCCGGGCGCCGGAATGATCGGCACCGTCGACTTCAACTCGGCGACCCTCTACCGTTACGCGGCCCTCGGCGTTCATCAGCTGGCCGCCAACCTCGGCGAGGGGCTGCGCGAGGACGAGTCCCGCACCACCCCGGTGCGCCGCGCCGTCGAGGCGTTCGTCCGAGGCTTCACTGAGTCGCTGCCGACCGGGAAGATCAACACCTTCGGTCACCACACGCTGCCCGATGCCGTGATCGTCAAGCTCCGCACCACCCGCCCCATCAGCTTCGTCGCCGCGTTCGAGGAGCCCGTCCGCGGCGAACAGGGCGGCCATGTGTCCGAGGCGTCCGCACGGCTGGCGGAGTACATCCCCGATATCGAGCGGGCCTACGGAGACGAGGACTCCACTCTCACGTGGGTACTTCGTGTCGGACCGAACACGCAGAAGCTCGCCGGCATCGGAACCGAGTCGGCGAACATTACCGAACTCGTCGCCTCCGTGGGCCAGGCCGTTGCCGAGCGCCTGGAGAAGCCCGCATGAGTGTGCTCACCCTGCGGTTGGCGGGCCCCCTGCAGTCCTGGGGAGCCTCCGCCCGTTTCACCCGCCGCACCACCGAGTCCGCGCCGACCAAGAGCGGCGTGATCGGCATGCTCGCCGCAGCCTCCGGCATCGAACGTGGCGACGACGCGGCACTGGTCAGCCTGGGCGCACTCCGGTTCGGCGTACGTATCGACCAACCAGGCACCCGGGTACGGGACTTCCAGACCGCACACCACAGCGTAAGCGGTAACTCCATGCCGCTGTCCGAGCGCTTCTACCTCGCCGACGCAGTCTTCGTCGCGGCCCTCGAAGGCGACGGAGCACTCCTCGCCGCCCTGCACGCCGCCCTGCGTGCACCGGTGTACCCGCCGTTCCTGGGCCGCCGCTCCTGCCCACCGGCCCGCCCGGTGGAACTCCGCCTTTACGACGGAGTCTCACTCGACCAGGCACTGACGGACGAGCCATGGCAGGCGGCCCCCTGGTACAGCCGGCAGCGCCGCCGCGAGGCCACGGTGACCCTCGTCGTCCTGCGCGAGGCCGACGAGGACGAACACGACGCGAACTTCCAGCGCGACCAGCCTCTGAGTTTCGCCGCCGAACACCGTCGCCATGCCCTGCGCACCGTGGTCAGCAGAACGGTGGACATCCCCAACCCAGCTGCCGCGCCCCGGCATCCCCGGCATGATCCGCTCGATGCCCTGGAGGAGAGCGCCTGATGTTCCTAACCCGCTTCCGTGTGAACACCGCGCGCCCCGGCGCCCGCCGCCTGCTCTCCTCCCCCCAGGTGCTTCACGCGGCAGTCATGGCGTCGTTCCCCGGTCTGCTCCCCACAGACACGGCCTCCCCCGAGGGGCCACGAGTGCTGTGGCGCCTCGACCAGAACGCGCGGGCCGAGGTGCTGCTGTACATCGTCAGCCCCGCTCGGCCCGACCTGACCCACCTCGTGGAGCAGGCCGGCTGGCCCGCAGCGGCCACTGACCCGGAGACTCCGGGCTGGCAGACCAGGCCGTACGCCCCGTTCCTCGACCGTCTGGCCGCAGGGGAGCGATGGGCGTTCCGGCTGACCGCCAACCCGGTCCACCACATCCGCCGCAAGGCGGACGAGCCACGAAAACGCACCGCCCACCTAAATCCCGTACATCAGATGGCCTGGCTCCTCGACCGCCAGGAGAGCGGAGGCTTCCGCATCCTCGAGAAGCCGGACAACAAACGCCTGCTGCCCGGCGGAACGACGTTCAAGAAGCACGAGCACCCCGGGGACCGATACGAACTGACCGTCCGTGACAAGCGCGACCTCTCCTTCGACAAGTCCCGCAGAGACGACGGCACCCGCGGCAAGCCCGTCAGCCTCGTGACGGCCACCTTCGACGGCCGTCTCGAAGTAACCGACCCCGCCGCGCTGCGCCGCACCCTCACCCAAGGAATCGGCAAGGCGAAGGCGTACGGCTGCGGCCTCGTCACCCTGGCACCACTCACCGGCACGGGATGAACCGGTGACAACGGTCTCCCAGCGCACCGCCCTCACCCCGCGCCACCTCACCCGCACCGCTGACCGGATGTCCTTCATCTACCTGGAGCGCTGCACGGTGCACCGGGACGCCAACGCCATCACCGCCGAGGACGCCGACGGCACTACCCACATTCCGTCGGCGACCATCGGCACCCTGCTCCTTGGCCCCGGCACCCGCATCACGCACCAGGCGATGAGCGTCCTCGGCGAGACCGGCGCCGCCGTCGCCTGGGTCGGAGAGCACGGCGTGCGCTACTACGCGGGCGGGCGCGCCCTGACCCGTTCGTCCGCCCTCGCCGAGGCCCAGGCCGTTCAGTGGGCGAACGTCCGCAGCCGTCTGGCCGTCGCCCGCGCGATGTACCGGCTGCGCTTCCCCGACGAGGACCCGGCCGGACTCACCCGTCAGGAACTCCTCGGCCGCGAAGGCCGCCGCGTCAAGGACTGCTACCGGGCCCAGTCAGCCCGCACCGGCATCCGATGGCACGGCCGCAAGTACACCCCAGGTGACTTTGCCGCTGGCGATCCGGTCAACCAGGCCATCACCGCCGCCGCCCAGTGCATGTACGGCATTGCCCATGCGGTCGTGGCATCTCTCGGTTGCAGCCCAGCGCTGGGTTTCGTCCACTCCGGCCACGAACTGTCCTTCGTCCTCGACATTGCCGACCTTTACAAGACCGAAATCGGCATTCCTCTGGCCTTCGACGTCGCTGCGGAGGACGAAGAGGATGTGGCCTCCCGCACCCGCAGAGCCCTGCGCGACCGCATCAACGAAACGTCCCTGCTGGACCGCTGCGTGGAGGACATCAAGAGTCTCCTGCTGCAGAACAGCCCAGGCCCCGCAGTCTCCGGCGACCAGGATGTCGTCACACTCCAGAGCGACGGAGGCCGCAAGGTTGCAGCCGGCCGCAACTACGGGGACACGACGGACAGCGGTCAGGACGAGGCGATGCTCTGGTGACCGTGATCGTTCTCACGAATTGCCCCGTCGGCCTGAGAGGGTTCCTCACCCGCTGGCTGCTCGAGATTTCCGCAGGCGTCTTCGTCGGTAACCCATCGGCAAGGATTCGCGACGTGCTGTGGGACGAGGTACAGCAGTACGCGGGCCAGGGAAGGGCCTTGCTCGCCCATACGACGAACAACGAGCAGGGCTTTACCTTCCGGACCCACGACCACGGCTGGCTCCCGATCGACCATGAGGGGCTGACGCTGATCCGTCGCCCGACCTCTGGGGAGGCGCCGAGGAGGAACGGCGATGGCCCGAAGACGGGATGGAGCAAGGCATCCAAGCGGCGCCGCTTCGGAAGGACATGAATGCCGGTAATGAGCTGTTCAGGTAATTTGACGGAATCTATGAAAGTGGTCCAGAACGGTTCGCACCCGCGCTAAAACCGCAGGTCGCGGAGTCTGCTCCCCGCGCCCGCGGGGATGGTCCCGGCTCGATAGCGCAGTGGCGGGACTTCACTCCGGACGGGGGCACTGCTCCCCGCGCCCGCGGGGATGGTCCCCTGTACGGCGCCAAGCAGACTGCGGCGGAGCACTGCTCCCCGCGCCCGCGGGGATGGTCCCCGTCCCCGTACAGATCGTTTGCCGAAAGTGCGCTGCTCCCCGCGCCCGCGGGGATGGTCCCTGGTGCCGGACCGCGTCCCGCTTGCGGTCGTACTGCTCCCCGCGCCCGCGGGGATGGTCCCGCGATAGCAAGCCCGATACCGCCCCAGAACCCCTGCTCCCCGCGCCCGCGGGGATGGTCCCACATCCGGGGCGGACATCACCACCGCGGTCACCTGCTCCCCGCGCCCGCGGGGATGGTCCCCGCTACTACCAGCGGACGTCCGCCCCGGACTGCTGCTCCCCGCGCCCGCGGGGATGGTCCCGCCTTCTTGATCTCGCCGCGGAACCCGTTCAGCTGCTCCCCGCGCCCGCGGGGATGGTCCCATCACCTGAACGCCGCGGGTACGGCGCATGACCTGCTCCCCGCGCCCGCGGGGATGGTCCCGAGATGGTGCAACGCCGGGCCGCCGTCGTCTTCTGCTCCCCGCGCCCGCGGGGATGGTCCCTGGGGGTCCGGGTCGCAGAACATCGGCCGGGTCTGCTCCCCGCGCCCGCGGGGATGGTCCCCGTCGCCTACCAGCAGTGCTGCAAACCCCAGACTGCTCCCCGCGCCCGCGGGGATGGTCCCCACGCTGCACCATCCGACAACTGAAAAACAGACTGCTCCCCGCGCCCGCGGGGATGGTCCCTCGGCGTTCCTGCTGCTCATCTGAATCGATATCTGCTCCCCGCGCCCGCGGGGATGGTCCCGGCATCGTCACCGCGCTGCCGCCCGGCCTGATCTGCTCCCCGCGCCCGCGGGGATGGTCCCCAGGAGCCCGAGCCGCCGCGCTCCGCCCTCACCTGCTCCCCGCGCCCGCGGGGATGGTCCCCCTGCACCGAACGCTACGGTGCACCCGGCTGGCTGCTCCCCGCGCCCGCGGGGATGGTCCCGCCACGGTCGTCGGCAGCGGGGTGGTCTGCGGCTGCTCCCCGCGCCCGCAGGGATGGCCCCACGGCGATGATCGGAAGGAACACAGTGATGACCTGCTCCCCGCGCCCGCGGGGATGGTCCCTTGGCGGCTCTGAGGCGCACTTCGGAGGCGAACTGCTCCCCGCGCCCGCGGGGATGGTCCCCCCGGGGGCTTCGTCGTGCCCAGGGAGCCGCCCTGCTCCCCGCGCCCGCGGGGATGGTCCCCCCGGGGGCTTCGTCGTGCCCAGGGAGCCGCCCTGCTCCCCGCGCCCGCGGGGATGGTCCCCTGCCGGTACAGGGTGGCCGTGACGATGTCGTCTGCTCCCCGCGCCCGCGGGGATGGTCCCCCGCCCCGCCCAACACACCCGACGAAAGGACCACTGCTCCCCGCGCCCGCGGGGATGGTCCCACCGGGATGCGCAGGCTCCAGCCGACCAGGCGCTGCTCCCCGCGCCCGCGGGGATGGTCCTCACGGTGATAACAGTGGCCGACTCGGGCGCGCCTGCTCCCCCCGCCCGCGGGACGTCCTCCCCGATCCCGACTACCTCCAAGAGGGTGTCCAGGGCCTTGTCGGCTTGCTCGTGCGGTTGGGTGAGCCAGACATACGAGACGCCGAGCGGATTGCCGTCGTGCTTGCTGATCGCGAAGCTGAACCCATCCGGCCATGGGCGGGGTGGCTTTAGGTCAAAGTCCGCCGACTCGTGAGTGGGGTGGCCCGGCAGCCGTCATTATGCCGGGCACGACGCGCCGACATCGGGCGGGCTGGGGGACGTGGTGAGTGGTACCGAGAGCGTGGTCGGGAACGACCGCAGCGGCGGGACGGACGATGGGGCGGAGCTGGCGCTGCGTGTCTTCGCGGGAGAGGAGCGCTGGGGCTGGGAGTTCGTCCAGCCGCCCGCGCCGCCCGCGCACCGGGACGCCCACAATCCGCCCGCGTACAGCGAGCCCTCCGACCAGGAGGTCCGCGCCATGGAGGAGCGGGTCGAGTCCGGGGAGAGCAGGGGCACCGGCTGCCTCGTGTTGATCGCGGGCGGCATCGCCTACGCCGCCGGTGGGGCGGGCGCCGCCCTGATCGTCGCGGTCCTCGTCTTTGCCGCGATGGCCGCCACCTCCCCGAGCGCCCGGCTCAGGGCCGCCCGGCGCCGCCTGGAGGCCGCTCGCGTCCACGCGCAGCGCGACTACGAGAAGCGCCTGGGCGATTGGCGGAGCCGGATCGACGCCCACCGGGAGGAACACCTGCGGCACAACGCGACGCTGGACACCTGGTATCCGCTGGTGCTGGCGTCCGGGCCGAGCCGGATCGACGTGTTCGGCGGTACGGGCAACGGCTGGGCGAGCCTGCTCGCCACGGTCGGCGGGCCGCTCCTCGGCAGCGGCCGGCCGCTCGTCGTCCTCGACCTCACCCAGCAGGCCGTCGCGCTCGAACTGGCCGGGCTCGCCGCGCACCGCGACATCGCCGTCACGCACGTGCCCATGCCCGGCGGCCTGCTCGACCTCGATCTCCGCGAGGAGTTCACGCCCGACCAGCTGGCCGAGACCGTGGCGGAGGCCGTGGCCACGATGCGTCCGTCGGGCGCCGACGTCGACCTGTTCACCATCGACGTGGACGTGGTGCAGACCGTCGCGGAGCTGCTGGAGGGGCCGGTGACCTTCACCCGCCTGGCCGCCGGCCTGCGGGTCCTGCTCCGTGTCTACGACGCCGCCCCGGACGCGCCGGGCGTGCTCAGCGCCTCCGAGGTCGAGTCGATCACCCGGGCCGTCGACTTCCTGGGCCAGGGCGAGCGCGTCCAGAACGAGCTGCGCTACATGCGGGCGCAGGCGGAACTGCTCACCCCGCGGGGCGAGGAGGCCCCGGATCCCGGCGGCCGGGCGGCGGACTGGTGGCGACCAGCGGGGCTGACGATCGTCACGACCGAGGACTCCGTGCGCCGCCGCAAGGACCTCGCGGACCGCTTCGTCTTCTTCCGGCTGCTCCACCTGCTGCGCATGCGTGCCGTGCCGCACGGCTCGGGGACCCTCGTCGTCGCGGGCGCCGACCACCTCGGCCGCGACGCCCTGGAATCGATGGCCCGGGAGGCGAGGTCGGCCGGCGTCAGGCTCGTGTTCCTGCTCGAACACCTGCGGGAGGGCACCGTCCAGGTGGCCGGCGGCTCCGACAGCGCGACGGTGTTCATGCGCATGGGCAACGGCGAGGAAGCCAAGGCGGCCGCGGACTTCATCGGGCAGGAGCACACATTCCTCGTGAACCAGCTGACCCGGCAGGTCGGGCAGACCCTCACCGAGGGCCGCGGCAGCAGCTACAGCTACCAGCGGGGCGTGTCGCACTCGGACGGCTCCACCAAGGGAGGTGGCACGTCCGGCACGACGTGGGGGCGGTCCCGCTCGGTGTCGACATCGCTGTCCCGCAGCTGGCAGGACTCCACGAACACCTCCACCGCGCATTCGACGACGACCGGCGAGAACCTCAGCCGCGTCTACGAGTTCACGGTCGAGCCCACCCAGCTCCAGGCCCTCCCGGTGACCGGCCTCGTCCTCGTCGAGGCCGGCCCCGGCGGCCGCCGCGTCGTGTTCGGGGACTGCAACCCCGGCATCACCTTCCTGCCCCGGCTGTCCGCCCGACCCCGCGCGAGCCTGACATGAGCGCGGACGCCGGACCGTTCCCCGTCCTCGGCGCGTACCGCTTCCACCGCCTGCTCACCGTGCCCCGGCGGCCGGAGGACCCCGGTGCGGAGGACCGTACCCCCGCCCAGCTCACCGCCGCGGTCGTGGCGGCCCACGCCGTGCTCTTCCACCACCGGGCGGCGCGGCCCGCGGGGCTCGCCGCGGCATGGGTCCGCCCGGGCCGGCACCGGCCGCTGCACTTCCTCGTGGGGGGCGCGCCCCACTTCCCGCCAGCCGGTGAGGAAGCGGCCGAGGAGGGGGCGGACGAGGAAGCCAAGGAGGGCGCGGAACGCCCGCTGCGCTACCCGCCCGGGTCCACCGCCCGGGACCTCCCGCCGGGCGAGGCCACCGCGCTCCTGGAACGGATGCCGTTCTGGCTGCCCTGCCCCGGATCCCACGAGGCCCTGCGCCTCGGCGAGGACATGCGCGCCCTACCCACCGAGCGCCGCGGCTCGTTCGACGACGCCGTGGCCCACCTCCAGGACCCCTTCGCCTGGCTCGTCCTGGCCGAACCCGTCCCGCACGAGCGGCTGGAGCGGGAACGCGCGGCCCTCGCCGTGGAGTTGCCGCGGCTGCGCCAGCGCGAGAACTCCGCCGCCGACCGCGTGGCGGCGGACCGGGCCGAGGCCCGCTACCGCGAACTGACCCGTGCCCTGGCCACCGGCATGTGGACCGTACGCGTACTGGTCGGGGCCGAGAGCCCCGCACAGGCCCTCGCCTCGGCCGCCCTGCTGTGCGGCGCGGGCGAGCTCGACGACCTGCCCTACGTCCTCGTCCCGGCACGCCACCCCGTACCGCTCGCCGAGGCGCTGACCACGGTCACCCCGCAGCCGGCCCCCGGGTCCGGAACACCGGGCGGCACCTCCTTCGCCGCCCCCTTCGTCGCCCCCGCCGAACTCGTCGCGGCCCTGGCCCGGCCGCCCGGACGGGAACTGCCCGGGATCCGCACGGTGGCGCCGAACCGCTTCGACGTCACCGCGGACGACACCGGGCAGCCCTCCGACGGCTTCCTCCTCGGCGACATCCTCGACGAGACCCTCGCGCCCGCCGACCGGCTCCACATCTCCCGCTCCACCCTCAACCGGCACGCCTTCGTCTGCGGAGCGACCGGATCCGGCAAGTCCCAGACCGTGCGGACCATGCTCACCGCCCTGTCCACGCACGAACGGCCCGTCCCCTGGCTGGCCGTCGAACCCGCGAAGGCGGAGTACGCGCGCATCGCCGGACGCCTCACCGCGGGCCGGGGCCCCGAGCACGCACGCCGGGTGACCGTGATCCGGCCCGGCGCCGTGGACGTCGCCCCCGCGTCCCTCAACCCGCTGGAGCCCGAGCCCGGCTTCCCGCTGCAAAGCCACGTGGACCTCGTACGGGCCCTCTTCCTCGCCGCGTTCGAGGGGCACGAACCCTTCCCGCAGGTGCTCTCGCGGGCCCTGTCCCAGTGCTATACGGAAGCCGGCTGGGACCTCGTCACCGGCGAACCACGCCCCGCCCACAAACCGAAGTACGTCCTGAGCGAGCCGGACGAGCCCCGCACCGCCGTCTACCCGACCCTGGGCGAACTCCAAGCCACCGCCCGGCAGGTCGTGGAGATGATCGGCTACGGCAAGGAAGTCACCGCGGACGTAAGGGGCTTCGTCGACGTCCGCATGGGCTCGCTGCGCGAGGGCGCCCCGGGCCGCTTCTTCGAGGGCGGCCACCCCCTCGACATCGCCGGGCTGCTCGCCGGGAACGTCGTCCTCGAACTGGAAACGATCACGAACGACCAGGACAAGGCCTTCCTCATCGGCGCCGTCCTCATCCGCCTCGTCGAGCACCTGCGCGTCCACCACAGCGCCGGAGGAGTGCCGCTGCGCCACGTCCTCGTCGTGGAGGAGGCGCACCGGCTGCTCAAGAACGTCGAGGACGGCCCCGCCGCCGCGGCCGTCGAACTCTTCGCCTCGCTCCTCGCCGAGATCCGGGCGTACGGCGAAGGCGTCGTCATCGTCGAGCAAATTCCCAGCAAGATCCTGCCCGACGTCATCAAGAACAGCGCGCTGAAAATCATGCACCGCCTGCCCGCGGAGGACGACCGCCGGGCCGTCGGCGCCACGATGAACCTCCAGCAGGACCAGAGCGAGAACGTCGTCGCCCTGCCCCCGGGACGCGCCGCCGTCGCCGCCGACGGCATGGACCGGCCCGTCCTGACGGCGATGCCGCACGGCGAGCACGACGAGAGCGCCAAGAACGCCTCGGCGAAACCACCGCTGCTCGGCAGCCGCAGCCCGCTGTGCGGAGGCTCCTGCCGCCGCGACCCGTGCACGCTGCGCACCATGAACGACTCCCACCACCGTTCCCTGGAGCCCCTCCCCCTGATCTGGGCGGACGCCGCAGCCTCGGCCCAGGCGATGGGCAAGAGCGCGCCCGCCCCGGCCGCCCCGGTCGTCGCCGCGCTCACCGCCCTTCCGCAACGCGACCTGGAGTGCACCCTCGTCTACGCCGTCGAACGGGCCGTCGCCGCCCGCGAATCCCTCATGCGCAACGAGGTCGACCCGGCGGACTTCGCGGAACGCCTGTACGCCGTGCTCTCCGCCGCCCTGCTGGGCACACCGCCCCCGACCGGCGACCCGCGGCGCTACACCTACGCCAACTACCGCTTCCGGGACGTCCTGTCCGTCGTCCACCAGGCACGGCGGACCATGCCGGACGGCCCCCACACCTACCCCGACCACGAGGCCCAATGGGCGTCCCGCGGCCTGCGCCTGACCGGGACATCGGCGGCGGACCACCGCCTCCAGATCCGCGCCCTCCCGGGCTACGCGCCA
Source organism: Streptomyces sp. NPDC096040 (assembly GCF_040303265.1). Lineage (NCBI taxonomy): Bacteria > Bacillati > Actinomycetota > Actinomycetes > Kitasatosporales > Streptomycetaceae > Streptomyces > Streptomyces sp. NPDC096040. Next base: position 18,902 of record NZ_JBEOTA010000064.1, read on the forward strand.
GACAAGGCACACGCCCGGATCGGCGACGTCACCCGCAGCGGCCTGCGCGGCGCGATCACGGCGGTGACGGGGGGAACGACGGAGGAACACGTGCGGCGGGCCTTCCGGGTGGCCTGCGCGGAGGGGCCGCAACTGGCAGCGTTACTAAGGGAGACGGCAGTACGAGTGGCGCAGGAATGCGCCCGGACGGGGGTGGGCTGGTCATGAGCGAACTCGGCGGCGTGTCCGACGTACCGCTTCCGCCGCCACCACCTCCGCCGCCGGAGGTCGGCGACGGCTACGAGGAGGGGGACGAGCCGGAGGAACCCGAGGGGCCGGACGGGCCGGACGGGCCGCTCCCGGCCGAGACCGACCAGTGGGAGGAGGGCGACGCCCTCGACGATGAACCGGAAGCGGAGCAGTACGCGGACGAGGAGATCGACGCCCCCGAGCCGACCGCCCCGGTCGATCAGGCGGAAACCGACGGCGAGCCTCCCCCACCGGACCGCCCGGAGCCCGAACCCGTTCCGGAGCCGGAAACCGAGCCCGAGGCCACGCCGGAGGCGGAGCCGGAGCCCGAACCGGAAGCAGAGGCGGAGCCGGAGGCAGGGCCCGACACAGAGGCCGAGCCGGAACCGTCGTCCGAAGCTGAACCTGAGCCCGACTCCGAACCGGAGCCGGAGCCGGAGCCTGAGTCCGACTCCGAGCCCGAGCCCGAGCCCGAAGCGGAGTCCGAACCCGAGCCGTCGTCTGAAGCCGAGCCCGAAGCGGAGTCCGAACCCGAGCCGTCGTCTGAAGCCGAGCCCGAAGCGGAGTCCGAACCCGAGCCGTCGTCTGAAGCCGAGCCCGAGCCCGAGCCCGAGCCGTCGTCTGAAGCCGAACCTGAGCCCGACTCCGAACCGGAGCCGGAGTCCGACTCCGACTCCGACTCCGAGCCCGAGCCCGAGCCCGAGGACGAGGCCGACGCCCCGCGTACGGAACCCGAGCCCGAGGACGAAGCCGGCGAACCGCGTACGGAAGGCGGCGCCGACGCAGGTGCCGAACTCGCCGACGCCGTGGTCGGTGCGGTCCAGGCGCTGGTGGAGGTCGGCGTGGCCGTGGCCGGGGCCGCGGCGGACCTCGTCGATCAAGCGGCGAACGCCCTGGACGCGGCCGCGGGGCGCGAGCCTCTTCATGCCTTCGGCAACAAGGAGGCGCCGAAACCGACCCGCCTGACGGACCTCCACGTGGAGTCCCTCGACGAGGTCGTCGGCCCCTTCGCGCCACAGCGCGCGGACGAATACGTGCCCGGCAAGTCGACATATGTCTACCCTGAGTTGGCGCCCCTCAGCGGTCAGTTCCACGTGTTGGCGCCGGACGCGGAATTGCCACCCGGTCTGGGGATCCATGCCGACGGAAAGGATGCCGGAGGTCTCGAACCGTGGGGGCATCGAACGATCTACCCCACCGTGGCCATGACCGCGGGAGAGTTCAGGGACCTGGTCGCGAGCCTGGACTGGGTATGGGTGGGAAATAAGAAGAAGTGAGGGAAGGCATGTCCCAGACGAACGCGCGTGCGGACGACGACGCCTTTGCGGAGGCGCTCGCAGCCGCCGGTCGGCTGAACCGTGCGCTCAGCCCGCTGAGGATCAACGAGGAATGGGCGCAAGAGCGCCTCAGGTCGGCCCTGCGTCGGCCCGAGCACGCAGTACAGGCCATCTTCCTCCTGGAGACGCTCGATACGGAGCCGACGAAAGCGCTGGTCGACGACCTGGTCAAATACGCCCTGCGGGAGCGCCACACCCTTCTCATCCGCAACCTGCTGGGAAGGCTGCCCTGGCGGGAGGCGAAGGAGATCGTCCCTCCGGCTGTCGGGCGCCTGCTCGATGACGCGGACGACAGCGACGACTACCGGCGCATGGCCGAACTCCTCTATCACCTCGGCCTCGACGAGGCCCTCCAGGAGTTGTGCGCCCGCGCCGAGGACAGCATCGACCCGGATGTGCGCGAGGTCGCGGCGGACTTCGGGCGGTAGGTGGAGGGGCGGACCCGATCCGCGACCGTCGGGGGTCACTGTCAGTGAGCGGGGCTAGATGTCGGGGGTGGCTGAGGGACCGTCACGGGAGGGAGTCGGGCATGCGCGGGCCGGAGGAGTTGCATCGCGTGCCGTGGGGCGAGCTGGCGCACGCCGACGGCACCGCCGAGGACGTGCCGCGGCACATCCTGGCGCTCTACCTCCCCGACGGAGAGGCGTCCGCCGAGGCGCTGGACGAGCTGTACGGGCACGTCCACGGCATGGGCGCGATGTCGGAGTCGTCGGCCCACACCGTGCCGTTCCTCGCGCACGCCGCGGTGCATGGGCCGCCCGGCAGGGGCGCCGACGTGCTGACGCTGCTGGCCGTGCTCGCCGACGAGGCCGATGCCGACTTCGAGGATCCGCCCGGCGGTTCCGCGGACGCGGTGGGCGACGCCGTGCTGCGCGAGATCCCGGAGCTGCTGGCGTGCACGCGGGACGACGATCGCGAGGTCCGGCGCGCGGTGCTGCGCAGCGCCGGCAGATCAGGGCGCGCTCAGGACCTCGTGGCGCACCCCGGCGAGAAGCTCGGCCAGCGCGGCCCGGTCCGGTGCTGAACACTCGCTGCCCGTACTCGTGAACAAAGCCACCCATCCAGCCGGAACAGAACGACGTCGAGTTCGTCCAACCCGTCCCACGACCGCTCCACGTGCAGACGTAGCCGCTGGGCCACAGGCTGTACTGGTAGCGCCAGCGCTCCGACCATCTGGAACAGCGGAGCGGAGTGCTCCCAGACGCTGTACTGGTGGGCGGGGTTCTTGCCGGTGTAGTAGGGCGGTTGTGTAGCCGGCTGCCAGTCGGGCTCAGGCCCCGGGACCTCGATATCTGTTACAGCAGTTCCTCCCCACGGCCCCAGCCGACTGGCGATCAACCTGCCTTCACCTGGGTGGGTGGCGTCATGCGGCTCTGGTCAGGTCTGGTTGTGGTGGCTGAGGTGTGTATGGCGGGTGCCTGACCCCGCGGTCCGTCAGGTTGGATGGCACCGTGGGCGAGACTACCCAAGACGAAGAAGAAGCGGCCCCCCTTCGGCATACCGAAGGAGATCATCCTGCTGACTGGGCAAGACGTGTGGCCCCACACGTTCATCGCCGACGACTCGGGTGGCGGATGCGGCAGGGTCCCGATGCCCGCCGACGCGACCCCTGAGGAGGTACAGACGGCGATCTTCACACAGCTTGCGGACCTCACCCGCATATTTCACGGCGTTGAGATCGACGTTGAGTGGTCCTCCCTGACGCCGGACTCGTGGGTAGGCCACATCCGGCGTGTCACCGTGGAGGAGCCTGCTCCGCCTGGCGCGGTACCTGAAGTCGGCTGACCACGGATCGGCTCACCGGGCACCGAAAACGTCATGCACTTCGTCACCGAATCAGTCGGAACCGAGCCGTACATAGCCGAGGATCCCGGCACGATCCGGCTGGCCGAGCGGTGCGGTCTGCCCCGGCTGGTGGCCGAGAAGGTCCACCTGACCGGTGCGAAGAACGGGGCCGGTACGGCCGCCGA
>NZ_JBEOTA010000065.1:0-21457 GCF_040303265.1 Streptomyces sp. NPDC096040
TCATTCGTGCTGGCCACCCGGGCACTACTCCTTCTCCGCCCTCGACTCAATGAATCATCCAGTATGCCTGACTCGATCTACTTTGACAGAGAGGGAAACGTCGAGTGCCAGGCTGATTCGGTCCGCACCTGGTCCGGATCTTGATGAGCGGTACGTGGTGCTAGCGAGTGGGCAGCGGTACCACATGGCACAGGTAGGCGGAACCGTCTTTTGGCGTACACCACGTCCAGATTGACGTCGTTCACGCGGGTGGGGCCCTTGTGGTCCAGGTGCGTCGACGGTGTTGGTGACACGAACGTGACACGTGATGGTCTCTGAGGCCCCGCCGGGCAGGTGTTGGCGGGGCCTGAGCATTCGTCGCGGCGAGGTCCGCTCGATACTGATGCGGCGTCTGCGAATGCCTCGCATGCCTGTAGCGGGCGGCGCTGCTGCTTGGCCACCTGCTGCGGATCGGCCCGAGTGCCCGCATGTTGGTGCCTCGCCTCGTGGCGCACACAGGGGCGGAGACCACCCGGGCCGTGGAGTAACCTGAACCAGGATGTCGACCTCTGTGCCGCATAACGATCGGCCGGAGTCACATCCCTGCTGTCCCAAGGATTGGGACTGAGCATGCTCCCTATTTCCGCGTGGGGATGTTGTGACGGGCGGGAGGATGGACCGTGGATGCGGGGCCGGCTCCCCTCTCCGATCCTCATACATGGAGTCCGCCGTGACCGTCGTAGTCATCGCTGACTATCAGCGCTCCGGCGGATCGCCCCCGCGAGCTCATGGAATCCCACTTGGCTCTGGTGCTGGCCGGAGAGGGGAGCAGCGGCGCCGAGACACCCTGCTGAACCGTCGAACCAGGTCTGGCGTCGTCCGCATGAGCCTTCGCCTGCTCAGCGCCGACGGCACGGAGATCACCCGCTGGACCCTTGCGTCCGACTCAGACGGTGGCCTTGGGCTGCGCCGGGCTGAGGTAGGACATCGTGGTCTGTTCGGCGTGCGGGGCCAGCAAGCCTTGCAGTTCGTCAACTGAGATCTTGAGGAGGTCGCCGTCGCGGTCGGCGTGCAGGGTTTCGATGACGAAGGCGACGTGGGTGGAGTCCTCGGTGACGCGGGTGCGATGGGCGTCCCGGTGGTTCCAGTGGCGGGTCAGGACCCCGGTGATGTCCGTGTAGATGATCTCGCCGGGTTTGGGGTGCTCGACGGTGTCGGGTTCGCCGAGCGGGGTGAAGGACTCGGTGCCGTCCGCGTGGCGGATGTCGACGTCGCCGGTGACGTGGTCGAGGTCGAAGGCGCCGGCGGGCAGGGCATGGCGGACGGAGACGGCGTTGTAGGAGTCGACGGCCGGGTTGATACGCGGCAGGCTCCCCTTCTTCGCGAGGCGTCGGCCGAGCGCGTCGACACTGGGGCGGATACGGCGGGGGTTCGTGCCGAAGGAGCGGTAGGCGGCGTGCCAGGCCTCGATGCGGGGGTCGGTCTCGTCGGCGGGGTGCCAAGTGCCGTCGGCGAGCTGTTGCTCCAGTTCCTCTACGGCGGCGGCGGTGTGGGGCCAGGACTCACGACCGCGCACACCGGTGGCGGTGACCAGGGCGATGAGGGTGCCGGGGAAGGCGTCTGCGACGGCGGGAGCGATGCGGAAGGCGGGCATAGGCGACGTTTCCGTTTCCTGCGGGTGGGGGCGGTCAGGACTTCCAGGGGCCGATGCGGTCCAGGCGGCGCAGCTGCTGGCGTGCAGTGGGCACGTCCAGGCCCTGTCCGCGCTCGGTGAGGCGGTCGGCGACGGTGGCGCGGTATTCGACGGACTTGTGGTCGTCGTACTTGAACTTGGCCCGCACGTCGTTGACTTCGAGGCGCAGCCCGCGGATGCCGGACAACATCCGGCCGTACGGCGGTTGATCGACGGCGACGAGGGCGTGGTCGCCGTCGGGCTGGAAGTGGGCCAGTTGACGGCGCAGCAGTTCGGCCTTGCCTTCGGCATCGTCGACGATGTCCGCGCGACAGGTGAACTGGACGGCCGCGTAGTAGCTGGTGGGCACGCCATCGGTGGGCGGGATGCCGGGTTTGGCGCGCCAGGGGCCGGGGATGAAGGCGTAGTCGCCGATGACGGTGAAGACGACGTTCGGGTCGTGTTCGATCGCCTCCCAGACCGGGTTGGGCTTGGCGAGGTGGACCAGAAGGTGGGTTCCGTCGCAGGTGAAGTGGGTGGGGACGACCATGGGCGGGCGGCCTGGCAGGCCGTTCACGCTGAGCTGTCCGAAGTCGTGGCCGTCGGCGATCCAGGTCTGCCATTCGGCGTCGTCCAGGCCGGCGTCCCAGGGGTGGACCAGCATGCTCTTCTCCTTTTGGTGGTGCGAGCCTGCTCAGGTCAGGGCGAGGAGGCTGACGGCGACGGCTGCGGCGCCCAGGCCGACGAGCTGGCCGCGCTGGATGCGTTCGGCGAGCACGCCGCGGGCGAGCACGACGGTGCCGGCCGGGTAGAGCGCGGTGACCACGGCGACGACGGTGAGGTCCCCGCTGCGGGCGGCGAACAGGAACAGCAGGTTCGCCACCGAGTCCAGCACACCCGCTGCGGCCGACATCGCGTACGCGGGCCGCTCGGGGCCCAGCCTGCGATGCATCAGCCCGGCCACGGTTAGGGTGACGGCCGAGGAGACGGCCCGGCCGATGATCAGCGGGGCCACTCCGCTGTCGGACGGCGCCTGGTGCAGGAAGACCAGCTGCAGGGCGATGGCGGTGCCCGCGCCGAAGGCCAGCAGCAGCGCCGTCCGGGAGGCGCGCGTCGCTCCGGCGCCGTGTCCGGCGCTGACCAGCACCACCGCGACCAGCGCGAGGGCCAGGCCCATCAGCCCCGTGGCGGCCAGGTGCTCGCCCTGTAGCAGGCCCACGCCGACGGGCAGCGCGGCGGAGACCAGCGCGGTCACGGGTGAGAGTACGTTCATCGGGCCGATCGCGAGGGTGCGGTAGAGCAGGGCGAACGCGGCGGCCGAGGCGACCCCGGACGCGGCACCCCAGCCCAGGGCCGCGGAGCTGAACGAGGCACCGAGCACTGGCCACAGCAGCAGCTCGACCGCGAGACTGGCCGGGGCCGCGATCATCACGGTACGCAGCACATGAGCTTTTCTGGCGCCGAGACCGCCGAGAAAGTCGGCGCATCCGTACGCGAGTGAGCTGCCCAGGGCCAGCAGCAAAGCGATCACAACACAATCCCTTACTATCAATGGAATGACTCCACCGTACGGCAGAACGACCGGCCGAAGTCAAGCCAAATGACCGCACGGTTCATTTGAATGACCCGCAGTGAGGATAGTGATCAGGTGGCCGAGACAGCCACAGCCCTGCGGACGGTCGCCCACAACGTCCGGGCGGCCCGCCTCCGCGCGGGCCTGACCCTGGAGGAACTCAGCCGACGTGCCCAGGTCAGCAAGGGCGCCCTGGTCGGACTGGAGAAGGCCCAGGGCAACCCCAACCTGGCCACCCTGGTCCGGTTGGCCGACACCCTCGGCATCTCGGTGTCCGCCCTGATGCAGGGCCCCTCCGAAGGACGCGTCCGCGTCGTGACCGCCGACGCCGTGGCACCCCTGTGGACCGGAGAGCGGGGCAGCGAGGCCCGGCTCATGCTGACCACCTCCGGACCTGCCCCGGTCGAGGTCTGGCGCTGGCGACTGGAACCGGGTGTGGAATACCCCAGCCACCCCCACCAGGCCGGAGTCGTGGAAACCGTGTCCGTCACCTCCGGCCGGATGGTCCTGGTCGTTGACGGCACGGAGCACACCGTCGAAGCCGGACAGACCGCCACCTTCGACGGCGACACCGCTCACATCTACCGCGGTGCGGGCACCGAAACGTGCCACCTGATCATGACGGTGCACCTGCCGCCCGGTCCCGCTCCCACAACCTGACCCGCGGCACAGCACTCAGCACTGTTCACAGGGCCGCGGTCACCGCCGAGAGCAGGCGCCACAGCCGGGTGTGGGGTGTGGGGTCGGGGATGGCCCGGTTGGTGAGGAAGGCGAACGCGATGCCGGACTCCGGGTGGGCGAAGGCCAGGTGTCCGCCGAGGCCGTCGTGGCCGAACGAGCCGGGACCGAGCATGGGCTGGCGTGGGGAGGACAGCTCGAAGACGGTTCCGAAGCGGGTGGGCTGGTCGACCAGGACCTCGTCGGGTCCGTGGACCTGCTGACGGCGGACCTGGTCCACGGTGATGGGAGAGATGGCCCGCAGGGGACCGGCGAGCACGCCGGAGTAGAGGCGGGCCAGTGACCTGGCGTCGAAGATGCCGTTGGCGGCCGGGATCTCCGGCCACCACAACGCCGGGTCGTTGAAGAGATCCGCGGTGACGACGGGGTTGTTGAAGGTGGCGTGGGTCAGCGTGTCCGGGGCTTCGGCGGCCGTGGCCGCAAAAGCGCCGATTCCCGGTGTGGGGGAGGCGTCCTGGTATGGGACGACGCGGCCGTTGTGCTCGGCGGGCAGACCGATCCATGCCTGGAGGTCACCGTTCTGGGCGAACCGCTCACGGAGCAGGGCGCCCACGCTCTTGCCGCTCGCGCGTCGAACGACCTCGCCGACCAGATAGCCGAGAGTCAGGGCGTGATAGCCGTGCCGGGTACCCGGATACCACGCCGGCGCCTGGCGGGCCAGGCGCCGCACACAGCCGCCCCAGTCGGCGAGGTCGGCCTTGGCCACCGGCTCGCCGAAGGCAGGCAGCCCGGCTTGGTGCGAGGCCAGTTCACGGACTAGGACGCCACTCTTGCCGGCCGCGCCGAACTCCGGCCAGTAGGCCGACACCGGCGCGTCGAGATCCACCTCGCCCGTGTCGACCAGGCTCGCGAGCACCAGGCCCATGACGCCCTTGGTGGTGGAGTACCCGACGTGCAGGGCGTCCTCCGGGTACGGGGTCCCGCTGGTGTCCCGGATGCCGCCCCACAGGTCCACGACCAGCCTGCCGTGGTGGTACACGGCGACGGAGGCGCCGATGTCGTCGCCGTTGCGCAGGTTGCTCTCGAAGGCGTCCCGGACACCCGCGAAGCGGGGTGCGGTGTAGCCGGAAGCCGTCGTCGCCACCGCCTGGTGCATCGTGCTCATGCCTGCTTACGCTCCAGTTTCTCCATCACCGTGCCACCCGCCATCAGGTCGATGACCTCGGCCGCCTCCATCTCGCCCCGCGCGAACGAGGCGACGAGCCGGCCGTGGGCGAGGACGGCGAAGTGGTCGCCGACCCGCAGGGCGTGGTGGGCCTGGTGGGTGATCAGGACGACGCCGACGCCGCGGTCGCGTGCCGATTCCACGGCCTGCAGGACGATCTCGGACTCGCGGACGCCGAGCGCCGAGGTCGGTTCGTCCAGGATCAGTACCCGGGCGCCGAAGTGCAGGGCGCGGGCGATGACGAGGGCCTGGCGCTCACCGCCCGACATGGTGCCTACCAGTTGGTCGGCGTCGCGGATGCGGCGGATGCCCAGTTGCCGGATCTCCTGCAGGGCGATCCGGCCCGCCGTCGCGGTGTCGAAGCGGCGGAACAGGCCGCGGCCCTTGGTGGGTTCGGCGCCGAGGAAGAAGTTGCGGGCCACGCTCATCAGCGGGACGGTGCCCGCGCCCTGGTGGACGGTGGCGATGCCGCGGTCCAGGGCCTCGCGCGGGCCGCCGAGCGTCACGGGCTCGCCGTCGATGGACAGGGTGCCCTCGGTGGGCGTGTAGACCCCGGAGAGGATCTTGATGAGGGTGGACTTGCCGGCGCCGTTGTGGCCGAGGAGGCAGAGCACCTGGCCGGGGCGGACGGTGAGCGAGACGTCGGCGACGGCGGTCACGCCGGTGAACCGCTGGGTGACGCCCTGGAGTTCGATCAGGGGATGGTCGGTCGTGGTGGTCGTCATGAAAGTCACCTGCCGCTCAGTGCGAGCTTGCGGAAGTAGTTGTTCGCCATCACCGCGACCAGCAGCAGGGCGCCGAGGAAGAGCTGGGCGTAGTCGGTGTTCCAGCCGGTGTAGAAGATGCCGATGCTGACGACGCCGTAGGTCGCCGTGCCCAGCAGGACGCCGAGGGTGGAGCCGTAGCCGCCCTGCAGGAGCACTCCGCCGATCACGGCGGCGATGACGCCGTCGAAGATGAAGCTGGAGCCGCGGGTGACGTCACCCCCGCTGTAGGCGATCGTCTGCAACACGCCCACGAGCGCGGCACCGGCGGAGGTGGCCATGAAGAGCCCCACCTTCACCCGGGCGGTCGGCACACCCGCGTCCCGGGCCACGTCGGGGGCACCACCGGTGGCGTAGATCCAGCTTCCGGTGCGGGTACGGGTAAGCACCCACCAGGCGACGACGGCGATCGCGAGCCACCATGCGATGGAGACCTGGAACTGCCCGGCCTTGGAGCCGAACACGGCCTGCACGCTCGGCTCCGGTGTCAGTGTCACGGCCGTACTCCCGGACAGGGCGCGGCTGAGGCCCAGGGCACCGCCACCGACGACCAGCGAACTTCCCAGGGTGACGATGAAGGACGGGAGCTTGGTCCGGGTGGCGACGAGGCCGTTGACCAGCCCCACCAGCAGGCCGAAGCCGATCGCGAGAGGGATCGATGCCCATTGGGGCATGGTGTACGTCCCGCTGCCGATGGCCACGATCGCCGACGTCGCGCCGACGACCGAGCCGATCGAGAGGTCGAACTCCCCGGCGATGAGGAGCAGCGCGACTGGGGTGGCGACCACGCCCAGTTCGGCTGCCGTGTCCAGCCAGCTGGCGGTGCCGTCCACGCTGGTGAAGCCCGAGCCGGACGCCGTCACCAGGAAGAAGACGTACACGACGACGGCGCCGATCAGCGCGCCGAACTCCGGGCGCCGTGCCGTGCGTGCGAACAGTGAACGGCCGAGGGGTTCGCTCTGCTCGTCCGGCACGGCGGGTGCCGCAGCCGCTTGGTCGATGGTCATGAGTGCTCTCTCCTGAAACTGGAAGGCTGCTGCTGAGGCGTCTCAGGCGGCACCGCGGATGCCCTGGTACGTCTCGTTGATCTTCAGTACGGCGGCCGCGCTGTCCTTGTCGATGACCAGCGGACCGGTGAGCACCGTGCCGGAGGGGGAGATCCGATACTGCACGTACTGCTTGGCGATCAGGACGCCGTAGTACGTCTGGAGGTAGGGCTGCTGGTCCATGGCGTACTGGATCTTGCCCGCCTCGATGTCCTTGAGGACCTTGGTGGACGGGTCGCCGCTGCCGATGGTCAGCTTGCGTCCGATGTCGTTCGCCGCGGTCAGCGCGCTCTCGGCGACGATGGAGCCCGTCGTGAACACGCCGTCGATGCTCTGGTCCGCCTTGAGCGCGCCTTCGATGGCCTGGGTGACCTTGGTCGGGTTGGTCGCGTCCTGGTACGGGATACGCAGCGAACTCGCCGTGCCACCGCTCTTCTTGAGCGTGTCGGTGTAGCCCTGGCACAGCTGCTCCAGGGCGGGGTTGCCCGGAACCGTGTTGACGCACAGTCCCTTCTTCACGCCGAGCTTGGCCGACTCCTCGCCCGACCTGGTGCCGGCGACCACCGGCTCGATCCCGACGAAGGCGAGGGCGCCGACCTGCTTCCAGTCCGACTGGCCAGAGTTGACGACGACCACCGGGATACCGGCCTTGACCGCCGCCTTGATCTCGGGGTCCTGGGCCGCAGGGAAGAAGTTGCCCACGACGATGGCGTCCGGCTTCTTCGCCACTGCCGCCTGCATGAGCCTGGCGAGCGTCGGGCCGGAGGCGTCGGTCGAGGTCGGGCTGAGGTACTCGGTGGAGACGTTCAGCTCCTTGCCGGCGTTGTCGGCGCCGGTCTTCATCGCGCCGAAGAACGGGTCGCTCAGCGGGCCGGACACGACGATCACGGATAGCTTGCGGCCGGAGGAGCCGCCGGAGTTGTCCGAGCCGGTGGAGTCGGAGCGCTTGCTACACGCGGCGGTGACAGCGGCGGTGACAGCGGTGGTGGCGACGAGGGTCGCGATCAAGGCGATGCGGGATCTGCGGAGACGGGGCACGGAGGGCTCCTTGAGCGTGGTAAGTGATCAGTGGTTGCGGTGAGGGGCATGGGTGGGGGTTTTCGGTGAGGTGGGGGCGGGGTTCCGCCACCTCTGGATGGGTGGCGGAACCCCGTGGCAGCGCCCGCCGTGTCAGGGAGGCCGGCGCTGGTCTGGATCACCCGGTGGGGGCGGGTTCGGGCGAGTCGGCCCGATCGGGCGTGCCGAGCTGGTTCCACACGGCCCGCACGAGCTTGTTGTCCCGGCCACCGCGCAGCAGTGCCAGGCTGACCACGGTGGACACAGCCGCCACAGCGGTGGGATAGGTCAAACCGGCGAGTTGGTTGCCGGTCGACGAGGTGAGCGAGAGCGCGATGAGCGGCATGAACCCGCCGAAGACACCCGCGCCCAGGTGGTACGACACCGACAGCCCGGTGTAGCGGATCCGGGGCGGGAACAGCTCGGTCAGGTAAGCGGCCGTCGGCGCGTACACCATGGCGCTGAACACGATCTGCAGCGTCACCGCCACGACGACCTGCGCCCACGACCGGTCCGCGGCGGCCGCGCGGATCCAGGCGTACAGGGGCAGGAAGCTCACGGCTGACAGGGCCAGGCCCGCGACGATGACGCGCTGCCTGCCGTACTGGTCGGACAGCCGGCCGAACAGGAGGTAGAAGGGAGCGCCCAGTACCAGCGCAACAGCCATGCAGACGTTGGTGGTGAGGAAGTCCACCTTCAGCACACTCTGCAGGAAGTACAGGGCGTAGAACTGGCTGGTGTACCAGACCGCTCCCAGCCCGGCGGTCAGGCCGAACAAAATGATCAGGACGAGAGCGAGGGTCTTGGGGTTGCCCAGGGTCTCCCGGATAGGCGCCTTGGAGAGGGCGCCCTCCGCCTGCATACGGGTGAACACAGGCGACTCGTGGAGCTTCAGCCGCATCCTCAAGGAGAGGGCGACGAGGACGGCGGAGAGGAGGAACGGCAGACGCCAGCCCCACGCGGTGAACGCCTCCTCGCCCAGCAGGAGCCGGCAGGCGACGACGACGCCGATGGACAGCAGCAGCCCGACCGTGGCCGTGGTCTGCAGGAAACTAGTGAAGAAGCCTTTACGGTCCGCGGGGGAGTGCTCGGCGACGTAGGTGGCGGCGCCGCCGTACTCGCCGCCCACCGCGAAGCCCTGGAGCAGCCGCAGCAGCACCAGCAGCACGGGAGCCGCCGTGCCGATGGTGTCGTACTTGGGAAGACAGCCGATGAGCGTGGTGGCGGCGCCCATGACGACCAGCGTGGTGAGGAAGGTCTTCTTGCGGCCGACCCGGTCGCCGAGCCTGCCGAAGAACAGTGCCCCGAGGGGGCGGACGACGAAGCCGGTGCCGAACGCGGCCACGCTCACCAGGAGCGCGAGGCTCGATTCGCCGGTGGGAAAGAAGAAGCCGGAGAAGACGACGGCGAGGCTGCCGTAGATGAAGAAGTCGTACCACTCGATGAGCGTGCCGGTGCTGGATGCGGTGATGATGCGGCGCAGTTCTTTCGGAGAGGTCTGCGGAGGCTGGGGACTGGGCATTGCGCTCCCTCCCGACGCCGGTGCGGCGGTGTCGCATGGATTCAGCGGACGTGAGCCGTGCGGGGACTGGTCGCTGAACAGCGACCGCTTCCACTCGCCGAACGAGTGAAAGAACTCAGGGCGAGCAGTGGGATATTGAGCGAGACCTCTTGCGGACTGTGCCAGCTCAGCTGCTGACCGCGGCGGTCTGCGGAGCCCATCGTCCGAGGCGGGCGGCGGCGTCCTGGGCCATTCTGCGCACCACTTCTCCGGCGGGCAGGATCTCGTGGACCAGGCCCACGCCCTCGCCGACGATCATGTTCGCGATGTCGAAGTCCTGCTGTGAGACGGCGTCCTTGAACTCCGCGGCGGCCTCGGCGAGTTGTGCGGCCAGGTCCGCCTCCCGCCCGTTCCACCGCTCGATGAACCGGTTGCGCAGCACGCGACCGTTGTACTCGACGGGCCAGTCGTACTGGCGCACGATGTCGTAGATGCTGGTTCGGATGGTCTCGTCACCGTCGGCGGCCACCGCTCGGGAGTGGGCGCGGGCCGAGACCACGGCTTCCTCCGTCGCCCAGAAGCGGGTGCCGACGAGGACCCCGTCCGCGCCGAGGGCGAGCGCGCCGGCGAGTCCGCGACCGTCCGCCACCCCGCCGGCGCCCAGCAGGAGGGTGTCCGGGGAGCGGTCGGCGATCAGGTCCGCGACATCGGGTACGAGGGTGAACGTCGACCGCGTCCCGACTCCGTGCCCGCCGGCCTCGCCGCCCTGCGCGACGATGACGTCCGCTCCGGCGTCGAGGGCCTGGCGGGCCTGGTCGAGCGTGTGGACCTGACACAGCAGCGGTACGGCCGCCGCGCGGATCCGGCCGGCGAACGGGGCCGGGTCGCCGAAGGACAGCATGACCGCGGCGGGCTGGTGCTCCAGGGCGATGTCGAGCAGCTCGGGGTGGCGGGCCAGGCTCCAGGTGATGAAGCCGCACCCCACCCGGGTGCCGGCCGCGGCGGCGAACTCCCGCCTCAGCCACTCTCCGTCGCCGTAGCCGCCGCCGATCAGGCCCAGTCCGCCCGCGGTGGTCACCGCGGTGGCGAGCCGGGCCCCGGAGACGAGGTCCATGGGGGCGAGCACGACGGGGTGCTCGATACCGAAGGCGTGGGTAAGGCGCGTTGTCAGCAAGGCGAAGTCCTCTTCGTCCAGGCATCCGCCCGTGAGTGCGGTGGGCGGTGCGGCGTTAAGGGGACAGTAGGTTCGCCGAGATTTCAGATCCAACGATTGCTTGTGATGGCAGCCATCACTGATACAGAACTTTCCGATGGCCAACGAGCGTCAAGCGGATGAACTAGCCGGTGGCCGCGGCGGAGCCCTCGACCATCCGCAGGAGGGGCGGCGCCTGCTCGCCGGCCCGCGCATGCGAGAGGAATCGCGTCAGGGCGGGCGACGGCGGTGTGTCGACACGCTGGACGAAGACGGTCTGAGCGCGTGCCTGCTCCTCCGGCAGCTCGTGCACCCGAACCTGCTCGCGGGAGACGTACCGCTCGACCACGGCGACAGGCAGCAGGGTGATGCCCATGCCAGCCCCGACACAGCCGAGGATGCCCTCCAGCGTTCCGAATTCCATGCAGCGAACGCCGACGGCGCCCCGCGCCTCCAGGATGCTCTCCAGGCGCCTGCGGTAGGAGCAGCCGCTGCGGAATACGAGGATCTTGGGGTCGCGTATGACGGCGTCCAGGTCGGTGACGCGGCGCGCTGTGACGAGGACGAGACGCTCCTCGAACACTGGCGTCTCCACCAGGTCGGGCTGTCGCACCGGGCCGCTGACCAGGGCCCCGTCGAGCCGATAGTCCAGGACGTCCCGGACCAGCTGTTCGGTCGGCCCGGTGATCAGCGAGAAGTCGACGCGGGGACAGTCCTCCGCGAACGCCGCCAGCACCGTGGGAAGCCGTAGGCCCGCCGTGGTCTCCATGGACCCGATCCGCAGAGGACCGCAAGGATCGGTCTCGTCTCCGATGACCTGCTGTGCCTCGTCGACGAGCCTGCTGATGCGCTCGGCATACGGCAGCAGCTGTTCGCCCGCGTTCGTCAGTGCCACGCCCCTGGCGTGGCGGCGGAACAGTGGGGCGCCCAGCAGTTTCTCCAGCGCGTGGATACGCGCGCTGACGTTGGACTGCACCGTGTGTAGTTCCTGAGCGGCCTTGGTGATGCCGTGCGTGCGCGCAACGGCCAGGAAGATCCGCAGGTCGGAGAGTTCCACGTCGACCTCCATATGGGCCCGTGGGCAGGAGCATACCTGCGGTCGATTACAGGGCGAACGGTGTCAGCGGCCGGGGACGGCCAGGTCGCCTTCGAGGTACTGGGCGCGCCCGAAGCCGAACGACCAGTCCTGAGGGCCGTTTTCGACGATGCCGATGAAGACGTCCTCACCCTCGACGCCGAGGGGTTCCAGCCGTTCGGCGATGGCGCGGAAGAGGCGCTGCTTGACTTCGGTGCTGCGTCCCGACTGGGTGAAGACCTGGATCATCACCAGGCGGTCGGTTCGCTCGAATCCCAGGCCGGCGTCGAGGGCGATGACGTGATCCGTGTCGTGCTCGGTGATGACCTGGAACCTGTCCCGCTCGGGGATGTCCAGTACGTCCACGAGCGCCCGGTGCGTCGCGTCGGCGACCGCCCTCACCTCCTCGGGACGGCGTCCGCGGATGAGATCGATGCGTACGAATGGCATGTGTCGTTCCTTGCTCGTCCGTTGCCGAAATGTGGGTGACGGCGGTCAGCGGGTCAGCTGCACCCATGTCCCGTGGGCCGCGACCTGCAGGACGGAGGACAAGCCGGCCTCGCGGAAGGCCAGCTCGATCTCCGGCAGCCCCTCGGTGAAGTGGGCCCAGGCGTCGTAGTGGGCCGGCACGACGGTGTCCGCGCCGAGGACGGCTGCCGCAGCAGCGGCGGCTCGGCTGTCCAGGGACAGGGGACGGCCGTCGAATTTCGCCGGGACGCGTGCCGCTCCCGCGTGCAGGACGGCCGCGTCGATGTCGGGCACTCGGCGGGAGATCTCCGCGACGGTGCGGATCGAGGCGTTGTCGCCGCTGATGTAGACGGTGGGAAGTCCCTGCCCGGACAGGACGAACCCGGTGACTTCGCAGTTGACGTTCCCGTCGGCGTCGCGCTCGGCGTCCTCGGGGCCGTGGACCGCGGGGACCGCCAGCACGGTCAGGTCGCCGCCGTCCGGGCGGGGCACGGAGTGGCTGGTCCACGGTGCGAGGCCGACGGCCGGTGAGCCCAGCCGTCCGGCGGCCAGGGGGCCGCCGAGTATCAGCGGGGCGGCCTTCGCGAACGCGCGGCCGCGCTCGTCGAGGTTGTCAGGATGGGTGTCATGGCTGACCAGAACGAGGTCGACCGGTCCCACGCTGTCCTCGTCGACGGCAGTGTCTGCCGTCTTGGTGAGGTACCCGTGCGGGCCGGCGTCGTCGAAGGTCGGGTCGCTGACGATGCGCAGTCCGCCGAGGTCGATCACGGCCGTGGGGCCGCCCAGGACGGTGATCGCGGATTCCTGTCGGGGCAGACCTGCGCTGCGGGTTTCGGTCATGCCCTCGACGCTAGTGACTTTCCACGTCCGGCAGAAATGCCTGTAGTCGCTCAGCTATGTGCGTCAGGCATAGATTCGGCTCGCGGGCGCGATCATCGCCGGGTTGCGGTCGGTACCGCAGCTTCCAGGAACCGGCGGATCAGCGTTCGCTGGGCGTCGGGGAAGTGGACGAGGCTGACCGGGCTGGCCGGTGCATGGGTGAGGGGGACGAAGCGCACGGCGGGGTGCGGGGAACGGCGCCGCGCGACTTCGGGGACGATGCCGATGCCGCGGTTGGCGGCCACCGTCTCCAGCCATTCGTCGTAGTTGGCCGTTTCGATGATCCGGTCCGGGCGCTGGTCCACGGGCCACGACCAGGGGCCGGTCGTACCGCTGACCGTGTTGACGACCAGCGTCCAGTGCTGGACGTCCGTCCAGTCCAGATGGTCGAAACGGGTCAGGTCGGAGTGCTCGGAGCATACGGCGACGCGCGGCTCGTCGAACAGGTGCGAGGTGCGCGCTCCGCGTGGCGCGTCGAAGTCGCCCCGTACCACCGCGACGTCGAGGGTGCGCTGGCGCAGCGCCTGAAGGGGATCGTCGGTCCGGGTCAGGGCGACTGTCGCTCCCGTGGTCTCTTCGAAGCGGCTGACGGTCTGCTGCGTCCAGGGGTCGGGCAGCAGCCAGCTGAATCCGAGCCGCAGGGTGATGCGGTGGCTCACGACGGCGAGGGCCTGATCGAGGGTCGCGAGAACCCGCTCGACGTGGAGGAGGAACTCCGCGCCTGTGTCGGTCAGTTCGACGTGCCGAGAGGACCGGTCGAGCAGGCGGACGCTCAGATTGCCCTCGAGCTGCGCGATCGTGCGGCTCAGCGCCGGCTGCGTGATCAGGAGTTCCTCGGCGGCACGGGAGAACGAGCGGTGGTGGGCCACGGAGGCGAAAGCCCGCAGGTGGCGCAGTTCGACGTCCATGCTCCTCGCGCCCCTTCATCGCATCCATGCCTGCCATGCATAGAGGCACCTTAACCGGCATTTCACAGCGATACACGCGCTGCCTAGCGTCGGAGGCGGCCACAGAACGCCCCCCCGGAAGGTGCCCAAGACCGTGCAGTCATCAGCCCCGCCCCGTCCGCGAACGCGCTCTCCCTGGACGATCGTCGCCCAGGCGGCGGCAGCGCTCGCCGCGGGACAGGGAATCGGCAGGTTCGTCTACACTCCCATCCTTCCCCTCATGCACACCCAGGCCGGACTCTCCTCGGCGCTCGGGGCCGACCTGGCCACAACCAACTTCATCGGCTACCTCGCAGGCGCCTTGGCCGGCATCGCCGTACCCGCCGTCATACGGTCGGCCGCGGCTCTGCGTGGTTCCTTTGTCGTGCTGGTGGCGACGCTGGCGCTCATGCCGGTGAGCCACGACGGCACCGTCTGGTTCCTGCTGCGTCTCGTGGCCGGTGCCGCCAGCGCGTTGATCTTCGTCATCGCCGTCAGTGCGATGCTCTCCGGCCTTCGCGCGCACCCCCACCACCTGGTCGGCTGGGCTTTCGGAGGAGTCGGTGCCGGGATCGCCCTGTCCGGCCTGCTGGTCTTCGCCGTGCAGGCTGCGTCCACCTGGCAGGCGGCCTGGTGGATGTGCGCCGCCCTGGCCGCCCTCCTCGCCGTGGTCGCCTGGCCCCTGGCCCCACAGCCGGAACCAAGAAGTTCCGATGCGGCCGGGCAGACCGAACGGCCCCGTACCCATCGCTGGTTCCTCGCGCTGCTCGCCAGCTACACCTTCGAAGGCATCGGCTACATCATCGCCGGCACCTTCCTCGTCGCAGCGATCCAGCAGGACGTCAAGGGCTGGCTCGGCTCCGGGGCCTGGATCGTGGTCGGCCTCGCCGCCCTTCCCTCGTGCGCGTTGTGGACCCGGCTGGCACGCCGTTGGTCCAGGCCGGCCCTGTTGCTCACCTCGCTGACCATCCAGGCCGTAGGCATCGCCCTGCCGGCGCTGCTGGGCGGGGCCACGCCCGCGCTCGTCTCCGCCGTGCTGTTCGGTGCCACCTTCATGGGCGTCAGCACGATCGCCCTGTCCATCGGCGCCCACCTTCAAGTGCCCCGGGCCGTGGCCCTGTTGACCGCCGGATACAGCGCCGGCCAGATCCTGGGTCCGCTGCTCGCCGCCCCGCTGCTCAGTCACGGCTACCACCAGGCGCTCCTGCTGGGCAGCGCGTTGGTCGTCGCCGCCGCGCTCGCGGCCGCCGCCCTCTGCGTCCGCTTCCCGCACCACCTCAGCCCCGTGACCTCGGCGGCCTGACGCCCGCACTTTCCAGGAGGAGTTGCCGTGAGCACACTGCTGTCCGACCTCGGAGCAGACCTTCCCCTCATCGCGGCGCCAATGGCCGGCGGACCGAGCACGCCGGCGCTCGTCACCGCCGCCGCCCGTGCGGGCGGCCTGGGCTTCCTGGCCGGCGGGTACAAGACCGCACAAGCACTCGCCGGGCAGATCCACACCACCCGCGAGGAAGGCGTCGCATTCGGCGTCAACCTGTTCGTCCCCAACCCGGTCCCCATCTCCAGGGAGGTATACCGGCGTTACGCGCGGGAGGTGCAGGCGGAGGCCGACCGCTACGGGCTCATGCTGCCCGAGGAGCCGATCGAGGACGACGACCACTGGACGGACAAGATCGACCTGCTCACCTCCTCTCCCGTCCCCTGGGTGTCCTTCACCTTCGGCATCCCGGACCGCGCGGTCGTCAGTGCCCTGCGCAGGGCCGGGAGCACCGTGCTGCAGTGCGTCACCTCAGCCGACGAAGCGCGCCGAGCGGCTGACGCCGGTGTCGACGTGCTGATCGTGCAGGCACCGGCTGCAGGCGGGCACTCGGCCACCCTCACCCCGGCACGGCCGCCCGCCCCGGTCCGGCTGACCGACCTGATCGCCGCAGTGCGCGGCGCCGTCACCCTGCCCATCATCGCCACCGGTGGAATCACCACCGCCGCCGACGTGGCAGCCGCGCTGCGCGCAGGTGCGGAAGCCGCCATGGTCGGCACCGTCCTGCTGCGCACGCACGAGAGCGGAGCGTCCGCACCACACAAGGCAGCCCTGGTCGACCCGGCCTTCGACACCACCCTCGTCACCCGAGCCTTCACCGGACGACCCGCACGCGCCCTGCGCAACCACTTCACCGACCGATACGACCTGAACGCTCCGGCCGGTTACCCCGCCCTCCACCACCTCACAGGCCCACTCCGCAAGGCAGCCACCGCAGCCTCCGACACACACCTGATCCACCTCTGGGCCGGAACCGGGCACCGGCAGGCAAGGGCCGAGTCTGCAGCCAACACCTTTGCGCGGCTTGCTGACCAGCCGTGAGAGGGACATCAATGATCAGTGGTTCACCGGACTGACCCCTGTCGGCTATCAAAGGTTCTCTGCCAGAGATGGGCGCCATCAGAACCAATCGTTGGTTCTGAAATCTCAGCCAGCCTACAGTCTCCGCAACGCCGCACCATCGAACGACAGCCGCTCGGACGAACGGAACTTCCTGCCGTTGCGCGCGCCTTTACCGGTGCCTTCAGATTCAAGCATCCCACCCTCAGTCACTTACACATCTAAGTGAGAGATCGAAGATTGGCACGGCATGACTGCGTCCCCTATCTCCCCTGAGCCGCTGACAGAGTCCCTCACTGTGCCAGACGAGAATGAGCATCGCCCGGTAGGGAAGTCGTTCATCTTCGCGTTCGCGTTCGCCTACGCGGGATTCTGGATCGCCTGCCTGACGCCCGGCACGGTCTCGTTGGCACTCAAGGTCCAGATTCTGGTGGGCTCCAAGGACGCCGCAAGCACACTGAGTGCCATCGTTGGCGTGGGTGTCCTCCTGCCCCTGCTGCTGATGCCGGTGGTGGGGCGGTTGAGCGACCGGACGACGGCACGCATCGGCATGCGCCGTCCGTACCTTCTCGCCGGCGCGGCCGGAGTCGTCGCGCTGGGAGCGGTGATGGGGCTTGCACCGAACGTGCCCGTGCTGCTCGCCGCGTTCGCGCTGTACAGCGTCGCGGCGAACCTGATCGGCACCCCGCTGCTCGCGGTCATTGCCGACCGGGTGCCGGTGCATCAGCGTGGCCTGGTGTCGGGTCTGGTCGGTCTCACCCTCCCGCTGGCCGTGATCGGTGGTACGTTCATCGTCCAGGCTGTCGCAACCGACGCGCTGCTGATGTTTCTGCTGCCGCCGCTCATCGCGGCCGTGAGCGTCCTGGTCTTCATCGGCCTGGTCAAGGACCGCCGACTTTCAAAGGACGCTCCCAGGCCGAAACTGTCGTTGCGTGAGATCGCGGGGACCTTCTGGGTCAGCCCTGTCCGTCACCCGGACTTCGCATGGGTCTGGTTCAGCCGTCTCCTGTTCGTGATCGGTTACGGATTCCTCACCACCTACCAGGCGTTCTTTCTGCTCAATCACCTCGGATCCAGTCAGAGCGAGGTGCCGCGGCAGATCTTCATCGCGAGTCTGGTGCTGTCGATCACCACAATTCTCACCAGTGTCACCGGCGGGAAGCTGTCGGACTTCCTTGGCCGCCGGAAGGTGTTCGTGCTGACCTCTGCGGCGGTATACGGCGTCGCGCTGATCATCGCGTCGTTGGTCACGGGGTTCAACGGTTACCTGGTCGCGATGGCGATCGCGGGCATCGGCTACGGAGCATTCCTCGCCGTCGACCTCGCACTGGTCACCGATGTTCTTCCGGACACAGCCGACGCGGGCAAGGACATGGCGGTCTTCAACATGTCCAGCACACTCGCCAATGCCCTCGCTCCGGCGACGGCTCCGTTCATCCTCCTTCTGGGAGGCGGGTCCTACTCCACCCTGTTCGCCGCCGCCGGCGCTGTCGCCATCCTCGGCGGCATCGCGATCCTTCCGGTACGCCGCGTCCGCTGACGCCCGCCTTCGACGCCGCCCCTTCACGCATCCTCAAGGACACACATGCCGATCGACCCGGACCTGCAGCCGCTTCTGCCCTTCGGTCATCCTCCGAAGGTCATTGAAGACCCGGAGCTCTTTCGGGCGCAGATGAACCAGAACAACGACGAAGCATTCGACGCGTTCGGCCGTCCTGGTCCGAGCGTCGCCGAGCGCCGGGTCCTGAACATCGAGTCGGCCGGCGAGAGCGTGCAAGCGATCCTGTACCGGCCGGACACCGCCGGACCTCATCCGGTCCACATCTTCCTGCACGGTGGAGGGTGGGTGATCAACAGTGCCTTCTCGAAGGACTCGGAGGCCGTGAGCCGCCACCGCAGCGTGCACGCCGACTGCATCGTTATTTCCGTCGACTACCGCAAGGCACCCGAGCGCCCCTTTCCGGCGCCCGTGCACGATGTCATCTCGGTCGTCAACTGGGTCATCGACAACAGCGCCGAGATCGGCGCGCTACCCGGCGTGATCACCGTCGGCGGCCAGTCATCGGGCGCCAACATCGTTGCCGGAGCGACCCTCCTGCTGCGCGACCAGGGGCGGGACGACATCGCCCACCAGCTCCTGGAGGTGCCCGTCCTGGACCTGACCCACAGCCGCCCGCGGGAAGAGGGCGACGAGTTGCCGTTGTCGATGACCGACGTACGCACGTTCTGCGCGCTCTACCTCGGGGACAGCGGCAACGGCGAGGATCCCATCGCCTCCCCTCTGCTGGCCGCAGACCTCACGGGGCTCCCTCCGGCATACATCGCGGTGGCCGAGTACGACGTACTACGCGGCGATGGCGAATGGTACGCGCAGCGATTGGGCGACGCGGATGTCCCCGTCGACCTCTACCTGGGGGAGGGACATGTCCATATGTCCCCGTCCATGACCGGGCTGCTGGCCTCGGCGCGGGCATGGCGGGAGGCGTCGTCCGCGGCGCTGCGGACGGCCAACTCGCGGTTGCGTGACTCGAATCGGTGACCACACGACGGCCGGGCGACACCTCGTCCCCGGCCTCCCGGCGGTCGCGATGCCCACGACCCACAGCACGAGCCGCCCGATCGTCAGCCGGTCGGTATCCGACCTGCGCACTTCCTGGAAGCGTCCACGCCCCGAGCTTCCGGGAGTCGACGATCGACGGCTGATTCCCCCACCTCTGAGGAGCCACAAATGACCACCACGGCAACGCACATCGACCACTACATCGACGGCCGCCTCGACGACCGCGGAACCAAGGACCGCAGTGACGTGTACAACCCGGCCACCGGCCAGGTCACCAGCCTCGTCGCCCTGGCAACGGTCACGGATGTGGAGGCGGCGGTACGGGCCGCCGCTGAGGCGTTCGAGACCTGGTCCGTCACTCCGCCGCATATCCGGGCCCGCATCCTGTTCCGCTTCCGGGACCTGGTGGAACGGGAGGCCGACCGGCTGGCCGCGATCATCACGTCCGAGCACGGCAAGGTGCTCGACGACGCCAAGGGCGAGATCATCCGCGGCCTTGAGGTCGTCGAGTTCGCCTGCGGAATTCCCCAGCAGCTGAAGGGCGAGTTCTCCGAGAACGTCGCCCGCGCGGTGGACGCGGTCTCCCTGCGCCAGCCGCTCGGTGTGGTCGCGGGCATCTCGCCGTTCAACTTCCCTGCCATGGTGCCGATGTGGATGTTCCCGGTGGCGCTCGCCTGTGGGAACACCTTCGTGATGAAGCCTTCGGAGAAGGACCCCAGCCTCAGCATCGAGCTCGCCAAGCTGCTCACCGAGGCCGGGCTGCCCAAGGGCGTGTTCAACGTCGTGCACGGTGACAAGACCGCGGTGGACGCCCTCCTCGCGCATGAGGACATCGAGGCCGTCAGCTTCGTCGGCTCCACTCCCATCGCCGAGTACGTCCACCAGACGGCCACGGCCAACGGCAAGCGCGTCCAGGCGCTCGGCGGCGCCAAGAACCACATGGTCGTCATGCCCGACGCCGACCTCGACCAGGCCGTCGCTGCACTGATGGGCGCCGCCTACGGCTCGGCAGGCGAGCGATGCATGGCGATCTCGGTCGTTGTCCCCGTCGGTGAGGACACCGCGAACGCCCTGCGCGAGCGCATCGTCGCGGCCCTCGCCGACCTCAAGATCGGCTCCGGAACCGAGCAGGGAGTCCAGATGGGTCCCCTGGTCACCAAGGTCCACCGGGACAAGGTGGCCGGCTACCTCGATGTAGGCGCTGAGGAAGGTGCCGAGCTGGTCGTCGACGGCCGCCAGACCGTGCTCCCCGGGCACGAGGGCGGCTTCTTCCTCGGCGCCTCGCTCTTCGACCACGTCACCCCGGACATGCGGATCTACCGGGAGGAGATCTTCGGTCCGGTGCTGTCGATGGTGCGCGCCCAGTCGTTCACCGAGGCGCTGAAGCTGGTCAACGACCACGAGTTCGGCAACGGTACGGCGATCTTCACCTCCGACGGACACACCGCCCGCACCTACCTGGCCAAGGTCAAGGCAGGCATGGTCGGCGTCAACGTGCCCATCCCGGTCCCGATGGCCTTCCACTCCTTCGGCGGCTGGAAGCGGTCCCTGTTCGGCGACCACCACATCCACGGCCCCGAAGGCGTGCGCTTCTACACCCGCTACAAGACCGCCACCACCCGCTGGCCCAACGACACCCAGGTTCGCGCGGACTTCGCGATGCCGACCCACTCCTGAGCGTCTACGGAAAGCCGATCTCGCCACCTGGACGGCCTTGGGCTTTCGCCGCGAATGGCGAAAGCCCCTTCTTCGCCTGTTCACGGCCGTGATCATGTCCAAGACCCCATGAGCTGTCTTGCCCCCGGTCCCCCACGGAGGTTTCTCATGAACCAGCTACCCTCGGCCACTTCCGTGCACGAAGTCGGGGAGTTCGCGAACCCCCTTGAGGAACTGTCGATCGAGCAACTCGGGTCTGTCAAACAAGCGGCTCTGGCCCGTAGTCGGTGGTGACGTGGAGTAGCCGTCCGTGATCATGATCTCGTGATGGATATCAACTCCCTTATAGGGACGGTGTTTTCCGGACTATCGGCGCTGGTCGTTGAGGACGTGGCGGAAGGCAGCGGCACGGTGGTGGTCAGACCCAAGATCACCGACAGAGTCACTCTTTGGGTCAGTCTTCCGACCTGGGTGTATTTGCTGCCAGTTCGGGCAGATAGCCCCTGGCCCGGAGAAAGGTATCGAGGGCGAGAGCGACAATGTCCCCGTGAGGGATGCCGCTGTCTGCGTTGCAGCGGCGGATACGTCGCTGCAGTTGGAGCTCGTTGGGCACGGCGTGGTTGAGCTGCCCTCGTCTGGTGTGGCGTGAGTCGATGATTGCTTGCGTATCGGGTTGAAGGCGGACGTGGTGGGCGTGGTCGGGCATGAGGTGCTCCGGTCGCTGCGACTAGGGGAGCGTTCTGGGTTGAGATCACGGGATCGGTCATTCCCGCTCCAGGAGGGCGCTGGCTACGGTAGACCGGTCGCGTGACTCGTGGTGATCTGACCGA
>NZ_JBEOTA010000066.1:0-18944 GCF_040303265.1 Streptomyces sp. NPDC096040
ATCGCGCCGAAGAACGGGTCGCTCAGCGGGCCGGACACGACGATCACGGATAGCTTGCGGCCGGAGGAGCCGCCGGACAACCCTATAGTCCCCATATGGACCTTCTGGCCTTCGGCGTCCAGTCCGACGAGAAGCCCCTCCTCGAACGCGCCTTCCGCCCCACCCCCCACGGCATCCGGTGCCTCGACGTCTTCCTGAACCAGGACACCGCCCCCATCGCCACCGGCTGCGAAGCCGTCTCCACCAGCGTCAACGCCGACCTCGCCGCCCCGTCCTGGAGGCCCTCGCGGCCGGCGGCACGCGGATGATCGCCCAGCGCAGCACCGGCTACAACAACATCGACCTCACGGCCGCCGAACACCTCGGCCTCACCGTCGCCCGCGTCTCGTCCTACTCCCCGTACTCCGTCGCCGAGTTCGCCTGGACCCTGGCCATGGCCGTGAACCGCCGGGTGGTGCGCGCGGCCACCCGCACCCGGGACTTCGACTTCCGCCTGGACGGCCTGATGGGCCGCGACCTGCACGGCCGTACCGTCGGCGTCCTCGGCACCGGCAAGATCGGCGAGGCGTTCACCGGATCGCCCACGGCTTCGGCGTGAAGCTGCTCGGCTGGGACATCGCCGAGAGCCCGGCCTGCGTCGAGCTGGGCATGAAGTACGTCGCCAAGGAGCAGCTGCTCGCCGAGTCCGACCTGGTCAGCCTGCACGTCCCGCTGACGCCCGAGACCCAGCGGCTGATCGACGCCCGCGCGCTGAAGGCGATGAAGGACGACGCCATCCTGGTCAACTCCAGCCGCGGCGGCCTGATCGACACCGCGGCCCTCGTCGACGAACTCCGCGCCGGCCGGTTCACCGGTGTCGGTCTGGACGTGTACGAGTCCGAGGCGGGCCTGTTCTTCCTCGACAAGTCGCTGGAGGCCATCGAGGACGACATCCTGGCCCGCCTGGTCACCTTCCCGAACGTCCTGGTCAGCTCCCACCAGGCGTACTACACCGAGGACGCCGTCGGACAGATCGTCGACGCCACGGTGCGCAACGTCCTGGACTACCGGGCCGGCCGCCGCTCGGAGAACGTGCTGGTGCCGCGCAGCTGACCGATCAGCTCGCGCACCACGGCGGCACCGTTCAGCGTGAGGACCGACTCGGGGTGGAACTGCACCCCGGCGAACCCTTGCCCCCGTACGGCGTGCACCTCGTCGTTCGCCGCCCGGCACACCTCCACGCCGTGCGCCGCCAGCTCCCGTGCCGCGTCCTCGTCGCAGCGGGCCACGAAGCTGTTGTAGAAGCCGACGGTCTCCGGACGCCCGAACAGGTCCACGGTCGTCTGCGCCCCCTGGTACGGCACCTCCTTCCGTACGATGTCCAGGCCCAGCTCGGCCGCGATCAGCTCGTGCCCGAGGCAGACGCCCAGTACCCCGTGCCGGTGTTCCCGGATCACGGTCGCCGTCAGACCCCGCAGGAACCGCATTCTCGGATCGTCCAGGTCGGACGGGTCACCGGGCCCCGGGCCCAGCACGACCGGTCCCCCGTGCGCGAGCACCGCCGCCCGCAGCCCCGGCTCGTCGTAGCGCCGGACGGTCACGTCGAGCCCGGCCGCCCGCAGCACATGCGCGAGCATCGCCGTGAACGTGTCCTCGCCGTCCACCACCAGCGCGTGCCCGGCCAGCTCCCCGGTCCGCTCCTGCATCCGCAGCCAGAACGGCGCCAGCGCGGCCCGGCGCCCGTCCAGCGCGGCCCGCACCCGGGGGTCTTCGGCCAGCCGGGGCCGCGTCCCCTCCGCACGCGGCCGTGACGGTCGTACCCTTAGGGCCGCGAGGACCCCCGCCGCCTTCGCATGTGTCTCCGTGACCTCGCTCACCGGGTCCGAGCCGCGCACCAGCGTGGCGCCGACAGGCACCCGCAACCGCCCGTCCGCGTCGATGTCCGCGGTGCGGATCAGGATGGGCGAGTCCAGGGTCTGGGCGCCACCGGAGTCCCGGCCGAGCAGGGCCAGCGCACCGGCGTAGTAGCCGCGCCCACCGACCTCGTGGCGCTCGATCACCCGGCAGGCGTTCTGCACCGGCGAGCCCGTGACGGTCGCCGCGAACATGGTCTCCTTGAGGACCTCCCGCACATCCAGCGAGGACCTGCCCCGCAGCTCGTACTCGGTGTGCGCGAGGTGGGCCATCTCCTTGAGCCGGGGCCCCACCACCACGCCCCCCATGTCGCCGACCGTGCACATCATCTTGAGCTCCTCGTCGACGACCATCGACAGCTCCTCGATCTCCTTGCCGTCGGCGAGGAAGCCGAGCAGATGCTCCGGGGTGGGCCCCTCGGCCGGGTAGCGGTACGTCCCGCTGATCGGGTTCATGACCACCGTGCCGCCGGCCATCCTGACGTGCACCTCCGGACTGGCGCCGACCAGGGTCCGGTCCCCGGTGTGCACCACGAACGTCCAGTAGGCACCCCGCTCGCCCTCCAGGAGCCGCCTGAACAGCGCGAGCGCGTCGGCCCGGCCGAAGCCCGGGATCCGGCCCTGGTACGTCCGCCGGATCACGAAGTTGGCGCCCTCGCCCCGGCCGATCTCCTCGCGCAGCACCCGGCCGACGATCTCCGCGTACTCCTCGTCGTCGACGTCGAAGCCGCCGTCCTCGACCCGCACCGCGTGCGCGGGCAGCTGGGCCAGGGCGTCCGCCAGGGGCAGGGTGTGGGTCTCCTCGGGGGTCAGGACCAGCAGGGGCGTCCCGTCGTCACGGACGTCGAAGCCGCGCTCGCGGATCTGCCGGAAGGGAACCAGGGCGAGCCCCTCCTCGGGCAGGTCGGCGAGCCGGTCACACGCGGTGACCGGGCCGAGCAGCACCTCCACCGTGCTCTCGTCGTGGCCGGGCGTACGGCGGCGGAGCAGGGCGAACGGGCGGTCGTCGTGGAGCAGCTGGGTCAGGTCCATGGTTCCTCTGCCTGATGAAGGAGGAACGACCCCGGAAACGCCGAAGGCCGCCCCTCGGGCGGCCTTCGCGAAGTCTTGCGTACGCGCAGTCAGTGGGCCGCCGGAGAAGCGGTCCACCACCAGTTCTGGTTCGAAAGCGCGAACATGCCGAAACCCTACCGCACCCCACTCTCCGTCCACAGGACAATCTCTCCGTCTCACCAGTCGAGCCAGGGGAAAAAACGGTGGACGCAACCCCGTAATGTTTACGAGGTGACCGTGAACGCTAAGACCGGCCCGAGCGCCGGCAACACCTGGCGAGACCTGCCCGCGGCGCAGCAGCCCGAGTACCCCGACCCCGAGGCTCTGCGCGCAGTGATCGCGGACCTCGAGTCGTATCCGCCGCTCGTCTTCGCGGGCGAGTGCGACCAGCTGCGCGCCCGGATGGCGGCGGTTGCCAAGGGAGAGGCGTTCCTCCTCCAGGGCGGCGACTGTGCCGAAGCCTTCGACGCGGTGTCGGCCGACCAGATCCGCAGCAAGCTCAAGACCCTGCTCCAGATGGGCGCCGTGCTGACGTACGCGGCGTCGGTGCCCGTGGTGAAGGTGGGCCGGATCGCCGGCCAGTACTCCAAGCCGCGCTCCAAGCCGACCGAGACCCGCGACGGGTTGACGCTGCCGACGTACCGGGGCGACTCCGTCAACGGCTTCGCGTTCGACGAGGCCTCCCGCGTCCCGGACCCCGAGCGGCTGAAGCGGATGTACAACGCGTCCGCCTCCACGCTCAACCTGGTGCGCGCCTTCACCACCGGCGGCTACGCGGACCTGCGCCAGGTGCACGCCTGGAACCAGGACTTCGTGAAGTCCTCCCCGTCAGGCCAGCGCTACGAGCAGCTCGCCCGCGAGATCGACAACGCGCTGAACTTCATGCGGGCCTGCGGCGCGGAGCCCGAGGAGTTCAAGACGGTCGAGTTCTTCTCCTCGCACGAGGCGCTGCTGCTGGACTACGAGTCCGCCCTGACCAGGGTCGACTCCCGCACCGGCAAGCTGTACGACGTCTCGGCGCACATGGTGTGGATCGGTGAGCGCACCCGGCAGCTGGACGGGGCGCACATCGAGTTCGCCTCGAAGATCCGCAATCCGATCGGCCTCAAGCTCGGCCCGACGACCACCGCCGAGGACGCGCTGAGGTACATCGACCGCCTCGACCCGGACCGCGAGCCGGGCCGGCTGACCTTCGTCGTCCGGATGGGCGCCGACAAGGTCCGCGACAAGCTCCCCGAGCTGGTCGAGAAGGTCACCGCCTCGGGCGCCACCGTGGCCTGGGTGACCGACCCGATGCACGGCAACACCTTCGAGGCGGCCTCGGGCCACAAGACCCGCCGCTTCGATGACGTGCTCGACGAGGTCAAGGGCTTCTTCGAGACCCACAAGACCCTCGGCACCCACCCGGGCGGCATCCATGTCGAGCTCACCGGTGACGATGTCACCGAGTGCGTGGGCGGCGGCGACGAGATCTTCGTCGACGACCTGCACCAGCGCTACGAGACGGCCTGTGACCCGCGTCTGAACCGCAGCCAGTCCCTCGACCTGGCGTTCCTGGTCGCGGAGATGTACCGGGACCAGTGACGGGTCGGGCTGTTACGGCGACGTGAAGTGGGGCGTGGATCACAGACGATCCACGCCCCCTCCACTTTTGCGACCGGCGAGGGATGGGTAAGGTTAGGTTTGCCTCACCGATCAATCGGGACGGCACCATCGATCGATCGGGCGGGAGGTGAATCCGCGTGTACGTCTGCAGCTGTTTCGGGGTGACCGAAGCGCAGGTCAAGCAGCACGCGGAGGACGGGGCCTGCACCCCTCGCCAGATAGCGTCCGCCTGCAAGGCGGGGACGGACTGCGGGTCGTGTGTCCGCCGTATCCAGGCGATCCTGGGCCGCGGCAACTGCCCCCGCCGAGAGCTGGCCGACCAGGGCCGCCCGGTCCTCTCCGAACTGGACGAGGCCGCCTAGGGCGCCTGTCCGGCGGATCACGCCGCAGACGCGGGGTTGTGGCACGTACTCCCCCAGAGGAGCGACCCCAGCGGCGTTGTCGTCACTCGCCGACGTCCACCAGCCTTCGGCCGGGGGTGCCCCCACCGCGTCGCCCGCCGCGATGGGGGTGCCCCCGCGCGAGCAACTTCGAGCGTGGGGGAGGCTGATGTCCACGCCTCCTCCGCCTCGCAGCCGCACGCACCACACCCCGCTCACCAGCGTCGATGAGTCACCGCTGATGTCCTGCGAATTGATCCGCCGGACAGGCCCTGGACCCGGCTGCCCGGTTCAGCTGCTCTCGGGCTGGTTGATGATCTGCGAGATGTAGAGCGCCTCACCGAGCTTCTCCACCAGGTCCAGCTGGGTGTCGAGGTAGTCGATGTGGTGCTCCTCGTCCTCCAGGATGGTCTCGAAGATGTTCGCGGACGTGATGTCGCCCTTCTCGCGCATCACCTTGATCCCGCGCTTGAGGCGGTCGATGGCCTCCACCTCGACCTGTTTGTCCGCCTCGAACATCTCCTTGACGGTCTGACCCACCCGCACATGGAAGAGCCGCTGGTAGTTGGGCAGCCCCTCCAGGAACAGAATCCGGTCGGTGAGCACCTCGGCGTGCTTCATCTCGTCGAACGACTCGTGCCGGGTGTACTTCGCGAGCTTGTACCAGCCGAAGTTCTCCTGCATCTTCGCGTGCAGGAAGTACTGGTTGATCGCGGTGAGCTCACCGGTGAGCTGCTCGTTGAGGAATTCGATGACCTCGGGGTCGCCCTGCATCGCAGAGGCTCCTTCCGCATGGGTGCCGTCGGGTTCCGTACGGGACGGACGGGGATGTTTGCGGCGCATGATTGCACCGGCATAGAAGATCGTCCAGTAAGTGCGGACTTAGTAGGTAAAGGAACGCTTGATGCCAGTTGGTCGTTTTGACGATCTTCGGAGGGTTTGCCTGGTCAGGCGCACCACCCGCGGTCTGTCAGGATGGAAGGCATGGGTCATCCGGTGGAGCGCGCGTCCAGAGAAGCTGCAGGGTCCGAGCTTCCGCCGGGACAGCGACTCCAGCGCGGCTGGCCGGTCACCCACTACGGTCCGGTGCCCAAGTTCCGTCCCGAGCGCTGGGAGTTCAGGGTCTTCGGCGCCACCGCCGACGCGGGCGCGCACACCTGGAACCACGAGCAGTTCACGGCCCTGCCGTACACCACCGTGGTCGCCGATCTGCACTGCGTGACGAAGTTCAGCATGCTGGGCGCGGAGTGGGGCGGAATCCCGGCGCGGACCGTCCTGGAGCTCGCTCCCCCCGCCCCCGACGTCACCCATGTGATGGTCTGGGCGGAGTACGGCTTCAGCTCCAACCTGCGTCTCACGGACTTCGCCGCCGAGCGCACGATCTTCGCCACCCACAAGGACGGCGAACTCCTCACCGCCGAGCACGGTTTCCCGGTGCGTCTCGTCGTCCCCCATCTGTACGCCTGGAAGGGCCCCAAGTGGGTCCGCGGCATCGAGTACATGACCGCCGACCGCCGCGGCTTCTGGGAGGAGCGCGGCTACCACAACCTCGGCGATCCCTGGAAGGAACAGCGCTACTCCTACCAGGAGGGGCCGGGGGACGGCCCGGAACTCTGAGGCGGTCGGCTGACCAGGGTGGTCAGCCGTCGCGGAGGCGCTTGAGGCGCTCGACGTCCGCCGCGTGCCCCTCCTTGCCGCCGGGCGTCTCGATGACCAGCGGTACGCCCGCGGTCGCCGGGTGGGTCATCAGCGCACGGAACGGGTCCTCGCCGATGTGCCCGGAGCCGATGTTCTCGTGCCGGTCCTTGTGCGCGCCGACGACGTCCTTGGAGTCATTGGCGTGGATCAGCTTCAGCCGCCCCTCGCCCACGGTCTCCACCAGCAGGTCCAGCGTCTGGTGCATCCCGCTCGGCCCGGTCAGGTCGTGCCCGGCGGCGAACACATGGCAGGTGTCCAGGCACACGCCCAGCCTGGGATGCGCGTCCAGCGCCTCGAAGTACGGCCCGAAATCCCAGGTCCGTGAACAGAGCGAGGCGCCCTGCCCCGCGGTGGACTCGAGCAGCAGGAACGGGTCGTCGTCATGGGTCAGCTCGTCCAGCAGCGGCAGCAGATGCGCCCGCACCTGCTTCAGCGCCACCTCCCGGGCCCGCCCACCGGTGGCGCTCCCGGTGTGCACGACGACCCCCAGCGCCCCGATCTCCCGCCCGCGCCGCAGCGAGTGCCGCAGCGACTCCACCGACCGCTCGACGGTCGCCTCGGTGTGCGAGCCGAAGTTGATCAGGTACGGGGCGTGCACATACGCGGGGATCGCCCCCTCCGCACAGGCCGCGCGGAACGCCTCGTCCTGCTTCGGGCTGCCCGCCGGGGTGGCCCAGCCGCGTGGGTTGGCGACGAAGACCTGCACGCTCTCGGCCTTCAGCTCACGGGCGTACGCCAGTCCCACGGAGTGCAGGCCGCCGGCCACCGGGACATGGCCGCCGACGGGGTTGCGGGAGGGGCCGGATTCCGGGGTGCCGGAGGGACGGGACGGGTGACTCTTCACCCGTCAAGGGTGTCACGGCGCGGGCCGGCCCCGGTCACCGGATGGTGATCGTTATCGTCGACCCCTTGGGCGCCTGCTCCCCGGCGTCCACCGACTGCTGCTTCACGGTGTTGCCGAACAGCCCGAGCAGCCCGCGGTCCTCCTTGACCTGGAAGCCGGACTGCTCGAGCAGCTTGGTCGCGTCATCGACCGTGGCTCCGACCACGCTCGGCACCTCGACCATCTCCGGGCCCTTGGACAGCGTCAGCGTCACCGTGTCGCCCTCGGCTGCCTGGGCGTCGCCCACCGGGGTCTGCCGGGCGACCTGCCCCTGGTCGTACTGGGAGTTGACCTCGGTGGCCGACACGGTCACCTTCAGCCCGGCGTCCTGCAGTTCATGCCGGGCGTCGTCCAGGTCGTCACCGGTGACATCCGGGACGTCGACGGGCGAACCCTTGCTGACGACGAGCGCGATCGCGGTCCCCGCGTGCCGCCTGGTCCCGGCCCCCGGATCGCTGGAGATCACCGACCCCTTGGGCACGCTGTCGCTGAACTCCCGTGTCACCATGCCCGGTTCGAGCCCGTCGGCCCTCAGCAGTGCCTTGGCCCTCGCCTGCGTCCGACCCTGCACATCCGGCACGTTCACCGTCTCCGGGCCGTCCGAGATGGTCAGCGTCACCGAGTCGTTGCTGCGGATGCGCTTGCCGGCCGCCGGGTCGGTGCTGATCACCGTCCCCCGCTTCACCGTGTCGCTGTAGGCGTGCTCGACCTTCCTGATGTCGAGCCCGGCCTCCCTCAGCCGCGCGGTGGCCTGCGCCTCGGTCTTCGACAGCAGCGGCGGGACCTTGGTGAACTGACCGGAGTTGATGTACCAGATCCCGGTGCCGGCGCCGAAGAGGACCAGTACGGCGACGACGAGCGTGACCAGTCCGCGCCGGGAGCGGCGGCGGCCCGTGTGCCGCCGGTCCGGCACCGGCGGCGCCTCGAACCGGCTGGTCATCAGGACCCTGTCGGCCGGCTCGTTGACGGGCAGCGGCCAGGACGGGGGTCCCCCCGCGCGAGCGAAGCCGAGCGTGGGGGAGGTCAGCGACCGCGGAATGACACTCGTCCGGTCCTCGGCTATGTCATGCGCCCGCGAGAGCGCCTGCGGCGGTACGGCGTCCAGCTGCTCGTCACCGAGCGTGCCGCGCGCCCCCCGGACCCGGGCCAGCAGCGCGACGGCGTCGTACGGCCGGACCTCGGGGTTGCGGGCGGTGCCGAGGGCGACCAGCTCGTCCAGCTCGTAGGCCAGCCCGGGCACGGCGGCGGAGGGCGGCGGCACGTCTTCGTGGAGATGCTTGTAGAGGATCACCGCGGGCGAGTCCCCGTCGTGCGGCTTCTGCCCGGTGAGCATCTCGTAGAGCACGACTCCGCAGGCGTACACGTCGACGCGCGGATCGGCGGCCCCGCTCTCGACCTGCTCGGGCGCGAGGTACGCCACGGTCCCGAGCACGGCGCCCGTCGTGTTGGTGACGCTGTCCACGGACCGCACCAGCCCGAAGTCGGCAACCTTGACGCGTCCGTCGTCCCCTATCAACACGTTCTCGGGCTTCATGTCCCGGTGTACGAACCCGGCGCGGTGCGCGGCGCCCAGCGCGGCCAGCACCGGCTCCAGAATGTCCAGCGCGGCCCGCGGCTGCAGCGCGCCGCGCTCGCGCAGCACGTCACGCAGGGTGCACCCGGCGACGTACTCCATCGCGAGATACACATACGACCCGTCGGTCCCCTGGTCGAAGACCTGGACGACATTCGGGTGGGCCAGCCGGGCGACCGACTTGGCCTCCCGGATGAATCTCTCGACGAAGGACCCGTCCGCGGCGAGTGCCGGATGCATCACTTTCAGCGCGAGCACCCGGTCCAGCCGGACGTCCAGGGCCCGGTAGACCGTGGCCATCCCGCCGACGGCGATCCGCGCGTCGACGCGGTAACGGCCGTCGAGCACCTGCCCGACGAGAGGGTCCTGAAGCGTCGTATCCACCCAGCGAGTGTACGAGCCCCGGCTGAAACCCCCACAGGTGAGACAGTTTTTCCCACCGGACTGCAGCGCACCTGTGACGCACCGCGTACTCCGCACCCACTGCCGACACTCACCCCGCGGCCGCCGACGGCGCTCGGCCCCCACGGGAGAGTTCCGCTTCCCAGCCAACCGTTTCGGGCGGTGCGTGGGTGGGAGAGAAAGGCGGGAGGGGACCGGCGGTCAGAACGCGGGACGCTCGGGGTCGAACACGGCCAGGCCCTCCGCAGGAGACGACGCCTCCGCGAAGAACCGCCGCGGAATCCGCCCCGCCAGCCGGGCCAGCCTCCCCGCCTCCACCCCGGCCCGCATGGCGGACGCCATCCGCTCAGGATCCTGCGCCCGCGTGACCGCCGACGCCAGCATCACCCCCGCACACCCCAGCTCCATCGCCAGCGCCACGTCGGAAGCCGTACCGGCCCCCGCGTCCAGAATCACCGGCACACGCGCGTGCTCGACGATCAGCCGGAAGTTGTGCGGGTTGCGGATCCCGAGCCCCGACCCGATCGGCGACCCCAGCGGCATCACCGCGGCACACCCGACGTCCTCCAGCTTCCGGGCCAGCACAGGATCGTCGTTGGTGTACGGCAGCACCGTGAACCCGTCGTCGACCAGCGTCTCCGCCGCGTCAAGCAGCTCGATCGGATCCGGCAGCAGTGTCCGCTCGTCGGCGATGACCTCCAGCTTGACCATCGAGGTCCCCAGCGCCTCCCGGGCCAGGCGGGCCGTCAGCACGGCCTCCCCGGCGGTGAAGCACCCCGCCGTGTTCGGCAGCACCCGGATCCCCAGCCGCTCGAGGACCGACAGCACGGAGCCCCGTACGCCCGGATCCACCCGCCGCATCGCGACCGTCGTCAGCTCGGTCCCGGACGCGACCAGCGCCCGCTCCAGCACCTCAAGGCTCGGCGCACCCCCGGTCCCCATGATCAGCCGGGACGAGAAGGCCGTACCCCCGAGGACAAACGGATCGTCGGCCATGGCTCAGCCTCCCTGTACGGCGGTCAGGACTTCCACGCGGTCACCCTCGGCGAGAGCCGTACCCGGCCACTCCCCGCGCGGTACGACCGTCTCGTTGACCGCCGCGGCCACCCCGGACGGTGCGGCCGTGAGGGACTTCACGAGTGTGTCGAGAGCGGTGCCCGGGGTGATCTCCCGGCGCTCCCCGTTGACGGAGATGTTCATGCGGTCTGCTCCACGAGTACGCCGGGGACGGGGCCGAAACGCTTCGGCGAGAACGGACGAGCCTCTTCCGGAAGCTCACCGCCGGTCAGCAGCTCCGCCATCACGTCACCCGTGACCGGCGTGAGCAGCACCCCGTTGCGATGGTGCCCGGTGGCCAGCAGCAGCCCGTCGAGGCGGGTCGGCCCGAGCAGCGGCGCGTTGTCGGGGGAGCCGGGGCGCAGCCCGGCCCGGGTCTCGGTCAGCGGCAGCTCGGTGATGCCGGGCACCAGCTCGTGCGCGTCGCGCAGCAGCTCGTACACGCCCCCCGCCGTGACCGTCGTGTCCCAGCCCAGCTCCTCGCTCGTCGCCCCGACGACCAGCTCGCCGTTCTCCCGGGGCACCAGGTAGAGATGGCCGCCGCGGACCACGGCCCGTACGGTCCGGCTGAGGAACGGCGCGTACCGCGCGGGCACGGTCAGCCGCAGCACCTGCCCCTTCACGGGCCGCACCGGCGGCAGCACGTCCTCGGGTACCCCCGCCAGCCGCCCGCTGAGGCTGCCGGCGGCGAGCACGACCCGGTCCGCGCCCAGTAGCTCTCCCGCGCGGGTGACGGCACCGGCGGCCCGCTCCCGTACCACCTCCAGGCGCTCGGCCCAGTCGCGGTGGAAGACCACCCCGGCCCGCTCGCACGCGGCCACCAGCGCGGCCGCCAGCCGGCGCGGATCGACCTGGTGGTCGCCGTCCACCCGCAGCCCGCCGCGCACGCCCGGCGCGAGCATCGGCTCCAGGCGCCGGCAGTCCCGCCCGGACAGCCACTCGGAATCCAGCCCCGACTGCTGCTGGAGGGCGTGCAGCTCGCGCAGATGCGCCCGGTCGTCGGCGTCCAGCGCGACCGCGAGCGTGCCGCAGCGCCGGTAGCCGAGGTCGTGGCCGGTCAGCTCGGTGAGCTCGGTGGCGAAGTCGGGATAGCGGCGGGCGGAGGCCAGGTTGAGCCCCAGCAGGGTCTGCTCGCCGTAGTGCAGTTCGGTGACCGCGGCCAGCATCCCCGCCGCGACCTGCGCGGCCCCGCCGCCGGGCGCGGGGTCGACCACGGCGGTGTCGAGCCCGCGCTGCGCGGACCGCCAGGCCGTGACCAGGCCGATGATTCCGCCCCCGATGACGAGGACGTCGGACGTGTGTGCGGACATGGGCGTCCAGCCCCTCCCTTCGCCGGCATGACCCGGATCAGGTTCGTACGGTCGGAGGCCGCCAGCCTCCCTCTCAGCCCGGTGCGTCCGGGCTCCCGCGTGTGCTTCCTCGCCACCCTAGCCCGCAGAGCTCCGCCCTTGTAAGACGGCCTCGGCCGGCGATGTGGAACAGGTCACTCAGCACGCCCCCTGACTGACTCTTTGTCAGTTGTCTATCGTTCTTGTCTATGGTGATCAGGTGAGCGAGCAGACACAGCGACGTGGCACGTCACAGACGCGACGGGTGGTCGTGGTGGGCGCGGGCATGGCCGGGGTCCAGACCGCCGTGGCCCTGCGCGAGCAGGGGTTCACCGGCACCGTCACCCTGATCGGCGCCGAGCCGCACCAGCCGTACGACCGGCCGCCGCTCTCCAAGGCCGTGCTGCTCGGCAAAGCGGAGAACTCCGCCTTCGAGGTCGACTTCGAGGCGCTCGGCATCGAGCTGGCGCTCGGCCGCGACGCCCTCGGCGTGCGCCCCGCCGACCGTGAGCTGGACACCGAGGCCGGACCGGTGCCGTACGACGTCCTGGTCCTCGCCACCGGTGCCGAGCCGATCACACTGCCCGGCACCGAGGGGGTGCCCGGCGTCCATCTGCTGCGCACCCTGGACGACGCCGAACGGCTGCGGCCCGTGCTCGCCCGGCAGCACGACATCGTGGTGGTCGGCGCGGGCTGGATCGGCGCCGAGTTCGCCACCGCGGCCCGCGAGGCCGGCTGCGCGGTGACCGTCGTGGAGGCCGCCGACCGCCCGCTCGCGGGAGCGCTCCCGGCCGAGGTGGTCGCGCCGATGACCGTCTGGTACGCGGACAGCGGCGCCGAACTGCGCACGCACGCGCGCGTGGCGCGTGTCGAACCAGGCGCG
Source organism: Streptomyces sp. NPDC096040 (assembly GCF_040303265.1). Classification (NCBI taxonomy): domain Bacteria; kingdom Bacillati; phylum Actinomycetota; class Actinomycetes; order Kitasatosporales; family Streptomycetaceae; genus Streptomyces; species Streptomyces sp. NPDC096040. The sequence continues at coordinate 12,754 of NZ_JBEOTA010000066.1, forward strand.
GTGATGCTCGACGACGGCTCGCGGCTGCCCGCGGACGCCGTCGTGGTCGGCATCGGCGCCCGCCCCGCCACCGGCTGGCTGGCCGGCTCCGGCATCGAACTGGGCGCGCACGGGGAGGTGCTCGCCGACGACCGGCTGCGCACCGGTGTCCCGGACGTCTACGCGGTCGGCGACTGCGCCTCCTTCCCGTCCGGCCGCTACGGCGAGCGCCTCCTGGTCCACCACTGGGACAACGCCCTCCAGGGCCCGCGTACGGTGGCCGCCAACATCCTGGGCGAGTCCGACGCGGTCTACGACCCGGTGCCGTACTTCTGGTCGGAGCAGTTCGGCCGCTTCGTGCAGTACGCCGGCCACCACGCGGCGGCCGACCGGCTGGTGTGGCGCGGCGACCCGACGGGCCCCGCCTGGAGCGTCTGCTGGCTCCGCGAGGACCGCCTGGTCGCCCTCCTGGCGGTAGGCCGCCCGCGTGACCTGGCCCAGGGCCGCCGTCTGCTCGAGGCGAACACCCGAATGGACGCCGAGGCCCTGTCCGATCCCGCCCGCCCCTTGAAGAACGCCACTGCGGCGCCCCTTTAGGGGCGCGGGGTCTGACATATGCGGCTCCGCCGTGTGGGCGCGATCAGCCCCCACAGGGCGGCACCCGAACGACGACCCTCCCGGCACTGCCATCGCGGCACCCCTGGCGGAACGCCTACCCTGGATCCGTGACCGAGATTGACGCAAAGATCGATGCTCTCGTCCCCGCCTGGCTCACCGTCCCCGACATCGCAGAGATGCTGGACGTCGAGGTGACGCGCGTGCGGCAGCTGGTCAAGGAGGGCCAGCTCATCGCCGTACGCCGTGGTGAGAACCGCGCGCTGCACGTCCCCGCCGCCTTCATCGACGGGGACAAGGTCGTCAAGGGCCTGTCCGGAACCTTGACGCTCCTGCGGGACGACGGCTTCACGGACGAAGAGATGCTGGAGTGGCTCTTCACACCTGACGCGAGCCTGCCCGGCACCCCCGCGCAGGCCCTGAGCGAGAATCGCGGCACGGAGGTGAAGCGCCGCGCCCAGGCGCTCGCCGTCTGAGGCAGCCAGTACCGAACACAACGGGGGACACCGAATGACCGACACCGCCCGCGCCCAGCTGACCGACGCCCGTCTCTACCTCTGCACGGGCGCCCGCAAGGAGCAGGGCGACCTCGCCGAGTTCCTGGACGCGGTCCTGGCGGGCGGTGTCGACATCGTGCAGCTGCGCGACAAGGGCATGGAGGCCGCCGAGGAGCTGGAGCACCTCGCCGTGTTCGCCGACGCCTGCGCTCGGCACGGAAGGCTGCTCGCGGTCAACGACCGCGCGGACGTGGCCCACGCGGCCGGCGCCGACGTGCTCCACCTCGGCCAGGACGACCTGCCGGTCCCGGCCGCCCGCGCGATCCTCGGCCCGGACGTCCTGATCGGCCGCTCCACGCACGCCGAGCCCGAGGCGGCCGCGGCCGCCGTCCAGGACGGCGTGGACTACTTCTGCACCGGCCCCTGCTGGCCCACCCCCACCAAGCCGGGCCGCCCCGCTCCCGGCCTCGACCTGGTGCGGTACACCGCCGCCCTGGGCACGGACCGCCCCTGGTTCGCCATCGGTGGCATCGACCTGGGCAACCTCGACCAGGTGCTGGACGCGGGCGCCCGCCGGGTGGTCGTGGTCCGCGCACTCACCGAGGCCGACGACCCGGGCGCGGCGGCAGCCGAGTTCGCGAAGCGACTGCGGTCCGAGTAGCCCGTCGGCACAACCCGTCCGGAAACTTGTCCAGTATCCGGACGTGAGACCGACAATCCGGGCAAATCCCCCGAGTGCGGTTGGGTGACCGTCCGCCCCTGGCTAACCTGCGAGTATGGCCCTCGGAACCGCATCCACCAGGACTGACCGCGCACTCACCGTGCGTGACATGCTCGTCTCCGGCAAGACCACGTGCTCGTTCGAGTTCTCGGCGCCGAAAACCCCCAAGGGCGAGCGGAACCTGTGGACCGCGCTCCGTCGGGTCGAAGCGGTCGCCCCCGACTTCGTCTCCGTGACCTACGGCGCCGGCGGCTCGACCCGCGCGGGCACGGTCAGGGAGACCCAGCAGATCGTCGCCGACACCACGCTCACCCCGGTCGCCCACCTCACCGCGGTCGACCACTCCCTGGCCGAACTGCGCAACATCATCGGCCAGTACGCGGACGCCGGGATCCGCAACATGCTCGCGGTGCGCGGCGACCCGCCCGGCGACCCGATGGGGGAGTGGGTGGCGCATCCGCGGGGCCTGACCTACGCCGCCGAACTCGTCCGGCTCATCAAGGAGTCGGGTGACTTCTGTGTGGGCGTGGCCGCCTTCCCGGAGATGCACCCGCGCTCCAGCGACTGGGACACCGACGTCCGGCACTTCGTCGACAAGTGCCGCGCGGGCGCCGACTACGCCATCACGCAGATGTTCTTCCAGCCCGAGTCGTACCTTCGCCTTCGCGACCGGGTCGTCGCGGCGGGCTGCGAGACCCCGGTGATTCCGGAAATCCTGCCCGTCACCAGTGTGAAGATGCTGGAACGGTTGCCCAAACTCAGCAACGCGGCCTTCCCGGACGCCCTGAAAGAGCGGATCCTCACAGCCAAAGACGATCCGGCGGCGGTACGCTCCATCGGTATCGAGTTCGCCACGGAGTTCTGCGCACGGCTGCTGGCCGAGGGCGTCCCCGGACTGCACTTCATCACGCTCAACAGCTCCACGGCGACGCTGGAAATCCACGAGAACCTGGGCCTGCACCATCCCCCGCGGGCCTAGACCGGCCGCACCGGAGTACGACACACTGCGTAGCGGTCATTGGGAGAGGGGCGTACATGGGCTGGACGGTCCTCTACGCAGCGTTCGGCATCGTCGCGCTGTGGTTGCTGGGCGAGGTACTGCTGCAGTACAAGGCGCGACTGCGCTGGCGGCTGCTCGCCTTCGCCGGCTTCCTCGGGGTCGTCTTCGGTGTCCTGATTCCGTCGGTGATCGTCATCGGTCTGGGCGCGATCGCCTTCGCGGTCGGCCAGACCTACGTCACACTCTCGTTCCGCCGCGGCTTCGAGGCCGGCTGGGCGGTCAAGCGCCCCGGCGCGGACGGTGACGGCGGCCCGATCAAGCGCCGCCGCGGCGAGCCGGACGAGGACCCGGGCCTGGAAGCCACCGACCCGGACGCGGCCGACGCCGCCTACGCCGACCAGGAGGCCTACGCCACGGGCGGCAACCAGCCCTACGGCGGTGACGAGGAGTACGACCGCGACGACGTCTTCTCCCCGGCCCTCCCCCACTCTCAGCTACGTTCGAGCGGGGGGACCCCCATCGGCGAGCCGACCGCCGCCGAGTCCACCGCGGTGTACGAGCCGCAGCCGATGCCCGACGACACCGGCTCCTACGGCATATACAACGAGCCCGGCTACGCCACCACCGGCGACCCGGCCTACGCGACCGCCGGCCAGGACCAGGCGTACGCGGCCCAGGGCACCGACCAGAACTACGCCTACGACTACTCCGGCTACGGCCAGCAGCAGTACGGCTACGACGTCAACGGCCAGCCGCAGTACGCCAACTACTCCGACCCGTACATCGGCAACCAGACCTACGGCGGCGCCGGGTACGACCAGTCCTACGGCACCCAGCAGTACGACCAGCAGGGCTACACCCAGGACCAGTACGGCAACGGCGGCTACGGCGAGACCCCCGCGGGCGGTGTCTGGGTCCCGCAGCAGCGCGCCGACGAGACCTACGGCGGCGAACTCCCGCAGGAGCAGCCGTACCCCTACCAGGGCGACGGGCAGGGCCAGCAGCAGGGCCAGCAGGGCACCGGGTACGACGAGCAGTACCGTTTCTGAAGCCACCGCTTCCCAAGCGCCCGGCCGCGTCTCACCGCGAGCCGCGGAACTCCGGTCCCTCCACGATCAGTCCGGCCACCAGCGCCCCCGACATACCCGCGTGCGGAAGCCCGCCACCGGGGTGCGACCAGCCGCCCACGGTGAACAGACCTGACAGTTCAGTGGTGTTGGCCGGGTGCAGCAGCCCGCCCGCGCCGGCCGCCAGCGCCGGAGGCGGCACCGCCCCGCCGACCGCGCCGGTCTCCGCCGCGATGTCCGCCGGAGTGCGTACCTCCTGCCACACGACGCGGTCACGCAGCCCCGGTATGGCACGCTCGGCGACGGTGATCATCCGCTCTGCCCCATCGGGACCGCCGCTCCCGGCGGGCACCGTCGAGACCAGCGCGACCGCCTCGTGTCCGGCGTCCGGGACCAGGGCCGGGTCGTCGGGCCGCAGCACCGTCACCGTCCCGGGCGCGGCCGGCGCCGAGCCGAACAGGCCGTCCAACTCCGCGGCACGGTCCGCCGGGTGCACCACGGTCCGGTGAGCGGTCCCCTCCGGCCGCCCGCCCCGCAGCGCCAGCAGCACGGTGAGCCGGCTCGGCAGCCCCTGCCGGGGCGCGGGGCCGGCGTCGGTCCGTACCGCGGGCCGGCTCAGCGCCTCCGGCGGCACGCCCGCCACCACGAAGTCGGCGTCGGCCACCCCTCCGTCGGCCAGCTCCACCCCCGCCACCCGGCCGGCCTTCTCCAGGACCCCGGTGACCTCCGCGCCGAAGACGAACTCGACCCGGCGCTTCACACACCGCTCGTACACGGCCCGCGCCAACTCCCGTATGCCACCGCGCACATACCAGGTGCCGAAGGCGTGCTCCAGATACGGCAGGACGGCCGCGCTCGCCGGAGTGTCACGGGGGTCGAGGCCGTAGGCGAGTGCGTGGCTGTTCAGCAGGGCGGCGAGGCGCTCGTCGCGCAGCTCCCAGGCGCCGATCTCGGCGAGTGTGGCCGCCCGGCGGGTGCGCAGGAGCTTCCTGTGCGGCACGGACGGGTAGGGCTCGCGCTCCGCCAGCACCTGCCAGTTCGGCCACAGCGGCTCCTCCAGGAGTGGGCGCCGGGTGCGGTCCCAGGCCTCCCGGGCCCGCACCAGGAAGTCGCCCCAGCGCTGCCCCGCGCCTCCTCCGAGGGCCTCGTCGAGGGCGGTGACGACACCCGCGCGGGACGCGTTGGGGAGTGCCACCTCGGTGCCGTCCGCGAAGACATGCCGGGCCGACGGGTCGACCTGGACCAGCTCGACCAGGTCCTCCAGCGGCTCCTTGCCGGTCTTGACGAACAGGTCGCGGTAGACGGCGGGCAGCGGCAGCAGCCCCGGGCCGGTGTCGAAGGCGAACCCGTCGCGCTCGAACCGGCGCACCCCGCCGCCGAACGTCTCCGTACGCTCGTACACCGTCACCCGGTGGCCCGCGACGGCCAGCCGGGCGGCCGCCGCCATGGCGCCCATCCCGGCGCCGATCACCGCAATCCGTCCCATGCCCGCGACTTTATCGACCGCCACTGACAATCCGGCCGGGCGGGCCCGTCAGTCCGGTGGCCTGCCCAGGTGGGCCGCGAGCCGGCGTTCCTCCCGGTGCTGGGCGCGGCGGCGCCAGAAGCGGCGGATCCGGGAGATCAGGAACACCAGCACGGTCAGACCGGTGGCCAGCAGCACCGCCGCGATGATCGCCGCCGCCAGCGGGTGGAACATCGCGAACGACACGATCGCGCCGACCCCGAGATCCTCGGCGAAGCTCAGCACGATGTTGCTGAACGGCTCCGGCGAGGTGTTGACCGCCATCCGGGTCCCGGCCTTGACCGTGTGGCTGGCCAGCGCCGTCGAACCCCCGATCAGCCCGGCCGCCACGTCCGACAGGGAGCCGCTGTGCCCGGCGAGCAGCGCCCCGACCCAGGCGCCCGCCACCGGGCGGACCACCGTGTGCACGGAGTCCCACACCGAGTCGACGTACGGGATCTTGTCGGCGACCGCCTCGCACAGGAACAGCACGCCCGCGATGATCAGGACCTCGGGGCGTTGCAGCGTCGCGGGGACGTCGTCGCTCACGCCCGTCGCGCCGAAGAGGCCGAGCAGCAGCACCACCGCGTAGGCGTTGATTCCGCTGGCCCAGCCGCTGGTGAAGACCAAGGGGAGTACCGACACGGACGCGATCGTAGCCAGTCGGCGACCGCGCGTCCTGGGCCTGAGCACACAGGACTGAGTACGCGTACCTAGTAGGGCTTTGTTAGGTTCTGTGGTGGGCTTCGGGTGTGGGGGCGGGCTGGCCGCATATCGAGCAGGCGCCGGTCCAGGTGGCCAGGATCTT
>NZ_JBEOTA010000067.1:0-17037 GCF_040303265.1 Streptomyces sp. NPDC096040
ACGGCCACCCGGCCCATCGCGCTGCCCGCACCCCGAAAGACCATCCCGAGCCCACCCGATACCGAAGATCAGAATTCACGCGGTGGATCGAGGCTCAGGGCAGGTGTCCGCGTCGCCGCCGACCTCGACGCGCGCGGTGCGTCCGGCTCGCAGTAAGGCAGCGGCTTTGTCCCTCACTGTCGGGTCCACCTCGCCGTCGTCCAGGGTTCCGTGGGCGGTGCCGCCGTCACCGAGGACACACGACGTGCGCCCAAGGAGTTTCTCGGGACCGTCGACTATCTGTGCCACAGCCGTGGGCCTGCCCCGACGAACCTCGTCGAACGCGACGGCCAGGTGGGGCTGCGCTGCGGGGTCGATGCGCTGGATCAGGACGTCGAGTTCGCCGCCGCAGGTCAGTCCGACCGCCAAGGCGTCGTCGTCGGAGTAGCCGAACCAGGCGCGCTTGGGCTCGCCCTCTTCCTCGAGTACCTGCCGGCACAGCTCGTAGACGGCGCCCTCGACGCAGCCACCGGAGATGCTGCCGATCGCGTTGCCGTCCATATCCACCGCGACCGACGTACCGGCCGGCAGGGGGGCGCTGCCGTGGACATCGACGACGGTGGCCAGGGCGAAGAGGCGTGCCTCGCGGCACCAGCGGTGCAGTGTGTCCGCGATGTTCAACATGGGCCTGTCTCCGTGGGTGTGAGGAAGAGCCGCCGCCGCGCTCCACGGGGGCGGGAACACGGCGGCGGCCCTGGGAGGTCCGGCAGCCGGACGGGGGGACCGACTGCCGGACGGGCAGGGGGATGCCCTGGGCACTGGGCTGCTCCTCCATGGCCCAGGGCACCCCGGCTCAGATCAACGCCTCCGCCGTGATGGGCAGTTCACGGATGCGGCGGCCGGTGGCGTTGTAGACCGCGTTGGCGATGGCGGCCGCCACACCGACCTGGACGACCTCTCCGATCCCCTTGACACCGAGCGGGTCGGCATCGGGGTCCTCGCCCTCCAGGTAGATCGCCTTGAGGTCGGGGATGTCGGCGTTCACCGGCACGAGGTAGTCGGCGAGGCTCGCGTTCACGATCCGGCCTTCGCAGTGGTCGGTGACCGTGTGCTCCAGCAGCGCCTGGCCGATGCCGCCCACCATGCCGCCCAGCGCCTGGCTGTCCGCCAGCTTGGGGCTGACGATGCGGCCCACGTCGTACACCCCGAGCATCCGCCGCACCCGGACCAGGCCGAGCGTGGCGTCCACGCCCACCTCGGTGAAGACGGCGCCGTAGGAGAAGTACGAGTGCCGTGCGGGCTCCGGCGCCCCGGCGTAGGCGCCGACGGCCTCCAGGTGGGTGAGCTTGTTGCGGGTCAGCAGCCGCTGGTAGGTCTCGCCGCGGGTGGGGTTGCCCTGCACGTGCAGCCGGCCGCCGCGCACGACCACCTCCTCGGCCTTCACGCCGTACAGCGGCGACTGCTCGTCCTCGACGGCCAGCTTGATCGCCTGGCCGCGGACCTTGTTGCACCCGTCGAGGACGGCGGAGCCGACGACCGTCATGGTCATCGAGCCGCCGTGCGGCGGGGTCGGCGGGTAGAGGGAGTCGCCGAGCCGGAAGGTCACGTTGCGCATGGTCAGGCCGAGCGCGTCCGCGGCGACTTGGGTCTGCGAGGTGTAGGTGCCCGGTCCCATGTCGATGGTGGCGGCCTCGGCGACCGCGGTGCCGTCGGCGTCCAGGCGGACCCGGGCCTGCGCGGGGAAACGACCGGGGTCGTACACGGCCGCGGCCATACCGAGTCCGATCAGCCAGTCGCCGTCACGCGTTGAGCGGGGCTTGGGGTTGCGCCGGTCCCAGCCGAACTCCCTGGCGCCTACGGTGTAGCACTCGCGCAGCTTGCGGGTGGACCAGGGCAGGCCGTTCGACTCGTCCTCGGCCGGCTCGTTGCGCAGGCGCAGCTCGATCGGGTCGACGCCGAGCCGGTTCGCGAGCTCGTCCATGGCTGACTCGATGGCGAAGGACGCGTTCGCGAAGCCGGGGCCGCGCATGTACAGCGGGGTGTTCACGTCCAGCGGTACCTTCCGGTACGCCTGGCTGACGTTGGGCGTGCTGTAGAACATCTGGCCGGCAAGCATGATGGCCTCGTCGAACTTCTCGTACGACGAGGTCTCCGCGTCCATCTCGTGCACCATGGCGGTCAGCCGGCCCCGCCGGTCGCTGCCGAGGCGCAGGCGGTAGTCGTAGGAGGGCCGGAAGCCGGTGCCGAAGTACATCTGCCTGCGGGTCAGGACGACTTTGACGGGGCGTTTCATCTCGCGGGCGGCGAGGGCGGCGACCACGGTGTGCGGCCAGCAGCGCAGGCCGCTGCCGAAGCCGCCGCCGACGAACGGTGAGATGACCCGCACCGATTTCATGGGCAGGTCGAAGACTGTGGAAAGTTCGGTCTGGGTGCCCACCACCCACTGGGTCTTGTCCCACACGGTCAGCTTGTCGCCGTTCCAGCGGGCGATGGTGGCGTGCGTCTCCATGGGGTTCTGGTGGTTGCGCGCCATGCGGTAGTCGAGGTCCAGGCGCACCGCCGCGTCGCGCAGCCTGGCGGCGGCGTCACCGCGCGCGTACTTGGTCGGCTCGTCCGGTTTCGCCTCGGCCATGTCGGTCGAGGGTTTCTTCGCGTCGTAGCGGACCTTCACCAGGCTCGCGCCGTGCTGCGCGGCCTCCAGGGTGGTGGCGATGACGACGGCGACCGGCTGGCCGTGGAAGAGGACCTTGTCGTCCTGGAAGACCCGCAGCCGCCGGCCCTCGGGGTTGTTCGACCCGGGGTTGTCGAGGTACGGAAGCTTCGGCGCGTTGCGGTGATGGATCACCCGCAGTACGCCGGAGTGGGCCAGTGCGGCGTCCGCGTCGATGGACGTGATGCGGCCCAGGCCGACGCTGCTGTCGACGATGACCGCGTGCAGGACGTTCTCGACGTCGTGCTCGGCGGCGTAGAGGGCCTGGCCGGTAACCTTGAGCCGGCCGTCCACCCGGGACAGCGGGGCGCCGACGGCGGACCGGGGCTGGGGACTCACTTCGTACCTCCCACGACGCGCAGCTGACGCTCGACGGTCCGCTTGAGCAACTCGGGCTTGAACCGGTTGTACTGCAGAGGACGTGCCCCGTCGGCTGCCTTCTCCGCGGCGGCTGTCCAGAGGGCTGCGGAGGGGCGTTCGCCGACCAGGTGCCGTTCCACGGCGGGCAGTTTCCAGGGCACGGTGCCTACGCCTCCGGCGGCGACCTTGGCCTCGCGGATCACTCCGCCGCGTATGTGCAGGGCGACGGCTGCCGAGGTCAGGGCGAACTCGTAGGACTGCCGGTCACGCACCTTGAGGTAGCCCGACTTCAGCGGACGTGGCAGCGCGGGGATCTCGATCGCGGTGATCAGCTCGCCCTGTCGGATGGCCTGTTCACGGTTGGGGGTGCTACCGGGCCGTAGCAGGAAGTCGGTGCAGGGGATACGGCGCTCCCCGTCCGGGCCCAGCAGGTGCACGGTCGTCCAGGGCGGCGAACGCCACGGCGACGTCGGAAGGATGGGTGGCCACGCAGGAGTCGGAGGTGCCGAGGATCGCGTGGGTGCGATTGTGGCCCTTCAGCGCGGCACAACCTGAGCCGGGCTCGCGCTTGTTACACGCGGCGGTCACGTCACGGAAGTAGGTGCAGCGGGTGCGCTGCATGATGTTGCCGCCGATGGTCGCCATGTTCCGCAGCTGGGCGGACGCACTCAGCTCCAGCGACTCGGAGATCACGGGATACAGGGCGCGCACCTTGGGGTGAGCGGCAGCTTCGGCCATCCGCACCAGGGCACCGATGCGCAGTCCACCTCCCTCGGTGGCTCTGACCTCGCGCAGCGGCAGGCCGCTGATGTCGACCAGGCTCTCGGGGCGTTCCACGGTCTCGCGCATCAGGTCGACGAGGGTGGTGCCCCCGGCGATGTAACGGCCGCCGCGGCGACCGGCGTCGAGGGCCTCACGCGTGTCGGCGGCACGGGTGTAGGAGAAGGGATACATGGCGGCCGCACCTCTACTTCCGGCCCGCGGTCTGCTCGACCGCGCGCACGATCTTCACGTAACAGCCGCAGCGGCAGATGTTGCCGCTCATCCACTCCCGGATCTCCTCCGGGGATCCGGTGTGGCCCTCCTTGATGCACCCGACGCCGGACATGATCTGGCCGGGGGTGCAGTAGCCGCACTGGAAGGCATCCTCGTCGATGAACGCCTGCTGCAGCGGATGCAGTCGGTCGCCGTCGGCGAGGCCCTCGATCGTGGTGACCTCGACGCCCTCCAGACGCACCGCGAGCGTCAGGCAGGCGTTGTGGCGCTGCCCGTCCACCAGCACCGTGCACGCCCCGCACGCTCCGGCGTTGCAGCCCTTCTTGGAGCCGGTGAGACCGAAGTGCTCGCGCAGCAGGTCCAGAAGCGAGGTGCGGTTGTCCACGGTCACCGTCCGCCGGGTGCCGTTCACCGTCAGGGACACACGGCTGGCAGGCGCCACGGCAGCCGCCGCTTCCTCCGAGCCGACGAGGACGGAGCCTCCGATCACGCCGCCCGCGAGGGCCACGCCACCGACCGCGGTGGTGGCGATGAAGGTCCGCCGAGTGGGCGCCGAGGAGGGATCGCCCGGTTCAATGGGCGGTGGAACAGCAGACACAGTTTCACTGGACATGGGTACGCCTTCGCATCGCTGGGCGGATCAGCCGCGACTGCGGCTGGGCAGGAGGAGGTGTCGTCGTTAGCAGGGGGCGTTTTGTGCGTCGTCATGAGGCGGAGTGGTGACGGATTCCCGGGGAGAGGATGGGGCGGGAAGAATCCGGCTGCTGAGCCCAGGTCCCGGGGCCGCCCCCCTCTCCCGTTCTTGTCCCGAGGTCAGTTGTTGACGAGAACCTTGAGGCTCTTGCGGCCGGCCACGGCTTGGTAAACCGGCCGGGGCGCCGTCGAGGATGTCGGGCATCAGTTCCGCAACGCAGGCCCGCACCGGCACCGGGCCGCAGTTGGTGCTCACGGGAGGTTCTTGGTGAAGGACTCCTCCAGCTTGTCGAACGGAATCAGGTCCGTCTTGTCGTAGAGGTCCACGTGTCCGGCGCCGGGGACGGAGTGAAGGTCGGCCCTTGTTGTCTCCTGTACGGTGCTGGCTCTGCGGCCGGCCTCACACCTCAGTGGGCGGTGAAGCCGCCATCGACGGGGAGAGCGGTGGCGGTGACGAAGCTGGAGCCGGGGCTGCACAGCCACAGGACGGCCGCTGCGACCTCGTCCGCTGCACCCAGGCGGCCGATGGGCTGTTCCTTGAGGATCGCGGCCATGGCCTCGGCCTGGTTCTCGACCATGTCGGCGACCATCGGGGTCTCGATGACGCCGGGGCACACGGCGTTGATGCGGATGCCCCGGGGCGCGTACTCGACCGCGGCGCTGCGGGTCAGGCCGATGACGCCGTGCTTGGAGGCGTGGTAGGCCGCACGCTCGGGCAGCCCCACGAGCCCGCCCAGGGACGAGCAGTTGACGATGGCGCCGCTGCCCTGTTCGCGCATCTGCCGCAGTTCGTGCTTCATCGCCGCCCAGACGCCGCGCAGGTTGACGGCGTTGACCCGGTCGAAGTTCTCGGCCGTCTCGTCGGCCGCGTCGGTCGGCGGCACCTGGATGCCGGCGTTGTTGAACGCCATGTCCAGGCGGCCGTACTCCGTCACCGCGGCCCGCACTGCCGCTTCCACTTGCTGTTCGTCGGTGACGTCGCAGACGACACCTATCGCCCGCCCCGCGCGGCCGGTGATCTCTTCGGCTGCTTTGTGGACGGCATCGTGGTCGCGGTCGGCCAGAACCACGGCAGCGCCGGAGTCGGCGAAGGCGCGAGCGGCTGCCAGGCCCATGCCGGAGGCGGCGCCGGTGATGAGGGCCACCTGCCCGGAGAAGTCGTAAGTGGGGTTCATGGGGGTTCTCCCGTCGAGATCAAAATGGGGGTGCGCAATCCTGCCCGGGATGTTCGAGTCCCGGGCGAGAGCAACTGGGACCGGTGAGTGAGGGGTCAGGGCTTGAGCAGGGTCTTGATGGCGCGGCGCTCGTCCATCGCCTTGAATCCCTCAGCGGCCTCATCGAGTGGGAGGGTGAGGTCGAAGACCTTGCCCGGGTCGATCTCGCGGTCCCAGATGAGCTGGATCAGCTCGGGCAGGAACCGGCGCACCGGAGCGGGGCCGCCGTGCAGGTGCACCTCGGCGAAGAACACCTCCTCGCCCGGAAGCTCCACGCCGTGGGCCACGCCCACGTATCCCACGTGTCCGCCGGGGCGGGTGGAGCGGATGGCCTGCATCATCGATTCCTGAGTGCCGACGGCCTCGATCACGCTGTGGGCGCCGTAGCCGCCGGTGAGTTCCTTGATCCTGGCCACGCCCTCGTCACCGCGCTCCTCGACGATGTCCGTCGCGCCGAACTCGCGGGCGAGCTGCTGTCGCGACGCGTGCCGCGACATCGCGATGATCCGCTCCGCGCCCAGCTGCTTCGCGGCCAGGACGGCGAGCAGGCCCACGGCTCCGTCACCGACCACGGCCACGGTCTTGCCCGGCCCGACCTCGGCGGCCACGGCGCCGAACCAGCCCGTTCCGAGCACGTCGGAGGCGGCCAGCAGCGAGGGGATCAGGTCGTCGTCCGGCATTCCAGGGGTGGCCACGAGGGTGCCGTCGGCCAGCGGCACCCGCAAGTACTCCGACTGCGCCCCGCCGGCCCCGACGAACTCGGCATGCGCGCACCGTGACTGGTAGCCCGCCTCACAGATCTCACAGGTGTTGTCCGAGGCGAAGAACGACCCGACGACGAAGTCACCGACCTTGATGTTCTTGACCTCGGCGCCGATCTCGGTGACCACGCCGACGTACTCGTGCCCCGCCGGGGTGGGCTGCGTCACCTCGTTGACGCCACGGTAATCCCACAGGTCAGATCCGCACACGCACGTCGCAGACACACGGATGATCGCATCCGTCGGTGCGGTGATCGCGGGGTGCTCACGTTCTTCCACCCGGACATCGCCCGGGGCATACAGGACAGCTCCACGCATTGGCAAACATCCCTTTCAGACGGCTTTGCTGGGTTGCCCATCGACCGTCCCTCGCCGCGCGGATGCCTGCCAGGCACTCTCAGGGACCCCCACACCAGGAACACGCGTCCTAGCCTGGGAGCCATGGAGTTTCAGCAGGAGATCAGGGGCTTCCTCATGAGCCGCAGGGCGCGGATCACGCCCGAGCAGGCCGGGCTGCCTTACGTCGGAGGCAACCGCCGCGTCACAGGACTGCGGCGCGAGGAAGTCGCGATGCTCGCCGGCCTCAGCGTCGAGTACTACACCCGCATCGAGCGCGGCCAGCTCGGTGGCGCGTCCGAGAGCGTCCTCGACTCCATCGCCCGTGCGTTGCAACTCGACGACGACGAGCGCGCCCACCTGTACGACCTGGCACGCAACGTCGCGCCCGGCGCACGCCGCAAGCGCCCCCAGCGCACCTCCCCCATCACCGCGTCCGTGCAGCAGGTCCTCGAGTCCATGAGGGTGCCCGCCGTCGTCCAGGACGGCCGCCTCAATCTCCTCGCGGCCAACGACCTGGGGCGTGCGCTGTACGCCGACCTGTTCACCATGGCCCAGCAGCCACCGAACATCGCCAGATACGTGTTCCTCGACCCATGTGCGGACGCCTACTACACCGACCTCGACGAGGCGAAGGACCAAGTGGTCGCGATACTTCGCGCGACCGCCGGGCGCGACCCGCTGGACAAGCAGCTGACCGGACTCATCGGCGAGCTCTCCACCCGCAGCACCGATTTCAACACCCGCTGGGCCAAGCACAATGTGCGCCGCCACTCACGCGGGCGCAAGGTCGTCCACCACCCGGCCGTCGGCACGATGACCCTCGCGTACGACGACTTCGCCCTGCCCGGCGACCCGCACGTCTCCATCACCACCTACACCGCGGATCCCGGCACCCCCAGCGCCGACGCACTCACCCTGCTGGCGGCCTGGGCAGAAACGCAGAAGCAGCCGCAGAACGCCAACGATGAGGTACGCCGAACCCGCCCCCGTCACCCCTAGCTGTTGGACGCGCACGGCCGGTCACCTCCGGTCGGTCGTGGTTCATCAATGTGCTCCGGGTAGCGTCTGCAGCGCCACACGCAACCAGGGCGGCACCCTCGACCTGCACGCCGACAACGGCCAGGTCGCCCTACGCGAAGCCGGCCTGCTCGACGAGTTCTTCACACTGGCCCGCCCCGAAGGCCAGGAAATGCGCCAGATGGACCCGAGCGGCACGCTCACGTCCCATCAAGTCCCGGAGGCCGACGAGCTGTTCAAGCCGGAAATCGACCGCGGCCAGCTGCGCAACCTGCTGCTCGACTCCGTACAGCCGGGAACCGTGCACTGGGGCCGCGCCCTCGACACGATCAGCGGCCCCGCCGACGGGCCGCCGTGGTTGCACTTCGCCGACGGCACGAGCATCGAGACCGATCTGGTCATCGGCGCCGACGGCGCCTCCTCCCGGGCGCGCCCGGCCGTGTCCCCCGCCGTCCCCAGGTACACCGGGGTGAGCTTTCTGGAGGCATGGTTCGCCGACATCGAGAACCGGCACCCGGACATCGCCGAGCTGGCCGGCCAGGGCAGCGCGCACGCAGCCGACAGCGAGCGCGGCCTGTTCGCCCAGCGCAACAGCGGAAACCACATCCGCGTCTACATCGTCCAAAGAGTCCCAGTCGACTGGATCAGCGCGAGTGGCCTGACCGTCGAGGACACCGACGGCATCCGCGCCGTGCTACTCGACGAGTACGCCCGCTGGTCGCCCCGCATGCGCCAGATGATCACCGAAAACGACGGCCCCTATGTGGACCGCCCGATCTTCGCTCTCCCGGTCCCGCACATCTGGGAACACACCCGACGGTGACCCTGCTCGGTGACGCCGCCCACCTCATGCCCCCGCTCGGCGTCGGCGTCAACCTCGCCATGCTCGACGCCGGCGAACTCGCCCTCGCTCTCGCGAACGCCTCCACCCTCGACCACGCGATCCGCACCTACGAGAAGACCATGCTCCCCCGCTCCACCGAGACGGCCAAGGCCCTCGAAGGCGGCGCCGAACATCTGCTGTCCGCCGATGTGCCCGACTTCGGCAGCGACAACGACGCCCGGCCCTGAGGATCGGGGGCAGAGTGAGGTCTTCAGCCGTCGCCGGCAGATGATGGCGCAGCCGAGAGTAATGAATGAGCTGGGTGACGCCATGGCGGTTTCCGCCTGTCAGCGGCGGCGAGTGGGATGCCGTGGGCTTCCACGATCACGTGGTGCTTGCTGCCGGCCCTGCCTCGGTCCACCGGAGAGGGCCCGGTCTTCGCAACCGCCCCTCATCGCCCGCAGGTGCGAGCCGTCGACCGCGGCCCGGGAGAAGTCCAGCAGGTCGGCCGCCCGCAACTCGGCGAGCAGCAGCTCGTGCAGGGCCTGCCACACCCCGGGCCTGGTGCCAGTCCCGCAGTCTGCGCCGGCACCTACTCCCCGAGCCGTACCCCAGTTCGTTGGGCAGGAACTCCCAGGGGACCCCGTATCCCTCACGATCAGGCGCACCTTCCTCGCCTCAGCCGCCGCAGTCGCGGCGGTGGGCGCCATCGCAGCCCCCCGCGCGTCAGCCACACCGGCCCGCATCTGCCTGACCCGGAAGGGACACCGGGCCGTCGTCATCGGTTCGGGCTTCGGAAGCGGGGGGCTCGGCGCTCCAGCCGGCGCAGTCCAGCATCCAGGTGACCGTCCTGGGGCGGACGGCACTGGGCGACCGGCTCGGACGCTGAGACGGGCGCGCTGAAGCAGGTCTGGGGGCGGCAGGGAGCGGATCGCCGCGGTGATTAATATCGTCCCATGTCGAAGCCTGACGAACTGCTTGTTGACGTTGCCGCCTTGGTGGAGTCCGGGAAAAGCAATCAGATGTCTCTGACCGTGGTCGCCGGTGGTGCTGTCATCACCGGTCGGCTGGCTCCCGAAGCCGTCTGGAGGGAGCGGGTGTCGGAGGTTCTGGCGGACTCGGCCCGCCTGAGCGATTTTTCCGCCGTGTTCACCGCTGCGCCGCGCGAAGAGGGGCCGCCCACGCATCTGCATTTCCATGTGGCGCGGATTCTGCAGGGCACGGTGGGAATCCCGGAGTCGGGTGGGATGTACCGCGTGGCGATCGAGGACGTCAGTGCCTGGACCGTGGGCGACTTCAGCTACTCCGACCACTGACCCACTGCCGCTCCGAGAAACCTTCGGTACGCGGTGAGGGTCCGACCGGCGCCTCCCGGTCGGACCCTCACCGCTGCTTGGCCGGCGCTCGCGCCTGCTCGTCCGTCAGGCTGCCACAGGGGCTCCGAGCATCTCGGAAGCCTGTTGCATCGGGTTGAGAACCCCTGTGGGCGCGGCGGCCTGGGGAAGGCCACGGCAGGTGAAGCCGAGCCGGGTCATGGCCCGGAGGACTTCGGCGGCGCTGAAGTCGCGGCGGTCCTGGCGTGTGATGACCTGGCCGACCTGCTTGACGGGGTAGGTACGGCGGCCGATGATCACGGACTCGCCGAGAGCCTGCTCGGGCTTGACTCCCTTCATCGATTCCAGGACGCCGCTCTTGGTGAGGTCGAACGGGAAGCGGGCGATGACACAGCGCATGATGCCTCACAGGGAGAAGAACGAAGGGGGATGATTCTTCCGCGGTTGCGGCGGTTCAGCGGGCAAGGGCGAGGACGCCCAAGGCGCTGCCCTGTTCGTCGACCACAGGCAGGGCATCGACCTGGCGATGGCGCATCGTGTGCTCGGCTTCGGCCATGGTGCTCGCGGGCGAGGTGAACGGCCCCCGATCGCCGAGGACGTCCCGCAGCTGGACCCGGTCCGTGTACGCGGAGCCGTCGCGGACTGCGGTGAGCTGGGCCTGAGTGACCAGTCCGGTGCACACTCCGTCGCTGTCACAGAGAAGCAGGTGCCCAGTGCGGGCGCTGGCCATGACGGACAGGGCCACCTCGACGGTCATGTCGTCACAGACCTGCGGTCCGGCGGTGTCCATGGCGTCGGCCACCGTCCGGTGCACGGGGGTGGCACTCGTCGAGCACGGCTGCAACTGAACCATCGTCAAAGGGTGCCTCCTGCAGTAGTGGGTCAGCTTCCTGATCACAAAGTCTTCAGGCCGCCGCGTTGGAGGAGGACTGCCGCCGCCCGGTCATGCGCCGCGCAGCCGAAGCGGGGCTCCGTCGGCCGCGTGAGGACGCACTGCGCTGACGGCGCTCGGTCACCGGAGCGGTGATCGTCACGGGGATGCCGGAGGGGGTCTGGGCGCCGGTGATCCGACTGAGTGCCTCCTCGCCGGAGCGAACCTGTGTGGTCTCGGGCACGATGCCGGCAGCCGTCATGAGGCGGGTCATGTTGCGGCGCTCGTTGGGGGTGACCAGGGTGACGACGCTGCCGGACTCCCCGGCCCGCGCGGTGCGGCCGCCGCGGTGGAGGTAGTCCTTGTGGTCGGTCGGCGGGTCGACGTTGACGACGAGGTCGAGGTTGTCGACGTGGATGCCGCGGGCGGCGACGTTCGTCGCCACGAGCACGGTGACGTGCCCGGTCTTGAACTGGGCCAGGGTCCGGGTGCGCTGCGGCTGCGACTTCCCGCCGTGCAGGGCGGCGGCCCTGACACCGCAGTTCAGCAGGTCCTGCGTCAGCCGGTCGACGGCGTGCTTGGTGTCCAGGAACATGATCACCCGGCCCTCGCGCGCCGCGATCTGCGTGGTCGTCCGGTGCTTGTCGGCGCCGTGGACGTGCAGCACATGATGTTCCATCGTGGTGACCGCGCCTGCGGACGGGTCGACGGAGTGGACAACGGGGTCGGTGAGGTAGCGGCGGACCAGGCGGTCGACATTGCGGTCGAGGGTGGCCGAGAACAGCATCCGCTGCCCCTCGGGGCGGACCTGGTCCAAGAGCGCGGTGACCTGGGGCATGAAGCCCATGTCGGCCATCTGATCGGCCTCGTCCAGGACGGTGATCGCGACCTGGTTCAGCCGGCACTCCCCGCGGTCGATGAGGTCCTTGAGCCGGCCCGGCGTCGCGACGACGACCTCGGCGCCACCGCGCAGCACATGGGCCTGCCTGCCGATCGACATTCCGCCGACGACGGTGGCCAGGCGCAGCTTCACCGAGCGGGCATAGGGGGTGAGTGCGTCGGTGACCTGCTGGGCCAACTCACGCGTCGGCACCAGGACCAGAGCCAGCGGCTGGCGGGGCTCGGCGCGCCGTCCGGCGGTGCGGGCCAGCAAGGCCAGGCCGAAGGCGAGGGTCTTGCCGGACCCGGTGCGCCCACGCCCCAAGGCGTCGCGGCCCGCGAGGGTGTTGGGCAGGGTCGCGCCTTGGATCGGGAAGGGGACGCTCACGCCTTGCGCCGTCAGCGCGGCCAGCAGCGGCCCTGGCATGTCGAGATCGGCGAACGCCTCGACCGCGGGCAGCGCGGGAGTGATCGTCTCCGGCAAGCTGAACTCGCCCTGAACCGCTGCGGGCCGCCGCCCCTGGCCGCCCGAACGGCTCGGACCCCCTGAACGGCTCGGGGCGGACGCGCCGAAGCGGCCACCCCGCCTCGAACCGGCGCCGGAGCCGAAAGCGGGGCCCTCGGTCCGGCGGGGACGGGAGGAGCGGCCGTTCGTACGTGTGGGGTTCATCGAGAACCTTCCTTGATACGCGGCACGTATCAAGGAATTCCCGCAGCAGAAGATCAGCGCGGGGAATCACAAGAACGGGCCGAATGGAATGCGAAAAAGAATCTGACTTGCAGTGAATTCAGCGTGAGACGCCAAGGACGACGCGAGCGACGCCACATGGACGTGAACCCCCCGACGTCGACCGCTTGCAGCTCCGAAGAGGCGCGAATCCCCGGAGAAATAGATACGAGCAGTGTCCAGGTGACACCACTACGGGAAAAGCCCCGTAGCTGGGGCCCGCACCCCGAGGGATGCGGGCCCCAGCTACGAAGTGCGCGTCGCCGTCAGACGAGAACGATGTTCTCGGCCGTCGGGCCCTTCTGGCCCGGCGCGATGTCGAAGGTGACCTTCTGGCCTTCGAGCAACTCGCGGAAGCCCTCGGCGGCGATGTTCGAGAAGTGGGCGAACACGTCAGCGCCCCCAGCGTCCTGCTCGATGAAACCGAAACCCTTGGCTGCGTTGAACCACTTCACGGTGCCTGACGCCACGATACATCTCCTTTGGGGCAGTACGCCGGGACCCGCGATGCGGATACCGGGTCGCCGCGATGTTGCCCCGTCCGGAAATTGACCGGCAATACGAAAAGCTTCCAATGGCCGGGAAATGCCGGCGAAGGTGCTTGAAGTTTTGGGAACCACAACTGCAACTGAGATCGACAGTAGCACGAGGTAGCGGCCCATGTACGTTAAATATCCCCGCTCCGCCAGATGCGGCAAATACACTCAGCTCATGGCGCGCCAAACCCTTACCTCACGGTCATAGATATTGGCCCGTCCGAAGTGCAGCGTTTCAGGAGGAGCGGACGCTGTTCCCGGCTCCAGGGCCACAACTATTCCTTTGGTACCGCCCTGCGCGGTCTCGACACAGATCGGGACCGTCCAAGATCCGGCCCACCTGGAGGCCGGCCTACTGTTGGAGTGCGCAGGCGGACAGCAAGAACCGCACGGGGGCTGCCGTACGCTCCGAACGCGGGCGGGAAGGTCAGAAGCCGAAGCCCTTTTCCGCGTTGAACCACGTCACAGTTCCCGTAGCCAAGTCTCATGCGTTCCAGTCGATGTACGCCTCCGACAACGTGCCGGAGGCGTAGGTGTTCGCCCCGGTTCCTGCGGCACAGCACAGCAGAACGCCCACGCCGATGACGTGGGCGAAGGAGAACTTCCGAACCATGACAGCTGACGCAGACGCTCGACACCCATACACCCTGTCACCAGAGGAAACGACCCACGCGTCACACCCCGACTGGAGTGAGTGAGGCCCGCCGGTACGCGGCAGGCGCACCGTCTCAGGCCGCGGACCCTTCCGCCGATTCGGCGGCGCGGCGGTACGCGGCGTTGATGCGCTGGGCTTCTTCGAGCTGGTCTTCGAGGATGACGATGCGGCAGGCGGCTTCGATGGGCGTGCCGAGGTCGACGAGTTCGCGCGCGCGGGCGGCGATGCGCAGTTGGTAGCGGGAGTAGCGGCGGTGGCCGCCCGCGGAGCGCAGTGGGGTGATGAGGCGGGCTTCGCCGACGGCGCGGAGGAAGCCCTGGGTGGTGCCGAGCATCTCAGCGGCCCGACCCATGGTGTAGGCGGGGTAGTCGTCGTCATCGAGACGTCCGAACGAGTCGTCTGCTGTCATTGCACCTCTCTGTGAAACGCGTGGAGGGGTCCTGGTGCCATGTGGCACCAGGACCCCGAAGGAACTACTACACCATCTGCCGGCCCTGATACTGCGCCGACCTTCTGCTTCCGCTGCCCCGACCGAGCTGCTGTCGGGTATACGGGGATCGCGGTTGCTTGACCGGAGACCACCTCGCTATCGATGTCCTGCGGTACCCGGGCCCAAGAATTCCACCCGGGCGATCCTGATGGCGCCTGGCTCCTCCGTTCTTTCCCTCTAAATGAACTACTCACCAAGCGGAACTGCCTACTGCTGATTACGCGAACTACTGGTGGCCTTCAACAGCGCCACTCTCCGGCAGCCAGCCCCATCGCCCGTCTTGCATCTGCTCTGGCTTGGAACCCCACTGCCGAACCTCCCGGCACGCGCGCCCGCAGCCGACGCCTTTACCGAGGAACCACTGACAACCGCACTGCTGGTACTGCGAACTGCACTTGCGGTACTACTCACGGCGGCCCCTGACCACTGCGGGCCACCCGGTCCGGTCGTCAGCCCCGTCGCCGTCCTGCAACAACCCTGGCTTCAGAACTCCACCACCGCACCGTCCTGCGAAACGCACTTGCTGGCACTTCTGCCCGGCAGTTCGTCTCTGCCGGGCCTTGCTTGATCTCGGCTACGAGAGAAACCATAACCACACCACCATTCAATGTCTACTCAGGCCAACATAGATTTTCGTTTTCCAGGAAGAGAGATGGTCGACCTCGGCCGTAGAAGGGGCACGCTCCACTCCAGCCGGGGACACCCGCTCCGAGCAGCGCCGATACGCAGCATCGACGCCGCGAACACCGCACCCTCCCCATCTGACTGCGTGGATGACCGGCCGTACACGCTCGACAGCCCGGGGACCTCGTGTGGTTGACGCTCCGCAGGCCGGGGCCACAAGCACCTGACAAACCGGACCAGGGATGGACAAACCAGAGACCAGAGTGACCTGATGGACACGATGAGCTTCGACGTCGCAACCCTCCGCTCCGCGACATCCGTTGCCGACGCATGTGAGGGCGCCTGGGAAATCCTCGAAGGGCGGTGCGGGGTATTGCCGACGAGGCGGAACGAGTGCGTCAGAACCGCAGCCTCACCAGCATCCTCTTCCTGCTGTACGGCGGAGTGTTGGCGGACCGGCTGCCGCGCGGCCCGCTGCTGGTCGGCAGCAGCGTGGTCAGCGCCGCGAGCCAGGCGATGGTCGCCGCCCCGGTCCTCACCCACAGCGCCGCCATCCCCCTGCTCATGGTGCTCGCCGCGGCCAACGGGGCGTCAAGTTCCTGCTACCAGCCCACCGCCCAGGCCCTGCTGCCCCAGACCGTGCCGACCGAGTCCCGCCGCACCGCTCTCGCGCTCTCCCGGATCGCGGGCAGCAGCGCGATGATGCTGGGCGCCTCGCTGGGCGGCGTACTGATCGCCGCGGTCGGCCCAGGCTGGGGCCTGGCCGTCGACGCGCTCAGCTTTGCGCTCGCCGCCGCATCCTTCGCGCTGGTCCGCGTCCAGGTCGCGCCGCCCGAGCCCAGGTCCGGCCTGGTGCATGAACTGCGCGTCGGCTGGCGGGAGTTCACCGCCCGCTGCTGGGTGTGGCTGATCGTGGGGGCCTTCTGCCTCCTCAACGCCGGCATCACCGTCTCGTTCACCGTCCTCGGCCCGGCCGTCGCCGACACCACCGGGATCGGCCGCACCGGCTGGGGCCTGGCTGTCGCCGCGTCCTCGCTCGGCGCGGTCGCTGGCGGCGTACTGTCGCTGAGCTGGAGGCCCCGGCGCGCGATCCTGGTCGGCTGCGCGCTGATGGGTCTGACGGCGATGCCCCCGCTGGTGCTCGCGCTCGCCCCGTATACCAGGGTGCTGGTCCTGGCCAACTTCGTGGGCGGGCGTGGGCGTCAAACAGGCCAGCGTCGCCTGGTACTCGACCCTCAACGAGCAGATCCCCGACGACCGCCTTGCCCGCGTCTACGCCAACGACAACCTCCGCTCCTACCTCACGCTTCCGCTCGCCCAGTTCGCCGCCAGACCCGCCGTATGAACCGCCCCGGTTCGAATGGAGACTCGATTCCATGTAAGGATCAGAGTCATGGCACGTCCCTCCTCCTACCCGCCTGAGCTGCGCAAGCGCGCAGTGCGCATGGTCGCCGAGGTCCGCGGTGACTACCCGAACGAGTCCGCCGCGATCAATGCGGTCATGACGAAGCTGGGCATCGGCTCGCGCGAGACGCTGCGCAAGTGGGTTCGGCAGGACCAGATCGACTCCGGACAGCGTCCGGGGACGACGACGGAGGAGTCCGAGCAGATCAAGGCGATGAAGAAGGAGATCGCCGAACTCAGGCGGGCCAACGAGATCCTGAAGGCCGCGGCGAGTTTCTTCGCGGCCGAGCTCGACCGGCCACATCTGCGCTCGTAGCGTTCATCGACGAGCACCGAGACCGCTTCGGCGGCGTCGAGCCGATCTGCCGCGTGCTGACCCAGCACGGCTGCAAGATCGCCCTCTCCACCTACTACGCCTGCAAGAAACGCCTCACGTCGCCCTCGCCGCGATCGGTGCGGGACGAGGAACTCAAGACCCTGATCAAGGAGGTCCACGAGACCAACTACCGCGTATACGGGGCCCGGAAGATCTGGCGGGCACTGAACCGGCAGGGCCATGACGTGGCCCGCTGCACCGTCGAACGCCTGATGCGCGAGATCGGCATCGCCGGCGCGGTGCGCGGCA
>NZ_JBEOTA010000068.1:0-16235 GCF_040303265.1 Streptomyces sp. NPDC096040
AAACGCCCGGTTACATTCCGAACCCGGAAGCTAAGCCTTACAGCGCCGATGGTACTGCAGGGGGGACCCTGTGGGAGAGTAGGACACCGCCGAACTCCTTTTAGAGCTCTGGCTCTTGGGCAACAAGCCCAAGAGCCAGAGCTTTTTTGCGTTGGGGTAAGGTCAGGGGGCAAAGTTGGCTCGTTTCCCATCACAGGAGGCCCCCGGGTGGAGGTCCAGGAGACCCGTGTCCAGACGGATCGGGTCCTCACCATCCCGAACATCCTCAGCATGGCGCGTCTCGTCGGCGTACCCGTCTTCCTGTGGTTGATCCTCAGGCCCGAGTTCGGCGGGCCCAAGAGCGACGGCTGGGCGTTGCTGGTGCTCGCCTTCAGCGGCATCAGCGACTACCTGGACGGCAAGCTCGCCCGGCGCTGGAACCAGATCAGCAGCCTCGGCCGGCTGCTGGACCCCGCCGCGGACCGGCTCTACATCCTGTCGACGCTGGTCGGACTCACCTGGCGCGAGATTCTGCCGCTCTGGTTGACGGCCGTACTACTGCTGCGCGAGCTGGTGCTGCTGGTGATGGTGGGGATCCTCCGGCGACACGGCTATCCGCCTCCGCAGGTGAACTTCCTTGGCAAGGCCGCCACGTTCAACCTGATGTACGCCTTCCCGCTCCTGCTGCTCAGTGACGGAAGCGGCTGGATCTCGTCACTCGCTGCAATTTTCGGATGGGCGTTCGCCGGATGGGGTACAACGCTCTATTGGTGGGCAGGAGTGCTCTACGTGGTGCAGGTCCGTCGTCTCGTTCGCGCGGACGCCACAGCCGATTGAGCCTGGCGATTGTCCGGACGTAGTGGCTCTCGATGGCCCGCGGCGGAAAAGTGCGGGACAATCTTGACGGGTGAAGTCGGCTAGACCGTCATCTCTTAGAGGAGGACGCTTCCGACATGAAGGCCGTCGTGATGGCCGGTGGTGAAGGCACACGCCTTCGCCCCATGACCTCTAGCATGCCCAAGCCGCTCCTTCCGGTGGTGAACCGCCCGATCATGGAGCATGTGCTACGGCTGCTCAAAAGGCATGGGCTCACCGAGACCGTCGTCACCGTGCAGTTCCTGGCATCGCTCGTCAAGAACTACTTCGGGGACGGCGAAGAGCTCGGTATGGAGCTCACCTATGCCAACGAGGAGAAGCCACTCGGTACCGCCGGAAGCGTCAAGAACGCCGAAGAGGCGTTGAAGGACGATGCCTTCCTCGTCATCTCCGGCGACGCGCTGACCGACTTCGACCTCACCGAACTGATCAACTTCCACAAGGCAAAGGGTGCACTCGTCACGGTCTGCCTGACCCGTGTGCCCAATCCGCTGGAATTCGGCATCACCATCGTCGACGAAGAGGGGAAGGTCGAGCGGTTCCTTGAGAAGCCGACCTGGGGGCAGGTCTTCTCCGACACGGTGAACACGGGCATCTACGTCATGGAGCCCGAGGTATTCGACTACGTCGAGGCCGACGTTCCCGTCGACTGGTCCGGCGATGTCTTCCCGCAATTGATGAAGGAAGGCAAGCCGATCTACGGCTATGTCGCAGAGGGCTACTGGGAGGACGTCGGCACCCACGAGTCGTATGTGAAGGCGCAGGCCGACGTCCTGGAGGGCAAGGTCGACGTCGACATCGACGGCTTCGAGATATCGCCCGGCGTATGGGTGGCCGAGGGCGCCGAGGTGCACGCCGATGCCGTGCTGCGTGGACCGCTGTACATCGGCGACTACGCCAAGGTCGAGGCCGGCACCGAAATCCGCGAACACACCGTCGTGGGCTCCAACGTCGTCGTCAAGAGCGGTGCCTTCCTGCACCGGGCCGTTGTGCACGACAACGTCTACGTCGGGCAGCACAGTAATCTGCGCGGCTGTGTCGTCGGGAAGAACACGGACATCATGCGGGCCGCCCGGATCGAGGACGGCGCGGTCATCGGTGACGAGTGCCTGATCGGCGAAGAATCGATCGTCCAGGGCAACGTCCGGGTCTATCCGTTCAAGACCATCGAGGCCGGCGCGTTCGTCAACACCTCCGTGATCTGGGAGTCCCGCGGGCAGGCGCATCTCTTCGGCGCCCGTGGTGTCTCCGGAATCCTGAACGTGGAGATCACACCGGAACTGGCCGTACGGCTCGCCGGCGCGTATGCGACCACCCTGAAGAAGGGCTCCACGGTCACCACGGCCCGTGACCACTCCCGTGGTGCCCGTGCGCTCAAGCGGGCGGTCATCTCCGCTCTCCAGGCCAGTGCCATCGATGTGCGTGACCTGGAGAACGTGCCCCTGCCGGTGGCGCGGCAGCAGACCGGGCGGGGCAGTGCCGGCGGCATCATGATCCGGACCTCGCCCGGGGTGCCGGACTCCGTCGACATCATGTTCTTCGACGGGCAGGGTGCGGACCTCTCGCAGGCCAGCCAGCGGAAGCTGGACCGGATCTTCGCGCGGCAGGAGTACCGGCGTGCGTTCCCGGGTGAGATCGGCGACCTGTACTTCCCGGCCAGTGTCTTCGACTCGTACACGGGTTCGCTGCTGCGGAACGTCGACACGACCGGGATAGCCGAGGCCGGCCTGAAGGTCGTGGTGGACGCCTCCAACGGCAGCGCCGGGCTCGTTCTGCCCAGCCTGCTCGGGAAGCTCGGCGTGGACTCGCTGACCGTCAACCCCGGTCTCAACGAGGCCAGGCCGACGGAGACGGCGGATCAGCGGCGGGCGGGGCTGGTGCGTCTCGGCGAGATCGTGGCGTCCTCCGGGGCCGCGTTCGGCGTGCGGTTCGACCCGGTGGGTGAGCGGCTGTCCCTGGTGGACGAGAAGGGCCGCATCATCGAGGACGACCGGGCGCTGCTGGTGATGCTCGATCTGGTCGCCGCCGAGCGACGCAGCGGCCGTGTGGCGCTTCCGGTCACCACGACCCGGATCGCCGAGCAGGTGGCCGCCTACCACGGCACCCAGGTCGAGTGGACGACCACCTCGCCCGACGACCTCACGCGCGTGGGGCGCGAGGAAGGCACCATCTTCGGTGGTGACGGCAAGGGCGGATTCATCGTCCCCGAGTTCAGCAGCGTGTACGACGGTACGGCCGCCTTCGTACGCCTGATCGGCCTGGTGGCGCGGACCCAGCTCACGCTCAGCCAGATCGACGCCCGGATCCCGCGGGCGCATGTCCTCAAGCGGGACCTGGCGACCCCGTGGGCTGTCAAGGGCCTGGTCATGCGACGTGTCGTCGAGGCGGCCGGTGATCGTTTCGTGGACACGACCGACGGTGTGCGGGTCGTGGAGACCGACGGGCGCTGGGTGATGGTGTTGCCCGACCCGGCCGAGGCGGTCACCCATCTGTGGGCCGAAGGGCCCGACGACGCCTCCGCACAGGCGTTGTTGGACGAATGGGCGGCGATCGTGGACAGCGCCGGACGGTAGATCCGCCGCACGCGCGCGTGCCGGACAAGTGTCCCCCGAGGGGGCCAGTCCGGCACGCCGGTGGGGCCATTCGGAGGTACCGGTCGCAACGTGCGACGATGTGCGGCATGCCGCAGCAACCCCCCGTTCGGAGCAGCGCCACCCGGCCGCACCGCCCGGACGCCTCCATGTCGTTGATCACCAACGTCATGGATCACAGCCTCGACGACGGGTACGCCGAGGCAGCGGCCCGTAAGCGGGCCCAGGGCGAGGGCGGCGGCATGCCGAAGACCCTCCGGGCCAGGCTGGGCCTCGCCGGCGGCCTGGTGCTCGCGGCCCTCGTGGTGACCGTGGGAGCGGCCCAGGCGCGCGTGACGGCCCCTGTCGTGGCCAAGGAGCGCCAGGAACTCATCGACCGTATCGACCGTGAGACGGCGGCCGCCGACAAGCTGGAGACCAATGTCGACAAACTGCGTGACGACGTCAGCGCCCGCCAGCGCGCGGCGCTGAAGGAGAGCGGCGGCAGCGGGCAGGCCGACCTGGTGGGCATCCTGTCGGGAGCCACGGCGGTGCACGGTCCCGGCGTGAAGCTGGTCGTGAACGACGCCAAGGAGGCCTCCTCGGGCGGCGACGGCAGCAACCCGCGGGAGACCTCCGGGTTCTCCGACACCGGCCGGGTGCGTGACCACGACATGCAGCGCGTCGTGAACGGGCTGTGGGCCTCGGGTGCGGAGGCGATCTCCATCAACGGGCAGCGGCTGACGGCCCTGTCCGCGATCAGGGCCGCGGGAGACGCGATACTGGTCGACAACAGGCCGCTGGTACCGCCGTACACGGTGCTGGCGGTGGGGGACGGGGAGAGGCTCGGCTCCAGGTTCCAGGACAGCCCGGACGGGCTGTATCTGCATGCCCTGGAGGAGAACTTCGACATCCGGGCGACGATCTCCACGGAGAGTGACGTCCGGCTGCCCGCCGCACCCAGCGTGATCGTACGTACGGCTGAGCCGTACACCGAGAAGACTGAGAAGGGCACATCGTGATCGCCGTACTTGGCCTCGTCGTGGGCATCGTGGCCGGACTGTTGGTCCGTCCTGAGGTTCCGGCGGTCGTCGAGCCGTATCTGCCGATCGCCGTCGTCGCGGCGCTCGACGCCGTCTTCGGCGGGCTGCGGGCCATGCTCGACGGGATCTTCGACGACAAGGTCTTCGTGGTGTCGTTCCTGTCCAACGTGGTGGTGGCCGCGCTGATCGTGTTCCTGGGCGACAAGTTGGGCGTGGGCTCGCAGCTGTCCACGGGTGTCGTCGTGGTCCTCGGTATCCGTATCTTCTCCAACGCCGCGGCGATCCGACGGCATGTCTTCCGGGCGTGAGCGGCATGAGCGAGCACGAGAAACGGCCGGAGCACCGGCTCCGCAAGGAATTGCCCGCCGAGATGCCGGCCGCGGCGACGGAGACCGGGTCCGCCGCCGAGCCGAAGCCGGACGCCGGGCCGACCGGAAGGCAGCGGCTGGTCCAGGGGCTGTGGCCGCCGCGGGTCAGCCGGGCCCAACTGATCGTCGCCGTGCTGCTGTTCGGGCTCGGATTCGGCCTCGCCGTGCAGGTGGCGTCGAACAGCGACAGTGACAGCGCGTTGCGCGGGGCCCGCCAGGAGGATCTTGTTCGCATCCTCGATGAACTGGACGACCGTACTCAGCGTCTTGAGGACGAGAAGACAGGACTCGAAAAACAGCGCCAGGAGTTGCAGAGCAGCTCCGACCAGGCGGCGGAGGCACGCAAGCAGACGGTCGAGAAGGAGAGGCAACTCGGCATTCTGGCGGGCACCGTGGCGGCGCAGGGTCCTGGCATCACGATGACGGTCGACGACCCGAAGGGGACGGTACAGGCGGACATGCTGCTCGACGCGATCCAGGAGTTGCGCGCGGCCGGCGCGGAGGCGATCCAGGTCAACGGGGTGCGGGTGGTCGCCGGCACCTATCTCACCGACTCCGGGAAGAGCGTGAGCGTCGACGGGAACAAGATCACCCAACCCTACGTTTTCAAGGTGATCGGCAAGCCGCAGGACCTCGAACCGGCCCTCAACATCCCCGGAGGTGTGGTGCAGACCCTCGAGAAGGAGCAGGCGACTGTGACCGTCGAGCGGTCGACCAAGATCGTCGTGGATGCCTTGCGGCCGGCGAAGCAGCCTGACTACGCTCGGTCGTCCTCACAGTGAACCGGCGGTGCATGCGGGACGTCCGGCGGGGGCATGAGGATGCGGGGGGTCGGCGCACCGGGGAGCCGGTGCGTGGTGGAAACTGTTTGGTGGATACGGACGTTGTGAGGTTGTCCGGGTCGGCCGGTCTATTCAGTCAGGGTTCGTCCTGCCCCACGGGCGGGTCTGTTTCGGTCAAGGGGAATCGCCCGTGAAGTTGTTTTCGAAGTTGTTCGGCAAGAGCGCGCGAGAGGGCAGCGACAACGCGACCGCTCGCCATCGCGCACAGCCTGACGCGGACGGTCAGCGCCCGCTGTTCCGGGACCAGGTGGCTGGTCCGGGGGGTGACATTTCGGGAGGTCAGGGCGCGCGGTCAGTTGACCCGTCGCAGTCCGGCGGCATAGGTTTCGGGCAACCGTCAACCTCAGGTGCGGGTGGAGGGTTTACCTCCGACCCGTACGCGTCAAACGCCCCGGCGGGGCAGCCGCGGCAGGAGGATCCGTCCATGTCGGCCCTGGTTTGTACGAGGTGCGGTAACCGCAACGCGGAGAACGCCCGCTTCTGTTCCAACTGCGGTGCTCCGCTGCGCGCGGGCGCCGTCCCCGAGCGTGCGTCGGAGACGACGTCCACGATCTCGATCTCCGGTCTCGAGGCCTACGACGCCGAGGTCACCGGCCAGACCCAGGCGCCGGCGCTCTCGCCCGAGGCACAGGCGGCCGTCGACGCGCTGCCGCTCGGTTCCGCGCTGCTCGTCGTGCGCCGCGGACCGAACTCGGGCAGCCGCTTCCTGCTGGACAGCGACCTGACCACGGCCGGCCGTCATCCGCAGAGCGACATCTTCCTGGACGACGTGACGGTCTCGCGCCGCCATGTGGAGTTCCGCCGCCAGCCGGACGGCTCGTTCACGGTGGCCGACGTGGGCAGCCTCAACGGCACGTACGTCAACCGGGAGCGCATCGACCAGGTCGCTCTGTCGAACGGTGACGAGGTCCAGATCGGTAAGTACCGGCTGGTCTTCTACGCGAGCCGGCAGGGCATCTGACCCCCCGGACCTCGTCCGGGGGAGCCCAGGGAAGAAGGTCCATGCTGCACAAACCGAGCGGCGGTACCGGGCACGGCACCGCCGCCACGGAAACCGGGCTGATGAGCATCGGCACGGTGCTGAACGTGCTGCGCGACGAGTTCCCCGAAGTCACCGTCTCCAAGATCCGCTTCCTGGAGTCGGAAGGGCTGATCGAGCCGCGCCGGACCCCGTCCGGGTACCGCAAGTTCAGCGCCGCGGACGTGGAGCGTCTCGGACACGTCCTGAGGATGCAGCGGGACCACTATCTGCCGCTGAAGGTCATCCGGGAGTACCTGGAGGCCATGGAGCGCGGCGAGGCCGTACAGCTGCCCGCGCTGGGGCGGCAGCGGGACGGTGAAGCGGTGCCGATGGTTCCCGAGGCGCCCTCGGTGGCGCGGATCGGGCGGGACGAGCTGCTCGCGGCCGCCGAGATCGACGAGAACTGCCTGGCGGAGTGGGAGTCGTACGGGCTGCTCGCTCCCCTGGAGGACGGCGTGTACGACGCCGAGGCGGTCACCGTGGCCGCGCTGGTGACCGAGCTGGGCCGGTTCGGGATCGAGCCGCGCCATCTGCGGGTGATGAAGGCCGCCGCCGACCGTGAGGCGGGCCTGGTGGACCAGGTGGTGGCCCCGCTCAAGCGGCACCGCAATCCGCAGACCAGGGCCCATGCGGAGGCCCGTACGAAGGAACTGGCGGCGCTCACGGTGAAGCTGCACGCCGCACTGGTGCAGACCGCGCTTGGGGTGCGGCTGCCGTGACCATCGTGACAGGACCCGGGCGGAGGCCGGATCGGGCGCGCGTTCCGGGCCCGACTACCCAAACGTCCCGGGCACGGCCTAGGGTTGCTGTGTGAACGAGCTCGATGTCGTAGGTGTCCGGGTGGAAATGCCCTCCAACCAACCGATCGTGCTCCTGCGCGAAGTGGGAGGCGACCGTTACCTCCCCATCTGGATCGGGCCGGGGGAGGCGACGGCGATCGCCTTCGCCCAGCAGGGCATGGCCCCCGCGCGACCGCTGACCCACGACCTGTTCAAGGACGTGCTGGAGGCCGTCGGTCAGGAGCTCACCGAAGTACGCATCACGGACCTCCGTGAGGGCGTCTTCTACGCGGAGCTGGTCTTCGCCAGCGGTGTCGAGGTGAGCGCCCGTCCGTCCGACGCCATAGCGCTGGCGCTGCGCACCGGAACGCCGATCTACGGGAGCGACACGGTGCTGGACGACGCGGGCATCGCGATCCCCGACGAGCAGGAGGACGAGGTGGAGAAGTTCCGCGAGTTCCTCGACCAGATCTCGCCCGAGGACTTCGGCACCAGCAGCCAGTGACAGACGGGAGCGGCCCGTCGCCCACCACAAGAGGTCGGTGACGGGCCGGTTCACGGCTGGTCACAGCCGAAACTCATGGGCAATTGCCAGCGGCCACTGAGAGCGTCCTACGCTTTACCGCCAGAGCATTCGGCTAGCCTTTCCCCGCGGTGGGGCACGGGAAACCACTCTTGGGGTGATTATCACTCGGCGTGCCGAGTGTGGCGATCGTTGACGCACCCCTGGTGACTGCCTACCGTCGAGAAGGCAGGTCAAGGACGGAGGTCGGCGTGAGAAGCAGCGGCGACGGTACGGCTGGGGGTGCCCCGGGACGCCGTCTCGGGGAGAGCGGTCCGTACTCGCTTCACGGCAGCACTGCCGGTCACGCTCCGCAGCGGCCGACGGCAGTGCCGAGCGGCGGAGGGGCGGCGTCCATGACGACCGAGGAGATCGGCTACCGGGGGCCCACGGCCTGTGCGGCGGCCGGCATCACCTACCGGCAACTCGACTACTGGGCCCGCACCGGCCTGGTCGAGCCCAGCGTGCGGCCCGCCTACGGGTCGGGCACCCAGCGCCTGTACAGCTTCCGGGACGTCGTCGTTCTGAAGATCGTCAAGCGGTTCCTGGACACCGGGGTGTCCCTTCAGAACATCCGCACCGCCGTGCAACATCTCAGAGAACGCGGTTTCTGCGACCTGGAGCGCATGACCCTCATGAGCGACGGCGCCACGGTCTACGAGTGCACCTCGCCCGACGAGGTCCACGCCCTGCTCCAGGGCGGCCAGGGCATCTTCGGGATCGCGGTCGGCGTGGTCTGGCGGGACGTGGAGAGCGCGCTCTCCCAGCTGCACGGCGAGCGTGTCGACACCGGCGAGACCCTGGTCGGGCCCAACCCCGCCGACGAGCTGGCGCGGCGTCGCAACCGGGCGGTCTGACGCCCCGGACCGCACCCCTTCAGCCCCTTGAGCCTTTTGTGGTGCCCCGGCACGGAACCATGCCGAGGCATTGTCAGTGGCGTGGTGCAGCATCGGAGATGTGAGAAACGCGCCCACGATCCTGCATCTCGACATGGATGCCTTCTACGCCTCGGTGGAACAGGCATCCAAGCCGAGCCTGCGCGGGAAGGCCGTGGTCGTGGGTGGGCTCGGACCGCGCGGGGTGGTGGCCACCGCCTCGTACGAGGCACGGGTGTTCGGGGTGCACTCCGCGATGCCGATGGCACAGGCGCGCAGGCTGGCGCCGAACGCCGCGTATCTCGTGCCGCGCTTCGGGTTGTACCGGTCGATCAGCGAGCAGGTGATGGCGCTGCTGCACGAGCTGTCGCCGCTGGTGGAGCCGCTGAGCCTGGACGAGGCGTTCGTCGACCTGGAGGCGGGTGAGGTGGCCTGGGACGCGGTGTCGGCGCGGCTGGTGGGGGAGAAGCTGCGCGCGGACATACGGGCGGCCACGGGGCTCTCCGGGTCGGTCGGGCTCGCCGCCTCCAAGATGCTCGCGAAGATCGCCTCCGAGCAGGCCAAGCCGGACGGGCTGGTGCTGATCGAGCCGGGCACGGAGCGGGCGATGCTCGGGCCGATGTCGGTGCGGACCCTGCCGGGCGTGGGGCCGGCGACGGGGGACCATCTGCGGCGGGCCGGGATCACCACGGTCGACGAGATCGCCGAGGCGGGGGAGGACGAGCTGGTACGGCTGCTGGGCAAGGCCCATGGGCATGCGCTGCACGCGATGGCACTGGCGCACGACGAACGGCCGGTGGTCGCCGAGCGGGAGGCCAAGTCGGTATCCGTCGAGGACACGTACGACGTGGACATCCATGACCGGCTGCGGGTGGGGATGGAGGTGCAGCGGCTGGCCGACCGGTGTGTGCGCAGGCTCCGGGGGGCCGGGCTGTCGGGGCGGACCATCGTGCTGAAGGTACGGCGGTACGACTTCTCGACGCTCACCCGGTCGGAGACGCTCAGGGGGCCGACCGACGATCCGGCGGTGGTGCGGGAGGCGGCCGCGCGGCTGCTGGACTCGGTGGACACGACGGGGGGTGTGCGGTTGCTGGGGGTGGGGGTGACGGGGCTGGCCGACTACACACAGGAGGATCTGTTCGCGCAGGCGGCGGGGGAGGCGGCGGAGGTCCTGGCGGAGGAGGACGCGGCCGAGCCGGTCGCCGAGCAGGAGGTGGTCGTAGAGCGGAGATGGCCTTCGGGGCACGACGTCCGGCATGCCGAGTACGGACACGGGTGGGTGCAGGGGAGTGGGCTGGGGAGGGTGACGGTTCGGTTCGAGACGCCGGGGTCGGTGGAGCCGGGGCGGGTGCGGACGTTCCGGGTGGAGGATCCTGAGCTGGAGCCGGTGGATCCGTTGCCGTTGGTGCCGGGGATTCCAGTGGACGGGGTTGGTGCGTGACCCGGGGGTGGGGTCGCGCACCGGCGCTCGCAGGATGCCGCCCGCGCCCACCCGTGCAGCCCCAGCGGCACGACTGCCCGCGGCTGGAGAGGCGCGCCCGCCGGTCTACGCGCCCGCGTCCTCGGTTCCCGCCAGTTTGCCGAAGTCGTGGTCCGGGTGGTCTGGGGGCGGGGCGGTCATGTCCAGGCCGTAGTGGTGGTAGAGCTGAAGTTCCTGCTCCGGGGACAGGTGGCGGCCCACGCCGAAGTCGGGGGCATCTTTGATCAGGGCGCGGTCGAAGGGGACCTGGAGGGTGCCCTCGACCAGCTCGCTGGGCTCCAGGGGCACGAAGGCGTCCCGGGAGAACAGGCCGGTGCGTATGGCCGCCCACTCCGGCACACCGGTCGCGTCGTCGAGGTAGACCTCGTCGATCGTGCCGATCTTCGTGCCGTTGCGGTCGAACGCCTTGCGGCCGATCAGGTTGCGCGGATCGATGTCGGTCTGCACGGGCCCTCCACTTGGTCGCAACTCATCCGTAAGCACTACGAAAGAGCACATTGAAGGAGGCGGCCACTCGAAGGCCCGTGCGTTGCCCTCGCTGGTAGGCTGGCAAGCGGCTGCTGACCCCGTGCGGGAGAGTCCTCCGGGCAGACCGGAGGCGCCGAAGGAGCAAATCCTCCCCGGAATCTCTCAGGCTCACGTACCGCACGGACGAGGTCACTCTGGAAAGCAGGGCGGGCGTCGACGGCGTCCGCTCTCACCGACGGTGAAAGCCGGATCCCCTGGGCGTCCGGCGAAGCTCTCAGGTTGAGATGACAGAGGGGGAGGCCGTCGGGGTGCCCGCGCCTGGGTACCCCTCGAAGGTCGCGTCAGACCAGGAGGCCTCCGCAATGACCGCCCAGCGTGTTCCGCTTTCCGAGCTTGAACAGGGAATCCCGTTCGAGCAGCGCCATATCGGGCCCGATCACGAGGCCCGGGCCAAGATGCTCGCCCAGGTCGGGTACGGCTCGCTCGACGAGCTGACCGCCGCCGCGGTGCCGGACGTGATCAAGAACGCCGACACCCTGGAACTGCCGGGTGCGCGCACCGAGGCCGAGGTGCTGGCCGAACTGCGGTCGCTGGCGGACCGGAACCAGGTGCTCGACTCGATGATCGGGCTCGGCTACTACGGCACCTTCACGCCGCCCGTCATCCTGCGCAACGTGATGGAGAACCCCGCCTGGTACACGGCTTACACCCCGTATCAGCCGGAGATCTCCCAGGGCCGGCTGGAAGCGCTGCTGAACTTCCAGACCATGGTCGCCGACCTCACCGGACTGCCCACCTCCGGTGCCTCGCTGCTCGACGAGGGCACGGCCGCCGCCGAGGCCATGGCTCTGTCGCTGCGCATGGGCAAGAACAAGAAGGGCGTCTTCGTCATCGACGCGGACGCGCTGCCGCAGACCGTGGCCGTGATCCGGACGCGGGCCGAACCGACGGGGGTCGAGGTCGTCGTCGCGGACCTGAGCGACGGGATTCCGGCGGACCTCGCCTCGCGTGAGATCAACGGGGTGCTCGTCCAGTACCCCGGTGCTTCCGGTGCCGTACGCGACATCAAGCCGCTCGTCGAGCAGGCGCACGGGCTGGGCGCGCTCGTCACCGTCGCCGCCGATCTGCTGGCGCTGACGCTGCTGACCTCGCCGGGTGAGCTGGGCGCCGACATCGCCGTCGGTACGACCCAGCGGTTCGGTGTGCCGATGGGCTTCGGCGGGCCGCACGCGGGCTACATGGCGGTGCGGGAGAAGTTCGCGCGCAGCCTGCCCGGGCGGCTCGTGGGCGTGTCCGTGGACGCCGACGGGCACAAGGCCTACCGGCTCGCGCTGCAGACGCGCGAACAGCACATCCGCCGTGAGAAGGCCACCAGCAACATCTGCACCGCGCAGGTGCTGCTCGCCGTGATGGCCGGCATGTACGCCGTCTACCACGGGCCCGAGGGGCTGCGGGCCATCGCCCGGCGAACCCACCGCTACGCCACGATCCTGGCCGCGGGGCTCAGGGCCGGCGGGGTCGAGGTCGTGCACGGCGCCTACTTCGACACCCTCACCGCGCGCGTGCCCGGCAAGGCCGCCGAGGTCGTCGCCGCCGCCCGGCAGAGCGGTGTCAACCTGCGGCTCGTGGACGCGGACCACGTCTCCATGGCCTGCGACGAGACCACCACGCGGGCCCAGCTGGGCGCCGTATGGACGGCGTTCGGCGTCGAGGGCGACGTCGAGACGCTGGACGTGGTCGCCGAGGACACGCTGCCCGAGGCGCTGCTGCGCGGCGACGGCTACCTGGGCCACCCCGTCTTCCACGAGCACCGTTCCGAGACCGCCATGCTGCGCTACCTGCGCTGGCTCGCCGACCGGGACTACGCGCTGGACCGGGGCATGATCCCGCTGGGCTCCTGCACCATGAAGCTCAACGCGACGACCGAGATGGAGCCGGTCACCTGGCCCGAGTTCGG
Source organism: Streptomyces sp. NPDC096040 (assembly GCF_040303265.1). Taxonomy (NCBI): domain Bacteria; kingdom Bacillati; phylum Actinomycetota; class Actinomycetes; order Kitasatosporales; family Streptomycetaceae; genus Streptomyces; species Streptomyces sp. NPDC096040. The sequence goes on from NZ_JBEOTA010000068.1 coordinate 12,821, forward strand.
CCAGCTGCACCCCTTCGCGCCCGCCGAGCAGGCGCAGGGCTATCTGACGCTCATCCGTGAGCTGGAGGAGCGGCTCGCCGAGGTCACCGGCTACGACAAGGTGTCGCTCCAGCCCAATGCCGGGTCACAGGGTGAGCTGGCCGGGCTGCTCGCCGTACGCGCCTACCACCGTGCCAACGGCGACGCGCAGCGGACCGTCTGCCTGATCCCTTCCTCCGCGCACGGCACCAACGCCGCCAGCGCCGTCATGGCCGGGATGAAGGTCGTCGTCGTGAAGACCGCCGAGGACGGCGAGATCGATGTCGAGGACCTGCGGGCGAAGATCGAGCAGCACCGCGACCAGCTCGCCGTGCTGATGATCACATACCCGTCCACGCACGGCGTGTTCGAGGAGCATGTCGCGGACATCTGCGGTCAGGTGCACGAGGCCGGCGGCCAGGTGTACGTCGACGGGGCCAACCTCAACGCCCTGGTCGGGGTCGCCAAGCCGGGGCACTTCGGCGGCGACGTCTCCCACCTCAACCTGCACAAGACCTTCTGCATCCCGCACGGCGGCGGTGGGCCGGGCGTCGGTCCGGTGGCCGTACGGGCCCACCTGGCGCCGTACCTGCCGAACCACCCGCTCCAGCCGGCCGCCGGGCCGCAGACCGGTGTCGGACCGATCTCGGCCGCGCCGTGGGGCTCCGCGGGGATCCTGCCGATCTCGTGGGCGTACGTCCGGCTCATGGGCGGCGAGGGGCTGAAGCGCGCCACGCAGGTGGCCGTGCTCAGCGCCAACTACATCGCCAAGCGGCTGGAGCCGCACTATCCCGTGCTCTACACCGGGCCCGGCGGGCTGGTCGCGCACGAGTGCATCATCGATCTGCGGCCGCTGACCAAGGCGACCGGGGTGAGCGTCGACGATGTCGCCAAGCGGCTCATCGACTACGGGTTCCACGCGCCGACGATGTCCTTCCCGGTGGCCGGGACGCTGATGATCGAGCCGACCGAGTCCGAGGACCTCGGTGAGCTGGACCGTTTCTGCGAGGCGATGATCGCCATCCGGGCGGAGATCGACAAGGTCGGGGCGGGGGAGTGGCCCGCCGACGACAACCCGCTGCGCGGTGCCCCGCACACGGCCGCCGCGCTCGGTGGGGAGTGGGAGCACGCGTACACCCGTGAAGAGGCCGTCTTCCCGGCCGGGGTGTCCGCCGCCGACAAGTACTGGCCGCCGGTGCGCCGGATCGACCAGGCCTTCGGTGACCGGAACCTGGTGTGCTCCTGCCCGCCGCTGGACGCGTACGAGGACTGATCCGCGGTACGGGTACGGCAGAGGCCCCGCTTCGGCGGGGCCTCTCGTGTGTGGTTCTGTGCGGTTCTACGCCGGGTACGCGTGGGTCTGTGCCGCCTTCACCGTCGCCCAGACCGTGGCGCCGGGGTGCAGGTCCAGTTCAGCGGCGGCGACCGTGGTGAGGTCGGCGGCGAGGGGGAGTTCGCCGGTCAGGTCGGCGCGGATCTGGTCGCCGTGGATCTCCAGGCCGACGACCTCGCAGTGCCAGAGGTTGCGGGCGCTGGCGCCGGTGGGGCGGTCCCGGAAGAGGGTGACGGCGCTCGGCGGGAACGCGACGAACACGTCACCGGCGAGGTCCTCCGTGGTGGCGACGGCGGGGCCGGTGTCCAGCCTGACCAGGTGGCCCTCGGCCCGGCCGCGGTAGAGGTTGAGGCCGACCAGGTGCGCGATGTAGTCGGTGCGCGGGTGGCGGGCGATGTCGGCGGGGGTGCCCTCCTGGACGATCCTGCCCTGCTCGATGACGATCAGGCGGTCGGCCAGCACCATGGCGTCCAGCGGGTCGTGGGTGACCAGTACCGCGACGGCGTCGAAATCGGTCAGATGACGGCGGAGTTGGGAGCGTACGTCCAGACGGGTGCGGGCGTCGAGGGCGGCGAGGGGTTCGTCCAGGAGCAGCAGGCGGGGGTGGGTGGCCAGGGCTCGGGCCAGTGCGACGCGCTGGGCCTGGCCGCCGGAGAGGCGGCGGGGCTTGGCGCCGGTGTGCTCCGCGAGACCCATGCGGTCCAGCCACGCGGCTGCCTGGGCGCGGGCCTCGGCCTTTGTCGCGCCTTGGCAGCGGGGGCCGAAGGCGACGTTGTCGAGGGCCGTGAGGTGAGGGAAGAGGAGGTAGTCCTGGAAGACGACGCCCACCGGGCGGGATTCGGGGGGCGTACGGTCCAACTCCGTGCCGTCCAGGTGGAGGTGGCCGGCGGTGAGGGGGGTGAGGCCGGCGAGGGCGCGGAGGGCGGTCGTTTTGCCGGCGCCGTTGGGGCCGAGGAGGGCGACGACCTCGCCGGGGGCGGCGGTGAGGGTGATGTCGAGGTGGAAGGCGGGGCGGGTGACGACGAGGTGGGCATCGAGGCCGTCGGTGGTCCGCGGGTGGGTGGGGGGTACCCGGCCTTCGGCCGCGTTGTGATCACCACCCGCACCACCCGTGCGGACATCAGTGTCAGGTGCGGGTGGCCCCAGCGGGGGCCGGGCGTCGGCTGCGGCTGGGGCGTGGGGTGGTTGTGTGGGCTCGGGCTTGGTCATGAGGGTGTCATCCAGCGGTCGCGGAGGCCTGCCAGCACCGCGATCGACACCGCCAGCAGCACCAGGCTGAGGGCGATCGCCGCGTCGGGGTCGTTCTGGAGGGCCAGGTAGACGGCGAGCGGCATGGTCTGGGTGCGGCCCGGGAAGTTGCCCGCGAAAGTGATCGTCGCGCCGAACTCGCCGAGCGCGCGGGCCCAGGCCAGGACCGAGCCGGCCGCGATGCCGGGGGCGATGAGGGGGAGCGTGACCCTGCGGAACGCCGTGAAGCGGGAGGCGCCCAGGGTCGTCGCCGCCTCCTCGTAGCGCGGGTCGGCGGCGCGCAGGGTGCCCTCGACGCTGATCACCAGGAAGGGCATGGCCACGAAGGACTCGGCGATCACCACGGCGGTCGTCGTGAACGGGAGCGTGATCCCGAACCAGTCATCCAGCCACTGGCCGACGACCCCGTTACGGCCCAGGGCGAGGAGCAGGGCCACACCGCCGACCACCGGGGGGAGGACCAGGGGGAGAGTCACCAGGGCTCGTACGAAGCCTCGGCCGGGGAACTCCGTGCGGGCCAGTAGCCAGGCCAGGGGGACCCCCAGGACCAGGCTCACGGCCGTCGCCGCGGTCGCGCTGAGCAGGGAGAGCTGAAGGGCCTGCCACACCTCCGTGCTGGTCAGCAGCGACGGGAGGCTGGTCCAGGGGGCGCGCAGGAGCAGGGCGAGCAGGGGCAGGAGGAGGAAGGCCAGCGCTACCGCTCCGGGGAGGAGGAGCGGTAGCGGGACCGCCGGCCGGACGCGCCGGAGCCGGAACGGGAAAACGCCCAGCCGACGTTCCGCGCCACCGCGCACGGCTCGATCGCGCTCGGCCACA
>NZ_JBEOTA010000069.1:0-15768 GCF_040303265.1 Streptomyces sp. NPDC096040
GCGCACCCGCCACCAAGTCCGAGCCCGAACCAGCCACTACCGCACCCGCGCTGCCCGCGCTCACTCACCGTGAAACCGCCGGCTGTAGTACTAGGAAGGACGGGGAGCTAGTGCGGCATGCGTTGGGCGGCGGGGTGGGGACTCGCTAGTCCCGTTGCTTCGCACATGGCCGGTTAGCGTGAACTACCCGGATGCGCCGCAACCGAAGAGGCTCTGTCCAATCAGGATGCGCTCGAAGCACCACAACCGAGACCCTCACCTTCCCCGTTGCTGCCCGCTCGGTGTGGGAGACTCGCACAGCGGCCGGGCTGGTTCCCAACCCCCGTGGGAACCAGCCCGGTCGCTGTCACCGGTCGGCTATGCGTTGTCCTCCGGCGTCGCCAGACGGTAGGTGCGAGGGCGCTCGCTCATCTGCTCGGCGATGCCCTGCCGGGCGAGGCTGACCAGCGCGTTGGCGATGGCCCCCGAGGACTTCTCAATCACCCGGCTGATCTTGGTGGCGGTGAACGCCTCGCCGGGATGCGCCTGGAGGTGGTCGATGACCATGTCCCGCAGCCCTCCGGGCGCGAGCCGCTTCTTCTCACCCGGCAGGATGATCGCTTCCGTCGGGGCGGTCTGCCGCCCGGCGCCCGCGGGCAGGGCTGGGGCGTTCGTGTCCCCCGAGCCCTCGCTGTTGTCCCTGTTGTCCGGGCCGTCCTCGTTGCCGTTGTCGGTGTTGCCGTGTTTGGCGTCCTGCGGCGCCTCGGTTGCCGGGGCTGCGGCATCCGCGTTGCCGTCGTCCGGCGAGGTGAGGGTGTCCGGTGTGGTCTCAGCGACAGCGGCACCCTCATGGTCCGTGCTGTCGCCGTCCGGTGCGGCGCTGTGCGTGTCCGGGGCGTCCGTGACGCCGCTCTCCGGCAGGCTGCTCGCGGGTTCCGGATGAGCGGGAGCGTCGCCGCTGGTCTCGGGAGTGGGTGAGGCGCGCCAGCGGTCGGGGGTGCGGCGGGGTCCGTCGTGGCCGCCCGGGGTGCGTACGGCCAGGCCGTGTTCCTCCAGAGCGACCAGGGCCTTGCCGGTGGTGGAGCGGCCCAGGCCGGCGGCGAGCGCGAGTTCGGCGGCTGTGGCCTCGTCGTCGCCGGTGAGTTTGACGAGTTCGGCGTAGATCGCGGCAGGCGCGCCGGTCAGTCCGGCCAGCGGTTCGGGGATGGGGACGGCGTGCAGGGTGCGCGTGCCGTCGGTGGTGGTGTCGGACATGAGGGAACCTCGCTTTGCGTGAGCATGTTGAGTGGTGGAGGTCCCCGGCCGGGGTGGCCCGCATATGCGGGCCACGGACGTTCGCCGGGCGCGTGCGCATCGCGATGTCTCCCGGGCGAACATGACCGTGGCACGAGGGGGTTCACGCATCCCCGTGAACCCGCTCGGTTCGTCGGCCACGACCATGGACGCTCCGCTCCGCCAGGAAGTCAAGCGGCCCGATCGCTTTCGGATCGGACCAGCTCAGAGCGGTGTCACGGTCCGTCGGGCGCATGTGGGACGAGGGCGCGTCATCGATCGGTGAGCGGGCGCCAAGAGATCCCGTACATCGGATCCGATCGGCACCGGGAGCGGATCGGGCAGCGGGCCAGGATGGTTCAGCGGTCCGGGCGCGGCGGATCGGGGTGGTGGGTTAGGAGCTGCTCGTGCAGGTGGCGTGCGCGCCGCGGTCCGATGCGCAGATCGGTGCGCAGTCGCCAGATGCTCGCCGGTTTCCCGGTGGCGGCGCGGGCGGCGTCGTCCAGCGCGATGGCGCGTGGCCACACGTCGGCGTCTATCGCTCTGTTCCTGGCCGGTAGGGGGTTGGTTGCCAGGGGCCGATTTTGGGGCGCGTCGTCGCCCGCGTAGCGTCTGTCCTGGTCGAAACCGGTGGTGGTGGAGGTGTTGTCCGGCGCGGGGCCGGGATCGGGACTGTCCTCCGGGAGCTGAGGGTTGTGGGGATCGGGGGCGTTGGAGTCCCGATCGGTGTGCTGTGGGACCGATCGACGAGCGGTCATAGTGGGCCGGGTGGGGTCGTCGACCGGATGGGTGGTGTCGATCCGGTCCAGGAGATCGGTGACTGTCCTTCGGTAGGCGGCGATCGTTTCCGTCAGGGCGATCAGGAGCAGGGCCGGGGTCAGATGCAGCAGGACGGCTGCCGGATCGGCCCGCCGGGGCCAGCCGATTTGCTCGTCGGGCCATAGCGACTCCCAGGTGTTCATCAATGCGGCGGTGCATCCGGCACCCCAGCGCAGCGCGGTCGACCAGGCCGGTGGGCGGATGCCCCAGGAGGCCAGGCGTGCGTCCACGTACAGGACGCCGGCGAGCGCAATGCCGATCATCGGGTCGAGGAGGACCGCGATGGGCAGGGGAACGTCCCGGCTGGTGGCGAATCGGGTGACGTTGACCGTGGTGAAGGCCAGGGTGAGGACTCCGACCGCGCACAGCACCCACGTCATCGTTCGCAACAGGCCGATCGCCTCGCGGGCCGGGATGCGTGTCACCGGGTGCTGTCTCCTCGTAGCGAGGGTCTTGTCGCGCCTTGGAAGGAGAGTGAGTCGGTGCGGCTGGGACCTTGGCGTACGACGGCTCCCGGGTGCGGGGCGTCGACAGCCTGGCCTCCTCCGATGTAGAGCGAGACGTGGGTGATCGTGCGGGGACTGGTGCCGAAGAACAGCAGGTCGCCCGGGGCCAGTTGCGCGCCGTCGGGGAGACGGGGGCCTGCGTCGTACTGGTCCTGGGCGACGCGGGGAATGCTGATCCCCGTGGCGCGATAGCTGGCCTGGGTCAGGCCGGAGCAGTCGAAGCCGCCCTCGGCCGGACCGTCGCCGCCCCATACGTAGGGGGTGCCGAGCTGGGCGCGGGCGAAGGCAACGGCGGTGAATGCTGCCTTGGTTGGGGCTGCGGCTGCGGCTGCGTAGCTGTCGGCGATCTTGAGGACCCGGTCCGCGTAGGCGTCGTCGTGGTTGTAGTGCCAGATGGCGCGAGGTAGGTTCTTGCCGTTTTTCGCGCCGTTCGCGCACAGCAGCCGGGCTGCGGCGTAGGCGGCGTCGACCGGGTCCCACGGCGTGGGCGGGTTCTTCCTGCCGGGCGGTACGGGGTAGGCGTACGACTTGAAGGTGGACGGGAGGAATTGCATCGGCCCCACTGCACCCGCCGGGGACCTCATGGTGGGGCGCCGTGCGTGGTCGGTCTCGACCTTGCCGATCGCGGCGAGGATCGTCCAGGACAGGCCCGGGCATTCGGGAGCGGCGCGTTGGTAGAGGGCGAGCATGTAGGCGGGGATGTCCGCCAGCGCGTGCCTGCTCGGCGAGGCCGCCACGCTGCCGCCTGAGGACAGTCCGCCCAGCAGCGCGGCGATGGTGAGGGCAGCCAGCGTCGGCAGGGCGAGGAGTGTGCAGCCGATGCCTCCGGCGGCCTTGGTGAACAGGGAGCTCACGCTTCAGCCTCGGGCCTTGGTGGGAGCGGGGGTACGGGGAGAGTGAGGGCGGTGTCGGCGTCGGTGGGCTCCAAGTCGGAAGCCGGACCGAGCCGGGACCAGCGGGCGGCGAGGCTGGTGAGGGTGGTGCGGCGGGTGTCACCGGGGCCGAGGGGGCTCCACCAGGGGCCCCATGGGGTGGATGTGGTGAAGTCCGCGGACGCGGTGGCGATGTACAGGCCCAGTTCGCGGGCGGGGGTGGCGAGGCGGTGGCGGAGTGCCTGGTCTCGGGATGCGGTGCGGGTGTGGATGAGCAGGGCCGGTCGGGTGCTTGTGGCGTTGGCGAAGGTGGCGTAGCCGGTGAGTTTGGCTTCGACGCGGGGCAGGGGCTGGCTGCCGGTGTCGTATTCGAGGAAGAACGGGAGGAGTTGGTTGCTGTCGTGCCAGTGGGCGTAGGCGTCGGGGCGGATGATGTCGCCCCAGCGTCGGGCGCAGGAGCGTTCGGACAGCCAGAGCGACAGGCCGGTCTGCGGGGTGGTGTGGGCGTGGGCGGTGAGGTGGGTGAGGAGTTCGTTGACGCCGAGGTCGTGTCCGAGGGAGGGGGAGTAGGCGATGCGGCCGGTGTGGCTGGGGCGCCAGCCGAGGTCGGCGAGGTCGCAGCCGGTGTGGGCGGCGAGTACGGCGGCGCCGGCGGGGCCCAGGGTGTAGTGCTCGGGGGCGGAGCCGGTCTCGGTCAGGGGGCGGAAGGAGTCGAGGACGGCGTGCTGGTGCAGGGTGCGCAGACGGCGCTGGGCGGAGCGGAGTGAGGTGTAGGCGAGGTTCGCGATCTGGTGGGTGGTCAGGACGCGGTGTTCGTGGAGCATCCGGGCCAGCCACAGGTCCCGGGCCGTGAGGATGCGTGTGAGGGGCGTCTTCGAGGTCCATGACGAGGTTTCGTGCGGCCTGGTTTACCCGTTGCGTGGTGGGGTGTGCCGTGGTGTCGAGGATCCGGATGCGGCGGGTGGCATGCTCGATGACCGCGAGGATGTACTGGCTTGGGCCGGTCAGAGTGACGGTGTCGATGAAGTCGCAGGCCAGGGTTGTGTCGGCCTGGGAGTGCAGGAAGTGGGTCCAGGTCGTGGTGGCCCGGTTGGGTGCGGGGTCTATACCCTCGGTCTTGAGGATCTCCCAGACGGTGGAGGCGGCGACCTTGATGCCGAGGGTGGCGAGTTCGCCGTGCACTCTGCGGTAGCCCCACGACGGGTTCTCCCGGACCAGGTGCAGGATCAGGACGCGGATCGAGCGAACGGTGGGCGGGCGGCCCGGCCTCTTGGGTCGGCAGGTGCGGGCGTGGCGCTGTTTGATCAGGTCGCGGTGCCATCGCAGTACGGTGTCGGGTTGGACCAGCAGCCGGAGCCGACGCAGAGCCTGGCGCGGCAGCGGCACCAGCAGAGCTGCGAGGAAGGCTCGGTCTTCCGAGGTGAACTTCACCCGGTCCTCCCCGAGCTGCCGCTTGAGGATCATGATCTGGTGGCGCAGGGCGGAAATCTCCGCGTCCTTGTCGCGGTCGCTCATCGGTAGCAGCCGCAGCGCGGCGAACGCGTTGGTGATGGTCAGGTAGGCGAGACGAAGCAACACGAGTGCTCATCCTGCCTCAGCACCGAACAAGCTCCTGAGCTGTATGGATGACATTTTCGGCAGCCGCAATGTCGAGTCGAGCCGTCTCGTCCAGGGCCCGGCATCCCACGTCTTCCCGGAGGTGGACCGGGTGGCGTCGTGGGTGAAGGGGCAGGGGATGCCTTCCTGGGCGAGCTGGGAGGCGATGGCCTTGTCGCTCATGCCGTCGACGTACATTTGGAAGATCCGGGCCACGACGGGGGCTGTGGCGGGGTCGGGTTCACATCATCGTCCCCTTGGCCGTGGTGGCCGAACTGGACGAGCTCAAGCACACGCTGCGCGACAAGAAGGACCGCGAGACGATCCGGACGAAGACCCGCCAGCTCAGGGCGGCACTGCACGGCGTCAAGCCCGGCAACGTGGCCCAGCTTGCCGGCAGCGTCACCATCGCCGTGCTGCCCCACGCCGTCGGGCACCGCAGAACGCTCGTCAACGACGAGGAGATCTGCGATCGGGCCGTGCTGTTCACTGACTTCGGCTCGTCAAGGTGACGCTGGTTCGTCGAGGGGCAGGCCGGTGCCGGCCATGAAGCCGTCGAGAGTGCCGGGCCGGTTCTGAAGGCGTCTGAGCCGGTTGTGTGCGAGCACACCGGCGCTCTTCCACCCTCGCGGTGCACTGCGGCACCGGAACCTCGGCTTCACTGTGCAACTTGCCACTCCGGACGAGGCGTTGCAGGTCCTAGAGTGGCTTTCGAACGCAGACCGCGCCTCGGTCAACCTGGCCCTACTGCTGCGCGCAAGGGCAGCTCAACCAGCGACGCACGACTGTCCGGGGAACGCCGACGGGCTCCCTGGCACGCTCGATACGGTGATATTGCAGTTCCGTGCGTGGCCGACTGGAACCGGCTGCTCGTGACCCCCTTCGGGACCCATCCGTCCTCTCGGCAAGAAAGCATTCGATCATGAAACTGCGCCGTTTACTCACCCCCTCCGTCGCGGCTGCCCTTGCCGTCCTCGGATTAGCCGGCAGCGCCACGAGCGCCCACGCCGGCGACGGCCTCCCGGACTACTGGGCGGTGATTACTACCGACAATCACGTCGGTGTCTACTGGCAGCCCTACGACACGCCCGCCAATAAGGTGGGCCTTACCGACGACAGCAACGGAGGCTCAGTGTTGATCGATTGCTGGGTCTCCGCCGGCCAGGTCGGCACCGCCGGGGACGTGTGGTACCGCACCTGGAAGGTCAACTACCCGCCCCCCGGGGGGGCCACTGTCACAGACAGAGACACCAACCCGTGGTGGACCTTCGCTCCGTATGTCAACGGCGCATGGCACTTCCACAACCACATCGTGCCGCCGTGCTGATGACGCCCTGAGCTTGCCGACGTCGGCCCGACCATATGGCCCCTGCTGCAGGGGCCCGAGCTTCGGGGCACGCTCGACCGCGTCCGGAAGCGGGCCGTAACGGGGTCGCTCCAGGCGTCCCGACCGGCCCGGAACCGCAGCTCACGGTGACGGATTGAGCCGACTTCGAAGCAGAGTCGCAGCAGGACCACTGTCAGCAGGTCCCACACCACGATCAGCGGGGCCTTCAGCAGTTGGTGGGCGCCGTCCGGCAGGCGGATGTAGTCCGTCTCGCCCAGCGAGCGACGCTCGCCCCTGCGGCCGGCATGCCGACGCAGCCGGTAGCACAAGCGGGCGGGCCCGGCCGGAAGCACAGCAGCCCGGCCACCGGGAGCCGTCCCGCGACAGCGGGGTGCCGGTCTCGGCGGTCGGCTGGCAGGCCGGCGCCTTGACCTCTGCGACCTGCACGGGGTGAAGCGGAGCGGATGTCCCGGGCGTTTGCCGTCGGCCGGGGCGGGCAGGCCGCCGTCGGCAAAGCGGATCCGCCAGGTGCGCACGGTGTCCAGGCGTACTCCCGTTTCGTGGGCGATGCGTGCGTTGCCCCGCCCCTGGGCGGCGTGCAGCACGATCTGTGCCCGTACCCGGTCCTGGTACGTGGGCCTGTATCCGTAAGGCGCCTTCTTCAGGCGATGCCGTTCGGCGGCGGTCAGGACTATCGGGCGCGCGGCGGCAACAGGCGTGGAGTCACCCAGCTCCTGGTTGCCCCCAGGCCGGCGCCCGCACCGGGAAACTTCCCTGGGCCTACGCGACGGCTGTGCCTACCCCGCCGCCGGTAGTGTCATCGTGCTCTCCCGGCTGGGCCGGCGGTGGCGCGGCACTTCGCCTGGCTCGGCCAGTTCGAGGGCGCGTAGCGCCAGCCACTGGTCATGGATGGCGCTGGGGGACCGTAGAAGCGAGCGTTTGAGTAGCGCTTCGCTACGTGTCAGGCGCTTGCGTACCGCGGATGCCGAGATGGACAGTGCGGTCGCGGTCGGGCCGATGCGCGCGTCGAGACCCAGCCAAGTGGTGAGGGTCTCCGCGATGCATGCTGGGACGTCGGGCGCGGTGACAGGACGGAACTGTTGTCGGGCCCACGCCCCGACACGGGGCAGCGACAGGAGCTCGTCCAAGGTGGGCAGCGTCTTCCCCGCCCGTGCTGCATCACCCTCTGGCGGGGGCGGGATGTCTGCCGCGGTGGTGCGCAGAGCGAGTGCCATTGCGGCTTGGTCGGCGAGCCGATGCAGGTCCAGGCCGAGTAGTTCTTGGATGCATGTCAGGCGCGCGCTCAGGGTGTTGCGGTGAATATTCAGGTGGGCCGTCGCACGGGCGTGGAAGCTGAGCCATGACGCGGCGGTGGCCAGCAGTTCCGCGCTGTCGGGGTCCTGGGGCCGCCTGGCGCGGTGGGCGCGGATCGGGGAGAGGAAGGCCTCGGCCCAGGCCGCCGCAGCAAGCCCGATGGTCAGTGCCAGGTCGGGGCTGGCCATGAACGAGGCCCACCGTTCGGGGCGGCCGCGTGCGGCGGCGAGAGCATGGAACGCCTGGGCATAGCCGGTGGCGGTCTCCCGCAGGGGCACGGCACTGCTCTCTCCGATAAAGCAGGCGGCCGCCAGCTCGGGGGGCCAGACCCGGGCCGGTGCGCTGTCACCGGGCGCAAGCATGAAGAGGTGGTCGGCGTACACCGGGCACGGCACGATCCACGCGCCTTCGGCCACATCGGTCAGTTTTCCGAGCAGTTGGCCGCGAACCCGCGGCGGGCCCTCGATGACGTACACCCGCACCGTCGCGGGCAGGGCCGGGCGCAGCGCCCCCGCGATCTGGCGCGCAACGGATGTATGGCCGTTCAGCAGCAGATGCAGGACTGCTTCGCGCGTCCCGGCTTCGGCGATTTTCAGCCGACGCTGCTTCCGCCGGGTCTGTTCCGCGAGCCAGCTCAGACTCAGCCCGGATGTGGCATCCGCAAGGAGGAGCGGCAGTTCAGGTGGGGCCGGCTGGGGCACAACGGCAGCGAGAAGGGGCGCGGCGGCACCCCTCGACCCGTCGAGGGGAAGGACGATGCAGGTGAGTCCGTCCTGGTCGATGGCAACGGACCCCAGCCGCCGCTCAGCCAACACTCGCGCACCGCTCATCGCGAGACCACGCTCGGCGTCGCCGAGGGGAGCGTGGGGCGGGCAGGTCGGAGTACCCGCGGAGTTCACCAGAAAGACGGTGGCGCCGGTGCGGCCCGCCAGCCAGCGAAGCACCGGCCCGGTGCCGCCCTTGCGGGCGGCACGCTGTAAATCCAGCACGTCGTCGGCCCGTCGAATCCGTCCGACAGCCGGCGTGTCCGCACGCGGATCACCGTGCATCTCGCCCCCCGAGAGACTCGCAAGTCGGTTCGGTCGCAGAGTAGGCAGGCGCTGGCAGGAGCACAACACGGCTCGCTGTGCAGATCGACGCCGGAGGGACCGCTTCACGGTGCAGACAGGTACTTCGCACCACTCGCAGCCGTCATAGCGTTCTGGTGCGCCATCGACCACGGCGCACTGCACCTTCCACACTCAGGGGGAATCCATGAGACTTCACCACAGGCTGGCCGCGATCGTCGCGGCTGTGGGAGCACTGCTCAGCTTCGGCGTCGCCACCGGCGTAGGTGTGGGCACCGCGTCGGCCACCAGCTTCGTCTGCGACCACCTCAGCTCCGATCCGAACGGCGACGCCTGCCCGCACCAGACCACGCTCGGGATCGACCACGCGTACACCACCAACCAGAGCCTCTGGACCCGTGACGAGAAGATCACGGTCCAGAACGACGGCAACCTGGTGCAGTACTGCCTGAACAGCGGCTGGTCCTACGGCCTGAACAAGTGGGTCAGTGCAGGGACCCCGGTGTGGGCGACCGGCACGAACAAGTGGAACGCCGTCGGCGGGAAGTTGGTGTTCTGGCACGACGGCAACCTGGCCCACTACGGCGACTGGGAGCAGCTCAACGGCTCGGTCGTGGAGGGCAACGACTGGCAGTCCGCCAGCTGGAGCTCGAACGCCTGGGCCATCCTCCAGGCTGACGGGAACCTGGTGATCTGGGCCAACGGCAGGGCGGTCTGGGCCAACAACACCTACCACTTCTGCCCGGGCTCCGAGCACTACTGGAACGGCTACCGGTAAGCCGCACACCTCACGCGCCGGCGTCCTTCGGAGCCGAAGGACGCCGGCGCGTGAGGACGTCTGCGCAGGGACCGCCGGAGGAGAGCCGGCCGCCCGCCGACGAGGGGCCGTTGCACCCGCACCTGGAGATGCCGACGACGGCCAACGGCCCCCCAGTCGCAGCGAGCCGGAGCCGCACAGTTCACCAGCCGGGATGCCCGCCACGCTCTCATGACGGACCTCCACGTCCGCGACCGCGGAGCCTTCGCCTACACCGACTCGGGCCGCAGGCCCGGAAGTCGGCCATCGCTGCCTTACCGCACGGTCGCGGTCTTCGGTAGACCCTGCAGCTGGAGTCGCCCTTGCGCCACCACAGCCGTATCGTCAGCGGCCGTCTCCGCTCGGACACACGTCCACGCTAATCACCGGAGCATCGTCGTCCTGGTGGTCGCGGGCCTGCTCGTTAAGGTAGTGGAACTGTGCGTCCCGATCGGGGTGCTGCTTGCCTTCCAGCGTCTTGGCATTGCTCTGCAGGCTGAAGCCCTCCTCGCGTAGCAGGTCGCCCACCGTGTCCGCGCAGATCCTGTGGCCCTGCCGGGTCAGCTGCTCGGCGAGCTTGCGGGTGGATTTGGTTGTCCAGCCACCTTCCGCTTGCGCCACCTATGAGGCCCGGGCCCGAGTTTGTTCACGCGGTGGGCAGGAGAGGCGCCCGACCGGGGTTCTCACCCGCCAGGCGCTTATCCCTCAGGCGGCGGTCAACTGGAGAAGGTGAACCAGTTGATGTTGGTGAAGTCCGACGTGCTGCCTGAGAAGACCAGGTAGACGTCGTGGACTCCCGTGGCGGAGGCGACGATGTTCGCGGGGACGGTCTGCCAGGCCTGCCAGCCGCCGTTGTTGGCGAAGTCGATCTCCGCGATTTTCGTGCCCGTGGTGCTGTCGAGCCGCACTTGGACGGCGCCGCTGACACCGGAGGCCGCGCCCGACGCCAGCCGGGCCTTGAACTGCGCTGGGGAGGTCGAACCGAAGTCAACGGAGGAGAACTTCAGCCAGTCGCCGTTCGAGATGTAGCCCACGTCGCTGCCGCCGCCCGTGTCGGAGCAGCTCTCGGTGGTGGTCCCGCTCTGGGCCGAGTACGACTCGGCCTGGATGGTGCTGTAGGCACTCACGGTGGTCGAGCCGCCCCCCGAACTTCCGCTGGAGCCGCCGGCGCCCAGGGTGATGCTCCAGGAGGTGGGTGCCCCGTCCTGGATGTGCCCGTCGACGGGGGCCGCGCCGGTCGGGCCGACGTCGTCGTAGGGGAAGGCGTAGCCGATGCTGGCGTACTTGTGGACCAGCCGCGCGTAGTGGTTGGTGATCGAGTCCGTGTAGTATTGCGACGGTGTGACGCCGTCGGGCTGGTTGTTCCCGCCCGAGACCAGGAGCGAGCTGCGGTTGAGCGCGGCGGCGAGCCGGGCGGCGATCGCGCCGCGGGCGTCCCCGCCGGAGTTGTAGAGGGGACCGGACGCGCAGCCGAAGATGTCGACGGCGTTCGGCTTGGTGAACGGCACGCCGTTGGTGTTGAGCCCGGAGAAGACGATGGCGTTACCGGAGACGGTGCCGGTGTAGGAACCGATGCTGCCCTGGCCGTTGATGATCAGCGGCGTGGAGGCGTAGTGGCTCCAGACCCGGTTCAGATAGTCGTCCCAGTAGGTGCCGAAGTCCACCGGCGAGTGCGAGGGCGCCATGACGCGCAGTACCCCGCCCGAGGTGTCGGTGACCACCAGCTTGTCCCAGGGGGCTCCGTCGGAGGCGTGCTGGCTCTGGAGGCCGGAGGCGATCGAGGCGAGGGCGCCGGAGGGCAGAGGGCTGACTGTCTGGGTGCCGCCGCTGCCTGTGCTGCTCATCGAGATGGGGAGTGCGACCATGTCGACGTAGGAGATGTTGGCGTAGAGGTTCGCGCTGTTGAACGTGAACTCGCAGAACGTCCAGTTCGTGGACCAGTTGGGGTCCGAGCTGACGAGCGCGGGCTGCACGACGCCGGGCACGGTGCCCGGGTTGACGAAGAACTGGAGTTTTTGGCCGACCGAGAACCAGACGCGTCCGCCGATGACGTAGTCGGTCAGGTTGACGGTGGTGGCGGCCGAGCCGGAGGCGCCGAGCGCGATGGAGTAGTCGGCGATGGGGGTGACCGCGGACGACGGGTTGGGCAGCCGGTTCAGGGTGCCGTTCGCCGAGACGAAGACCGGCCAGCCGCTGCTGTCCGTGCCTGATATGTAGGCGTAGACGGTGTTGGAGCCGGAGTTGTTCGCCAGCTTAATTGGGAGCGAGACTCCCGCCGCCGCCGCGGAGGAGGTCAGCGGCGAGACCGGCGAGAGAGGGCTCAGCGCGGCCGCGCCGGTGAGCGCGCCGACCGCGGTCAGGAAGGAACGTCGCGAAACCACAGAGGCCCTCCCGGAGGGGGTGATTGTCCGTCAACTATGTGACGGTAGTGGAGAGTTAAAATGTTGAGACGTGTCAGGTTCTGCGCGGGGACGATATTGGACCAGACCAATCTCGTCAAGGTTGCGGAGGCACTTCTTCCATGTAACGGCGCGGGGACGTTGCCGGTTCATTCGCCGTGCCGTGCGATGAGGCGTTGTCAGTGGCGGGTGTCAGCGTCGGACGTATGACAGAGACCACGGCCTCCGACTGGCGGTCCTTCCTGCCCAGGTGGAGCGGGGAGTGGGCGGACTCCCTCTCGGACGACGACGCTCCGAGCCTGTGGGGCTCGGAAAGTCATCGCTGCAGCTCAAGCGGCGTATCTGTATTCGTGGATGATTCCGCCGAGGACGCTGGTGCGTAGGAGCCTTTGCGCGTGGGGGTCGTTCCCGGCAGCGGGCTGGTCCTGAGCTTCGGGCGGTCGTTGGTCTCGGGCCCGGTGTGGTCGATGCCTGTTGTAGTGGTGCTGGTACTCGGCGAGGATCTGTCGGGCGTGGCCCTCGTTCATGATCAGAACGTGGTCGAGTGCCTCCCGGCGGATCGTGCCGATCACGCGCTCGCAGTGAGCGTTCATCCGCAGCGCCTGTGGCGCGCTGAGCAGCACCTCCATCTCCTCCGCTTCGAAGACGGCGTCGAAGGAGCTGGTGTACTTGCTATCGCGGTCGCGAAGGGCGAAGCGCAGGGATTCGATGTGGGCGCCGAGATCCGCGGCGAGGTTGCGGGCCTGCTGGGTCGCCCACTGTGCGGTGGGGTGGGCGGTGACGTTGGTGAGGTGGAGTCTGCGGGTGCCGTGCTCGAGGAACACCAGCGCGTACAGGCGCCTGCCGGTCACGGTGTCCACGTGGAAGAAGTCCGCGGCGATGATTCCCTCCGCCTGTAGGGTGAGGAACTCGCGCCGGCTCGGACCGGAGCGGCGTGGGGCCGGGCCGATGCCGGCCGCGTGCAGGATCTGCCACACTGTTGAGGACGCGATCGGGTGCCCCAGCCGGGCCAGCTCGCCCTGGATCCGGCGATGCCCCCACCGGTGATTTTCACGCGCCAGGCGCAGGACCAGCTTCTTGAGCGCGACAGCGGTGGGCGGTCTACCGGTCTGTCGGCGTCGGCCGGAGTAGTCCCACTCCCCGGCGATCAGTCTGCGGTGCCAGGCCAGTAGCGTCCCCGGTGTGACCGGGAAGACGCTGCTCCAGCGGGGGCGCGGTATCAGCGACGACAGCGCGGCCAGTCAGAACCGGTCGGCGGGCTCGTAGCGGATCGGACTGGTGAGTTGCCGCCGCAGCACCGCGTTCTCGTGCCGCAGCACCAGTGGTTCGGCATCCTTGGCGGACTCCCGACGCAGCAGTACCGCTGGCACGGACAGCAGCGCACGGGTGGCCCGGTACAGCAGCGAGGTGATCGCACGTGCAGCATCCCAGCCACTGCCGATTGCTCAGCACGCAGGCTCCCACCTGCAGCGATGACTTTGCGAGCCCCACAGCGTGGCTCCTTTGGGGTGCGAGGTAGTTGTCCTGGCGGGCTCGGCTGATCATTGGGGTCGCTTGCGAGGCAGGCGACCGAGAGGTCCGGTGGACCTACAGGAGGGCGGCGTGCCAGCCCGTGACGACCGTGTCGTGGGTCGCCTCGGCGCAGCCCAGTAGTCGCCACGAGGCCGGTGACCAGGCGAACACGGCGTCCTGGCCGAACTGCCGGCCCAGAGCCCTGGCCTGGGCGTCGTCCATACCCACGACGGCAGCGCTGATTTCGCCGTGGGTACCGGCCGCGTCACCTCCGACGGCCGGCCACCACCGCAGGCCTCGAAGATCGAGGATCCGCACCAGTTCGTGTTGCGCCCGGAGATTGGCCCGCACGGCGGTGTTGCGTCCACGGGGGTTGAAGGCGGTGACGATGTGAATTGTGTGCGCCCTGCCGAGCGGATACGGAAGATCCGACACGCCGTCCGAGGGACCCGGCGCGACGCGGATGCTGTACGCGGGGAAGGCGATGTCCACGACCGCACGCCGATAGTTCGCCCACTGCGTGGGCTCGGCGGAATGAGAAACGGCAGGCACAGGAGTCTCCTTGGTAAGGGGACCCCCTTACCTGCCGGCAGGGAGATCTACGGGCCGCTGATGCGGGACGATCTCAACTACCAGGTGCTGAGCACCCGGCGGCCGTGACGATGCCACACGGCCGTGTTCCAAGTCCAGCGGCTCTCAGGGCTTACCGGGTCACCTCATGGCTCGGATCCGTCGCTTCTCCCACAGCCCCGGCCCCGTGGCTGAACCAGATGCTTTCCAGGCCCTCCATGACGCCATGCAGCTTGTTCAGCGGGAACGTGATGCCGCGACCGAAGGACTCTGTCGACGGGCTGTACTCGCGTACTTCCGCACAGAGCCCAGCCTCGGGGTACTCGTCAGAGGACCAGACGGTCTGACATGGATCTCCTTGTCGGCGGCAGCCTGTACCCGCGCATGCACCTCACGCTCGATCTCGCTCAACTCATCTCCGTCCCGGTCCTTCCATACGTGGTCCTCAGGGTAATAAGGCCACGACGTGCAGATACGGTGAGAGGGTGCTTGACAGAACGACAGTCCCTGCCGGTCCGGGAGGAAGTGGAGACGGCGGTGGGCATGTATCCGATGGCGAACCCGGAGAAGTGCCCGAGGTGCGGACGGGATCTGCGCGAGCGTCCGCGACCCGAGCGGGTGGCTCTTCCGGACTTTCCCGGAGAGACGACGTACGGAACCGATCCGGTCTGGGGGGCACGCTGGCACGTGTGGGACAAGACCTCTCCAATGCGGAGCAAGGCCTGGCCCTACGTGGTCGGAGAGGAGTGAAAGCTGTTGCGCGCCCGAACGCTTCCCACCGCGCCAAGGCCGATCAGGGAGGCCACGTTGGTCGGGGTTCCGTGACGCAGCTGAATGGTGGCGGCTGTCGCCAGGGCGGCACTGACGAGCTGGGTGTGATCTCCGATGAGGATCCGCGCCTCTCGATCGATCTCGGCGCACAAGGGGGCACTCGAGCTTGTACTTGTCCGGGCCGGCGCTTTCAGACTCGGTGATCTTCGGCTGCAGGCCGTTCACCCTCGGTTCTGGTGCTACCCGCTTGCGAGGGCGTGGGCTCACCGGTTCATCCCTAGTTTTCGTAGTCGATGCGTTCGCATTCTCCCTGGGTGAGGGACCAGCGCCGGACAGCGTCGGCGCCGACGACCTTGCGACGGCCGGTGGTGCGGGCGCTGTCCGGCCGCGGATCGCCTCTCTGGACGATGCTGGATTGCCGTTCGCACGGTGAGGCGGCAGACGTTCCACCACGGCCTGAGAGGGAAGGATGGACGTGAGCGACGAAGGAGGTCCGTCATGAAATCCGGAGCCCCTGACTACGACGATTGGTACTCGCGCACACCCTCGCAGGCCGAGGGCGAGCGGGATGAGGCGGGCGAGCGTACCGCAACGGAACAGCACCGGGACGTCCCCCGGAGCGAGCCGTCCCAGGCGGAGGGCGAGCGGGGAGACGACGCCTAGCGCCACCGGACGATCCGTCGCCGGGGCCGGGTGAGGGTGCACTGAGGAGGTTGCGCCCGAGCTGCACGATCCAGTCCGCGGTCGGGTGCGCAGTGACACCGAGGATCCGGATGCGCCTCGTGGAGTGCTTGATGGCCGCGAAGACGTACAGGCGTGCTCCGGTCAGGGTGCGGACCTCGAACAGATCGCAGGCGAGCAGCACCTCGGCTTGTGAGGGGCCTCGCGTTCTCCGGACAGGCTTCTGACCGTTTATTTCACCCGGCGATTCGCAACTTCTCGTACTCGACGTGGACTTCACGCGGAGG
>NZ_JBEOTA010000070.1:0-12802 GCF_040303265.1 Streptomyces sp. NPDC096040
CGCCGGATGATCGAGATCCGAAAGCAGAATCCTGCCTTCGGACTGGGGTCCTACACCGAACTCCAGTCGTCGAACCCGGCGGTGATCGCGTTCCTACGGGAGTACGAGGACGACCTGGTCCTGTGCGTGCACAACTTCTCCCGCTTCGCCCAGCCCACCGAACTGGACCTGCGGCGCTTCAACGGCCGGCATCCGGTCGAGCTGATCGGCGGGGTGCGGTTCCCCGCCATCGGTGAGCTGCCTTATCTGCTCACCCTCGCGGGTCACGGCTTCTACTGGTTCCGGCTCTCCCGAGTCGCCTCCCGCATCGGCCGTCGGCGCTGAGCGTGCGGAGCCGAGGAAAGGACGCGTCACCATGACGAAGACCGTTGACCTGCCCCGGAGCACGGCGACCGGCCGCCTCGACCGGCCGCTGGCCTCACTCGGCGGACTGCTGCGCGACTGGCTGCCCCGGCAGCGCTGGTTCGCCGGCAAGGACCGGCCCGTCACGGATCTGTCCGTACTGTCCCTGACCGAGCTCTTCCCCGGCTGTCTGCATCTGCTCGTCCACGCCGACCACTCCCCCGGCGGGGACGGCGCGCCTTCCGGTGACTGCTACCAGCTTCTGCTCGGCGTACGCGAACACCGCACGCCCCGGCTGGAGCGGGCGTACATCGGCCGGGCCGAGGAGGGCCCGCTGGCCGGACTCGCGGTCTACGACGCCCTGCACGACCCGCGCGCCGCCGAACTGCTCCTGGAACGGCTGCGGATACCCGGCACCGTAGGCCCGCTGCGTTTCGAGACCGCCCCGCGGACCCGGATACCCGGCGGACTCGCGCCCCGGCTGCTGGCCGCCGAGCAGTCCAACTCCTCGCTGGTGTACGGCGACTCCTACATCCTGAAGGTGTTCCGGCGGATCCAGCCGGGCGTCAACCCGGACCTGGAGGTGCCCGGAGCGCTGGCCGCGCAGGGCTGTGCGCGGGTGCCCGCGCCGGTGGCCTGGTTCCGCACCACCGAGCCGAGCCCGGCGACCCTCGGGGTGCTGCAGCCCTTCCTGCCGAACGCGGCCGACGGCTGGACCCTCGCCCTGCGCGCGCTCGCCTCCGGCGACGACTTCGCCACCGAGGCGCACGAGCTGGGCCGGGCCACCGCGGATGTGCATCTCGCGCTCGCCGCCGCCTTCCCGTCCGCCGTCCACGACGAACACGGCCGTACGGCGGAGGCCATGTCGGCGCGGCTGGAGGCGGCCGCGCACGCGGTCCCGGCGCTGCGGCCTTTCGTGCCGGGGCTCCGGGGCGCCTTCGATGCCCTGGCCACCTGTGACGCGGGGCCGCACGCACAGCGGATCCACGGCGATCTGCATCTCGGGCAGGTGCTGCGGGCGGACCGCGAGTGGTTCGTCATCGACTTCGAGGGCGAGCCGTCCCGGCCGCTCGCGGAGCGGCGCAGCACCCAGTCTCCGGTGCGCGACGTGGCCGGCATGCTGCGGTCCTTCGACTACGCGGCCCGGCAGCGCCGTCCCTGGCGTCCGGAATGGGCCCGCCGTTGCCGGGAGGCCTACTGCGCGGGTTACGCTTCCCGGGCCGGCTGGGACCCGCGGAAGAAGCACGCGCTGCTGCGCGCCCATGAGACGGACCGCGCGGTGTACGAGGTGGTGTACGAAGCCCGGCACCGGCCGGCCTGGCTTCCGGTTCCGATGGCCGCGATCGAGCGGCTCGCCCGCTGGGGAGGCTGACCTCATGGCACTGCGCGACTCTTCGCTTCCCGAACCCTCCGGCCCGTCCCGGTCGACGGCCCCGCCGCTGGATCCCGAGGACCGCGGGCGTCTGCTCGCGGGCGCCCATCACGATCCGCACGCCCTGCTCGGCGCCCACCCGGTGGACGGCGGCACCCTCTTCCGCGCGCTGCGCCCGCACGCCCGGGCCGTGAGCGTGCTCGTCGACGGGGCGCGCAGCCCCCTGGCGTCGGAGGGCGACGGCTTCTTCGCGGCCGTACTCCCGTACGCCGAGGTCCCGCCGTACACGCTGCTGGTCGAATACGAGGACGGGGAGGACGGCGGGCAGGAGGTGCACGACCCGTACCGCTTCCTGCCCGCGCTCGGTGAGTTCGACCTGCATCTGATCCGTGAGGGGCGGCACGAGCAGCTGTGGAAGGCACTCGGTGCAGAGCCGATGACCCACGAGGGGGTGGCCGGGACCCGGTTCACGGTGTGGGCACCGAACGCGCAAGGCGTGCGGGTGGCCGGGGACTTCACCTGCTGGGACGGCACCCAGTTCCCGATGCGTTCGCTGGGCGCGGCCGGGGTGTGGGAGCTGTTCCTGCCGGGCGTCGGCGAAGGTGCCCGCTACAAGTTCGAGATCACCTCCCGGTACGGCGGCCGGTTCCTCAAGGCCGACCCGATGGCCCGCCGTACCGAGGTGCCGCCCGCGACCGCGTCGATCGTGGCGGTATCCCGCCACGAGTGGAGTGACTCGGAGTGGATGGCGCACCGGGGCGACACACCGGTGCACGAGGCCCCGTTCTCGGTGTACGAGGTGCATCTGCCTTCCTGGCGGCCGGGGTCGACCTACCGGCAACTGGCCGAGGAACTCCCGGCGTACGTCAACGACCTGGGCTTCACCCATGTCGAGTTCATGCCGGTCGCCGAGCACCCCTTCGGCGGCTCCTGGGGCTACCAGGTCACCGGCTTCTACGCGCCGACCGCGCGACTGGGCACTCCCGACGACTTCAGGTACCTGGTCGACGCCCTGCACCGGGCCGGGGTCGGCGTGATCATGGACTGGGTGCCGGCCCACTTCCCCAAGGACGACTGGGCGCTGGCCCGCTTCGACGGGGACCCGCTGTACGAGCCCGGGGACGAACGGCGGGCCGAGCATCCGGACTGGGGGACCTACGAGTTCGACCTGGGCCGGGTGGAGGTGCGCAACTTCCTGGTCGCCAACGCAGTGTACTGGTGCGAGGAGTTCCACATCGACGGGCTGCGGGTCGACGCGGTCGCCTCGATGCTCTACCTGGACTACTCGCGGGACTCCGGGCAATGGACGCCGAACGTGTTCGGCGGACGTGAGGACCTGGACGCGGTGGCGTTCCTGCAGGAGATGAACGCGACCGTGTACCGGCGTGCGCCGGGCGTGGTGACCATCGCCGAGGAGTCCACCGCGTGGGACGGGGTGACCCGGCCGACCGACAGCGGCGGGCTGGGCTTCGGGCTGAAGTGGAACATGGGCTGGATGCACGACTCGCTGGAGTACATCCAGCACGAGCCGGTCCACCGCAAGTACCACCACCACGAGATGACCTTCTCGATGGTGTACGCGTACAGCGAGAACTACGTGCTGCCCATCTCCCACGACGAGGTCGTCCACGGGAAGCAGGCCCTGGTCTCGAAGATGCCCGGCGACTGGTGGCAGCAACGCGCCAATCACCGCGCCTATCTGGGCTTCATGTGGGCCCATCCCGGCAAACAGCTGCTCTTCATGGGGCAGGAGTTCGCCCAGGGCGGCGAGTGGTCGGAGGCCCACGGCCCCGACTGGTGGCTGCTCGACCCGGAGTACGGCGCCGAGGCCGATCACCGGGGTGTCCGGGATCTGGTCCGCGATCTCAATTCCGTGTACCGCACACACCCCGCCCTGTGGCAGCGCGACACCGATCCGGCGGGTTTCCAGTGGGTCGTGGGGGACGCGGCCGAGGACAACGTCTTCGCCTTCCTGAGGTTCGACGCCGAGGCCCGGCCGCTGCTGGCGGTGTCCAACCTCTCCCCCGTGGTCCGTCCCGACTACCGGCTGAGCGTGCCCCGGGGCGCCGCGGTCTGGCGCGAGATCCTCAACACCGACAGCGCGCGATACGGCGGCGGGGACGTCGTCAGCCGGGGGCCGCTGCTGGCCGACGAGGGCGCTGTACGGCTGACACTGCCGCCGCTCGGCACGGTGTGGCTGGAGCCTGTCGCCCCGTAGCCCGTCGAGGACGCCGTCACGTGTCCGCATGGGCGGCCCGGGGCAGTTCGGGATGAAAGACCCCGCCGCGCCCGATCGCGGCCCGGCCGGAGGGCGGTCCTCGGTGCTGCGTACCGTCGGAGTGGAGGAAGAACTTCTGCTGGTCCACCCGGACAGCGGGGAGCCGATGCCCCGGGCGGCCGCCGTCCTCGACCGTGCCGCGTTGGACGATCCCGGGCAGGCCGTGTTCCAGAAGGAACTGTTCGGGCAGATGCTGGAGCTGGCCACCAGTCCGCAGCGGCACATGGCGGACCTCGGCGCCGAGATCGCGCGCTGCCGCAAGGAGGCGGCCCGGCTCGCCGGGGAGATCGGCTGCGCGGTGGCGGCGCTCGCCACCTGCCCGCTGCCGGTGACGCCCGCGCTCAGCGCGCACGAGCGGTACCGGTGGATGGCCGGGCGGTTCGGCAGCGCCACGCTGGACCAGTTCGTGTGCGGCTGCCATGTGCATGTGTCGGTGGAGTCCGACGAGGAGGGCGTCGCCGTCCTCGACCGGCTGCGGCCGTGGCTTCCGGTGCTGCGTGCGCTGAGCGCCAACTCGCCGTTCTGGCAGGGCCGGGACTCCGGTTACGCCAGTTTCCGCAGCCGGCTGTGGGCGCGCGGCCCGTCGGCGGGGCCGACCGAGCTGTTCGGCTCGGCCGAGGGGTACCGGCGGCGGGTCGAGGACATGGTGGCCAGCGGGGTCATCCTCGACACCGGGATGGTGTACTTCGACGCCCGGCTGTCCGTGCACTACCCGACGGTGGAGATCCGGGTGGCCGACGTGTGCCTGCGGGCGGACACCAGCGTCCTCGTCGCCACCCTGGCCCGGGCCCTGGTGGAGACGGCCGCCCGCGACTGGCGGGCCGGCCGGCCGCCGCTCGACCACAGTGTGAGCATGCTCCGGCTGGCCTCCTGGCAGGCCGCCCGCTCCGGTCTGGACCACGAGCTGCTCGATCCTGTGACCATGCGGCCCCGGCCGGCCGTCGAGGGGGTGCGCGCCCTGCTGGCGCACACCGCGGAGGCGCTCACCGACAGCGGTGACGCCGGCGGCGTCGAGGAGGCCGTCGCACAGGTGCTGCGCAGGGGCACCGGAGCCCGCGAGCAGCGCTCCCTTCTGGAGCACACGGGCAGCCTGCGGGATGTCGTCGTCGAGTGTGTGCGCCGCACTCAGGGCTGAGCTCTTGTCATCAGGCGGAAACTTGTTGACCGTTCCCGACACGGGCCGCGCTCCCCTGGGCTAGATTCGACCCGCGTCAGCAACAGTACCGATCGGTGGGGTCACCCTCCGTACATCCAGGAGCAGCGCATGCGCGACTACGCCCTCGCTCCGACGACCGCTTCGACCCTGACCGGCGGGCTCGCCGACAGCATCTTCGAGACGGCTGACCGGAACCCGACCCTGCCGGTGCTGGCGCGCCGGCCCGAGGCCGCCGCCACGGGCTGGGAGGAGGTCACCGCGGTCGAACTCCGCGACGAAGTGGTCGACTTGGCCAAGGGTCTGATCGCCTCGGGCATCTCACCCGGACACCGGGTGGCCGTGATGGCGCGGACGCGCTACGAGTGGACGGTGTTCTGCCTCGCGCTGTGGTCGGTGGGTGCGGAGGTGGTGCCGATCCACCCGACGTCCGCCCGGGACCAGGTCGAGTGGATCCTGTGGGACGCCCGCTGTGTGGCCGTGGTGGTCGAGGACGAGCAGGCGGTGATGACCGTCGGCACGGTGTGCCAGGGTCTGCCCGGGCTCAAGCACGTGTGGCAGCTGGACGCGGGGGCGCTGCCCGAGCTGGTGCAGCAGGGCGCCTTCGTCCCGCTGACCACGGTGGAGTCGCTGCGCCGCATCGTGATGCCGGACTCCACGGCGGCGATCACCTACACCTCCGGTACCTCGGGCCGTCCGCTGGGCTGCGCGCTCAGCCACCGCGGTCTGGCGTACCCGTGCGACACCCTGCTCGCGGGCTGGGGGCACACCGCCGCCCGTCCGGGCGAACAGGCCTCCGTGCTCGCCTACTTGCCGTTCTCGCACGTGTACGGCCTGATGGTGATGGTGCTGTGTCTGCGCGGCGGGGTCCTGATGGGCCACGAGCCGGAGATGTCGGAGATGGCGCTGGCGACGGCGCTGCGCAGCTTCCGGCCGACCTATCTGTACGCCGTCCCGTCGGTCCTGGAGAAGCTCTACAAGACGTTTCTGCGCACCGCCCAGCAGCACGGCCGGGGCGCCCTGTTCGAGCGCGCCGTGGACACCGCGCGGGACTTCGCCACCGCCCAGGAACGGCAGCGGCTGGGCACCGGAGCGGGCCCGGGGTTCGACCTGCGGCTCCAGCACGCCCTGTACGAGCGGACGGTTTACCGCAAGTTGCGGTCCGTGCTCGGCGGACGGGTGCTGCGGGCCACCTCCGGCGGCTCCTCGCTCAGCCGTGAACTCACCCTGTTCTACGAGGGCATCGGCATTCTCGTGCACGACGGCTACGGGCTCACCGAGTCCAGCGGCGGTATCACCATGCAGCCGCTGGGCCGCGAGAAGTCCGGCACGGTCGGCCAGGCCCTGCCGGGCACCCAGATCCAGGTCGCCGACGACGGCGAGATCCTGGTGCGCGGGCCGTCCGTGTTCCGGGGTTACGTCGGTGACGACTACGCGACCCGGGCCGCGCTGCGCGGCGGCTGGCTGGCCACCGGGGACATCGGACGGCTCGACTCCGAGGGCTATCTGACCATCACAGGCCGCAAGAAGGACATCATCATCACCAGCAGCGGCAAGAGCGTGGCCCCGGCCCCGCTGGAGCAGCGGCTGCGGATGCATCCGCTCGTGCACCAGGCGGTGGTCGTCGGCGACGACCGGCCCTGTGTGGGCGCGCTGATCACCCTGGACCCGGACTTCCTGGCCCACTGGCGTGGCGCCCTGCCGCTGCCGGGTGACTCGCCCGGGCGGGAGGCCCGCGAGGAGAACGCACTGCGCGAGGAGATCGCCCGGGCCATCGCGTCCGCCAACAGTGCGGTGTCCCGCTCCGAGTCGATCCGGGTCTACCGGGTGCTCCAGGAACCGTTCGCCCCGGGCAACGGTATGCTCACGCCGTCGATGAAGCTGCGTCGGGACGCCATAGCGCGCCACTACGCCGCCGAGATCGACGCCATGTACCAGGCCCGCTCGCGGGCCGTACGCCGGCCGGGCACGCCGGAGCCGGCCGACTGGGACGACTCGGACGACGTCTTCCGCTGAGCAGGTGAGCGAGGGACGCGTATCCGGTGCGGCAGTGGGAACTCGCCGCGAGGGGAGAGATCGGACAGATGACGGCCCTGATTCCCCCAGGGCCGGGAGAGACGTGATGGCGACCGGGCCACGGCGCGACCCCAGAAACTCCACGGAGGAGACCCAGGACCGGACGGTCTCCTTCCCCGGCGAGCTGCGCAATGTCACGGGTGCCCGGCTGGCCGCGGACGGGTATCTCGCCGATCTCGCCCGCACCTCGCCGCCCACCGCCCCCGAGTACTGGGACGACATCCTGCTGGTGGTGACCGAGCTGGCCGCCAACGTCGTCCAGTACGCGCCGGGGCCGTTCGAGCTGCGGATGCGGCGCACGTACGACGGTGTGCACATCACGATGCACGACACCAGCCAGGTCGAGCCCGAGCCGCGCCCCTTCCATCCGCGTCACGGCGGGGGCGGTGTCGGCTGGCACCTGCTGCACACCCTGTGCGACCAGGTCAGCGTGGTCGTCACCGACACCGGCAAGGACATCCACGTCTTCCTGCCCTGGTGAGCGGGGGGGGGTTCCCGCTCCGGTGAGCGGCGGGCGCGGCTCGGTGCGCTGCTCGCGATGGTCGGCATGGTGCTTGCACATGCACTGGTCAGGTCGCGTGGGAGGCCTCCGCCTCACTGGCGATCGGCGTCCTGCTGGTGTTCGTGGCCTACCGGCTGGGCGCGGACGCCAGGGTCCAGCTGATCGGGGCGCGGTCACTCGGGTCGGTGTGCGACCACTCCGAACATCGTCACCGACATGTGCAGCGCCCCCTGCTCGGCGGCCTCGGTGAGGTCTGCGTACAGGGTGTCCCGCTGCTCCTCGGTGAGGGCGCCGGTGCGCACGGCGGACTCGCCGAGCATCCGGATCAGCGGCCAGGCGACCGTGCGGTGGTCCTGGAGCAGGGCCTGGGAGCCGCGGTCGTCCACCACGAACCCGGCCGCGCTGAGCTGGCCGACCAGGCGGCGCCCGGAGTAGGGGTTGGCACCGTTGAGGGCGGTCGCGATCAACGCGCGCACCACCCCCGGGTCGCCGGGGTGCAGAAGAGTGGTCCCCCAGTCGGTGTCCAGCAACGCCACCCGGCCGCCCGGACGCAGCACCCGGGCCATCTCGGCGACGGCCCGGTCGGGGTCGGGGAGGTGCTGGAGCACCCGCTCGCACCACACGAGGTCCATCGAGCCGTCGGGCACGGGCAGCGCGGCCGCCTCGCCGTGGACGAAGCGGGCCCGGCTGCCGACGGACCGCTCCTCGGCGACCGCACGCAGACTCGGGTTGGGCTCGACGCCGATCGCGACGCCGTCCGGGCCCACGGCGGCGGCCAGCGTCCGGGTCTGCGAGCCGGTTCCGGAGCCGACGTCGAGGAGTCGCTCGCCGGCTCGTATCGCCAGCGCCTCCTCGGCCCAGGCGCGCAGCCGCTGTACGCCCGGATTGGCGTCCTGGGAGTCCAGGGCGCCTACCAGCGGGGCCACGCGGTCGGGGTCGATGTGCCGCTTCTGGAAGCCCGTTCCGGGCTGGGTCTGAGCCATGGCGGGCACTCTACTGGCGTACGTGATCGCCATGGGACGGCCTCACATCGGACAGAAGTCCGGCGCATAACTGTGCGGCTGCCGGTTACTCCCCTCGATCGGAGGGCATGCTGGAGCCCACGCGTTCGTCTGCCTGCGCCGTCCGGCTGGCGGAACGGCGTCGGGCACGGTGGGATCGAAGTGGTGCGAAGCAAGCGTTCCAGGGCAGGCGAAGGGCGTGACCCCGGCCCTTGGAGCAGCGGAAAGGTATGGACACCGTGACACGACCCAGGATCCTGGTGGTGGGCGCCGGCTTCGCCGGAGTGGGGTGCGTCCAGCGCCTGGAGCGCAAACTCGCCCCCGACGAGGCCGACATCACCCTGGTGGCGCCCTTCGCCTACCAGCTGTATCTGCCCCTGCTCCCACAGGTCGCCTCGGGCGTGCTGACGCCCCAGTCGATCGCCGTCTCGCTGCGCCGCAGCAAGAAGTACCGCACCCGGATCATCCCGGGCGGCGCGATCGGCGTGGACCTGAAGTCCAAGGTGTGCGTCGTCCGCACCATCACCGACAAGCTCGTGAACGAGCGGTACGACTACATCGTGCTGGCCCCGGGCAGCGTCACCCGCACCTTCGACATCCCCGGTCTGACCGAGCACGCCTTCGGCATGAAGACCCTGGCCGAGGCCGCCTACATCCGCGACCACGTCATCTCCCAGCTCGACCTGGCCGACGCCAGCGACGACCCGGTCGAGCGGGCCGCGCGGCTGCAGTTCGTGGTGGTCGGCGGCGGTTACGCGGGCACCGAGACCGCGGCCTGTCTGCAGCGGCTCACGCACGCGGCGCTGCACCGCTACCCGAACCTGGACCCGAAACTGATCAAGTGGCATCTGATCGACATCGCCCCGAAGCTGATGCCGGAGCTGGGCGACAAACTCGGCCGTAGCGCCCAGGAGATCCTGGGCCGCCGTGGCATCGAGGTCTCCCTCGGGGTGTCGATCGAGAAGGCGGGCCCCGAGGAGGTCACCTTCACCGACGGCCGGGTGGTGCCCACCCACACCCTCATCTGGACGGCCGGTGTGGTCGCCAGCCCGCTGATCGCCACCCTCGGCGCGGAGACGGTCCGGGGCCGGCTCGCGGTCAGCGCCGAGATGAGCCTGCCGGGCCACGACGGGGTGTTCGCGCTCGGCGACGCGGCCGCCGTACCGGACAAGGCGAAGGACGAGGAGGGCGCGGTCTGCCCGCCGACCGCGCAGCACGCCATGCGGCAGGGCAAGGCGGTCGCCGACAACGTCATCGCGGCCCTGCGCAACCAGCCGCTCCAGCCGTATGTGCACAAGGACCTGGGGCTCGTGGTGGACCTCGGCGGCAAGGACGCGGTCTCCAAGCCGCTGGGCATCGAACTGCGCGGACTCCTCGCACAGGCGGTGGCCCGCGGCTATCACTGGTCGGCGCTGCGCACCAACGTGGCCAAGACCCGGGTGGCGACCAACTGGCTGCTGAACGCGGTGGCGGGCGACGACTTCGTCCGTACCGGCTTCCAGGCCCGCAAGGCCGCCCGGCTCAAGGACTTCGAGTACACAGACATGTATCTGACGCCGGAGCAGGTCCGGGCCCGCGTCGAGGGCCCCGGCGAAGTCACGGCCTGACACAGAGCGCGGCGGAGTGAGAGCGGCGGGGCGGTCGGTGTGGGCGGAGGCGCGGGAACGGCTCGCGGCGGCCGACCCCGGGCTGCTCCGCTTCACCGCCGGCCTGCGGACCGTCACGTCCATCGCGCTGACACTCGCCGTCCTGGCGGCCCTGCGGTTCGACGTGTCCCATCTGGTGGCGGGGGCCATCACGGCGATGGTCGCCACGTTCGCGATTCGCGAGAAGGGGCGGTCGCAGCAGGCCGTCACGCTCGCCCTGGGCCTGCCGGTGGCGCTGGCCTCGATGTCCCTGGGCGCGCTCCTCAACCAGCAGGTCGTGATCGGTGACCTTTTCTTCGTGGCGCTCATCTTCTGCGCGGTCTACAGCCGCCGCTTCGGCGACCGGGGCACGGCGCTGGGGCTGATCGGCTTCCAGATCTACTTCGCCTCGCTGTTCGTGCACGCGACCGTGCCTGTGCTGCCGACTCTGTACGCCGTGATCGCGGTGGCGTTCGGCTGCGCCGCCCTGGCGCGCTTCGTGCTCGTACGGCAGACACCTGCGGGCATCCTCGGCCGGCTGCGGCGGGCCTTCCGGGTCCGGTTCGCCCAACTGGTCTCAGCCCAGGAGGAGTTGCTTGACGCCGGGCCGGACGAGCTGGACAAGGCGGTGGAGGAGGTCCGGGTCAGGACCGCCCGGCTGCACGAGACGGCGCTGCTGATCCAGGGGCGGCTCCCGGACGGCACCTCCGACGAGGCGGTGGCCCGGCTGGTGCAGCGCCGGATCGCGGACGCCGAGATCGCCGCCGAGCGGCTCGGGCTGCTGCTGCTCACCGCGCGCAGCGAGCAGCGGGCGGACACGCTCACCATGCATCTGCCGGGTGCCATGCTGCCCTCGGCCGCCCGGTCGCCGGTGCGGGACGAGGCGATGGAACGGCTGCGCCTGGATCTGGAGGCGCTTCGGCTGCTGGTGCTGCGGCCGGTCGGCCCGGAGGCGGGGACGGCAGTGGCCCAGGTGCGCAACCGGCTGCTCGGCTACCGCGAGGAGGAGAACCTGCCGCCCGCCTCCCCCGCCGTCCAGGACGTCTTCAGGGGGATCGGCGAGGCCGCGCGGGCGGTGCTGGGACTGCGGATGGCGCTGGACGAGCCGCAGGACGAGTCGGACGACACCCCGGCCACCTCCCGGTCCCGCGAGGAGCTGCACGCCGAGGACGCGGCCATCGAGGGTGCCGAGGAGGCGGAACCGGAGTCCGAGGAGCCGGCCGGGCTGCGCCGGCCCACCACGCGGGCGGCGGTGCAGGTGGCCGTCGGCTCGTCGCTGGCCATCGTGGGCGGCGAGTTCCTGTCCGCCCAGCGCTGGTACTGGGCGGTGCTGACGTGCTGGATCGTGTTCATCAACACCGCGTCCACCGGCGAGATCCTGGTGAAGGGCTACCGGCGACTGGTCGGTACGGTCCTCGGTGTGGTGGCCGGTATCGGGCTGGCGGGGCTGGTCGGGCACCACACCTGGACGGCGTTCGGTCTGGTGCTGCTGTTCGTCTTCGCGATGTTCTACTCGGCGCCGCTGTCGTACACCCTGATGTCGTTCTTCGTGACGGCGATGCTGGGCCTGCTGTACACGCTGCTCAACACCTACAGCCTGGACGTCCTGGTGCTGCGGGTGGAGGAGACGGCGCTCGGTGCGGTGTGCGGTGTGATCGCGGCCGCGGTGGTGCTGCCGGTACACACCCACCGCCGTACCGACGAACTGCTCGTCAAGACGCTGGACCGGCTGGCCGACGTCACCCGGGCCGCTGTCGACCAGCTGAGCGGGGCGCCGCCGGTCGACCTGGTGGAGAAGGCCCGTGACCTGGACCAGGCGCTGGCCGACCTGCGGGCGGCGGTGCAGCCGCTGACGCACCCGATCACGCCGCTGCGGTCCCGCCGGGACAGTGCGCGCTATGTGGTGGCACTCCTGGAGACGTGCGCCTATCACGCGCGGTCCCTCGCGGCCACGGCCGAGCTGCTGCCCACCCATCCGGCGATCGCGGCGGACCCCCGGCTGGGCGCGGCGGGGCAGCGGATCGTACACAACATCGAGGCGCTCGCCGCCCACGTCGACACCCGGCGGCCCTCGGCCGAGATCGAGACCGGCCCCAGCATCGCGTCGATGCTGGAGCCGGGCACCCTGCGCACTCCGCGCTACGACCGGGTGACCGACCGCGTGCTGCGGCATCTGCAACGCCTCGACGAGGTGGTGACGGGCCTGGCCCGGCCACTGAACGTACCGGTCAGGCCGCGCACCGCCTGACGCGGTCTCACTGGCCGAGGGCCTCGGCCCGGACGCGGGCGCAGCTGCGGCTGATCAGGCGGGATACGTGCATCTGGGAGATGCCGAGGCGGTCGGCGATCCGGCTCTGTGTCATGTCCTCGAAGAAGCGCATGTAGAGGATGGCCCGCTCGCGCTCGGGCAGCCGGCGCAGCCCCTCCTTGGCGGCCTCCCGGTCGACGACGGT
>NZ_JBEOTA010000071.1:0-11951 GCF_040303265.1 Streptomyces sp. NPDC096040
CCGCCGCGATCTGGCACAACTTCCAGACCGGGCAGGCGGTCAGCCGCTCACTGACCGCCTATGACCACTGACCGTGTTCGGAAAGACTCGTCTAGAGACACAAAGCGTGACTTGACCTGCAGTTTCGCTGTCGACTGTCCGAATCGTCCGTGTCCCTAGGCGTCGACATCTTCGCTGGTCAGCGCGTTGGCGACCGGGCCGCGCTCCCCCGACAATTCCGCAAGAAGTGGAGGTGCTTCATCACGTTTCGCCCATATATGCGGGCTACCCTCGCCAGGGAGCGGCGAGAGTCGAAGAGCGCTACGTATTCGGGTAGCGTGGCGTCAAGGCCCCCCGATATAAGCCCACTTGGCGGTATTCAGTGCGCTGACCAGCGAGAATGTTCACGCCTAGGGACACGCCGTTTCACTATGCCCTGCCGCATCCTCCCTGGTCAGCCCACATTTTGTGACTCTAGGTGACGTGACTTCTGCGGAACCCCGGTGGGCGGCGGTGGCCTTTTTACTGAGCTTGGGAGCCTCGGCGAGGACGGGCGGGTGGGAGTGGACGACCTCCCCCGTCTCCCGCTCGCGCACGAACCCGGTCCCCAGGGTCTCGGCGTGAGCCTTGGCTGCGTCCAGGTCCGAGGACGCGAACAGCACCGCCCCCTTGCTGGTGGCAGTCACCTCGTATGTCTCGGTGTGGTGGACGATCTCCCCGGTGCCCTTGATACGGACGGCGCTGCCGGCGTACCGCTGGGCCACGGTGGTGGCGGTCGGCTTGGATCCGCTGGTGAAGGCGACGCGGCCACGGCCGCCCTCCATGGCCACCTCGAACTGCGTACGGCCTCGCTGGTTGCAGGCGCATCCCATGGCTACTGGTCCCCCTTCGGGTTGGTGGTGGTGTCGGGCGCGAGGACGGCGGCGCTCATGGCCTCCACCTCCGCGCGGCGTTCGGTGTCCCGGCGAGCCAGGGCGGCCTGGAGACCGTCCAGGAACGCGGGGTCGTTGAGCAGCGCGGCCGGGGTGTCCGGGACGTGTCCGCCGCGTGCGTCCGGGCTGTGTCCGCGCAGGCCAGCGACGAATCCGGCCGTCGCCTCCTGGCCCAGCACCTCCAGGCGTCCGGACCGGTCCGGACGCTGTCCGGTGCCCGTGTCCGGGGTATCCAGGACAGCGGCGGCGCTGGCGGCCAGGGCGAGGTTGCCGCGCTCCACGACGGAGGCGAGCAGCGGGGAGGAGTGCCCGGGCACGGGCACGGACAGCACGGCCCGCAGCTGCCACCGGCCGTCTCCGCCCTTCTTCATGTGGTAGCTGGGCTGGCACCCCATGAACACGGTGCGGTCCCAGTCCGACAGCCAGGGCGCGGCTGCGCCCGAGAACCAGAGGCCGCGGTCGTTCATGCCCACGGTGACGATGCCGGCGACGGTCCTTGAGTCATCGAACTGGCACGCCACGTCGTTGCACTCCGCCCCGTCCCTGCTGTGGGGGGCGTTCATGGTGAAGGCGCCGGCCTTGACGGTCTCCCCGTTGTCGAGACGGAACCGAGCGCGCAGGAAGTGGGTGGTGTCGATGTCACCGAGGCTCTCGATCGTCAGCTTCCGGTTGGCGAACCCGGCGTGCGGCTCCCCGGCCTGGGCCACCCACCCGTAGATCCGGCCGTCCGCGTAGTGCACGCCGCCGGAGCCCGGGGGCAGCTCCTCCGCGGTGGGTTCCGAGAACCAGGCGGCGGGCATGGGCGGGAGGTCGCGCATGGCCGTCCAGGCGGAGGCCACCAGCTCCGTGAGGGCGGCGTCCTCTCCGTCCACCACGGCGGCCGAGGCGGTCGCCTCCGCGCTCGGGCCCTCCGGGATGGTGGAGGCGCCGACGTACAGGCCGCGGGCGAGGCGCACCAGGTGGCCGTCCTTGGTGGCGGCGCGCAGGTGGCGGCGGGCGCTCTCCATGGTGAGGCCCAGGGCCTCCGAGACCTCCGCGGCGCCCACCGGGTCCGGGCAGGTGCGTACGTACCGGATGACGCGCTGGCGGGTCTCCCCGCCCGCGGTGGCGGCGGCGGTGACGGCGGCGTTCACCGCGGCCACGGCCTCCTCGTCCGTCTCGGGCGGGTCCAGCACGATGCGCGCCTGGTCGTAGGCGGGCATGGACACGAGGGTCGCGCCGCGCAGCCGGGCCCGGGTGATGCGGATGAGGAAGTCCCCGGCCTGCTCGGAGTGCAGGACCACGCCCTCCTCGTCGTCCGGGTCGCCGGCCGCGGCGGTGAGCTTGGGCAGCCGCGCTCCGTCGAACATCTCCAGGGCGGCGGCGGACAGCCGGCCGTCCGGGCCGGTGATGAGCTGCGCCCGGTGCTGGCGGCGCGTCAGGGTGGTGCCGGCGGCGGTGGCTTCCACCTCGGTGGCGGCGCTGATGACCCAGCCGCCGTCTTCCAGGCGCATCACGGACGCGTACGGGATGGACGCGGCGAGCACCAGGCCGCCGTCCTCGCCCTCCGTGAGCGTCTTGTCCACGAACTCCACGTCGACGCTGTCCAGGTCGACGGAGACGCCCAGGGGCGCGGGCGGGTCCTGCTCCAGCAGGCCCACCGCCTCATAGCCTGCCCGCTGGGACAGGTACAGGGGGCCGTTGCCGGTGATGCGGTCGCCGTCCCGGCCGTACTTGTTGATGGCGCCCGCGAGCTCGGCGCCCTCATGGCCCATGCCCATCTCGTCCGCGTACTGGAGCGGCCACGGGCCCTTGCCCTCCCAGTACAGGGCGCCCTTGGCGAAGATCCGGCCGTCGCCGGTCTCGGTGTTCTCGAATGCCAGGGCCACGCCGTCCGGGGTGGACCAGGTGCGGACCGGCAGCGCGGCCGTCAGGGCCGCGGCGGTCGGGTTGTCCATGGGGGGCTCCTCCTCGGGGCCGAGTGGGATGTCCGTGGCCTCGCCGGCGAACGCGACGCGGACGTGGGTGAAGGTGAGCGGGCCCAGGCGTTCGGCCATGGCCTCAAGCGGCCAGGTGTCGGTGGTGTACGCCCCGGTGACGTGGGGGACCCAGGGCGAGTGCTGGTGTGGGGTGTCGGGGCGTTCGTGGGTGTCCTCCAGGGCGTCCACGGCGATGTTGCGCGCCTCATGGAGGGTGGCCGCCTCCTCATCGGCGTCGCGGTCATCGCCCACGGCGTACACCCAGGCGGGGTCTTCACTGGTGGGGTTCCAGTGGTTGACGCCGAACGCCACCGCGGGGACGGGGCCGGGCAGTCGGGCCGCGCGGGAGCGTACGCCTGCGATCAGCTCATTGCGCTGGTCCTCGGTCCAGCCGTCCGCTTCGCCGAGGAACCACAGGGTGCAGTGCAGCTCCTCGGCCGGCTCCCCGTCCCCCAGGGCCAGGCGCTCGATGTCGGCGGCGCTGGGGACGAGGGCGATCATGGCGCCGGTGTGCTCGGTCGCCGCAGCAGTTCGCGCCTCCTGCAGCACCTCACCCCAGGAGGTGTCTGCGGCTTGTCGCCACTGATGCCCGGACCACCGCCGTGCATTTGAAAGCGGCCTCGCCGAAGCCACCTGCCTTTCCAAGGTAGTCAGGTGCTCGCCCAGGTTGTCCAGGCCGAGCGAGCGGGCCACGTCCGCCGGACTCTGGGCGGGCACCAGGCGTTGGGCGTAACGCTGGAGCGCGGAAGCGGAGGCGCTGCGGTCCGGGGCGTGGTGGAGGCGCAGGATGCACCGGCAGTTGCACACCTGGGCGGGCGGGGCGCTGGGGTCGCCGGGGTGCTGCATGTCGACGCCGCCGACCTCGAACGTGTCGTCGAGCAGGCGCACGAACCCGTCCACGTCGTGGTGGTCGTCCCGCACCCGGGAGTTCCGGCGGGTCCGCCACTGCTTGACGATCGGCCGGTCCGGGCCGGTGAGGGCCTGCGCGGCGGCGAGGGTTGCCGTGTTCCAGGCGCGGGCCGCCTCCGTGGTGGAGATCAGGGATTCCCGGCCCTGCCCCAACTGGGCGCCCTCGCGCTGGAAAACGGCGAGCAGGCGGGCGCGCAGCGCCTCCACGTCCTCCCCCGCGTCCACGCCGGCGGCGAGCTCGCGCACGGCCACCTCGGCGAGGCGGTCGCCCACGGCGCGCAGCAGGTGCTCCGTGCTGGTGACGTACTGGCCGATCCCGTCCGGGAGTTCCTCGCCGCGGCCATGGCGGCCGGGTAGGTCGTCCCACCCGTCCGGCAGCGTCTCGTCCACCTGGTCGGCCGCGTGCTGGGCGGCCTGCTCGGTCACGCCCAGCAGGCGGCGCACGAGGCGCGGCACCCGCTGGCGGAACATCGCGCCGATACGGGACACGCTGAACCGGGCGGCCACCAGCTCCGTGGCCGCGTCCAGCTCGTCGGCGAACTCATCTGCCACCTCCTCCAGGACGGCGCGCACCTCCGCTGCCACGTCCTCCTCTGCGGCGGCCAGGGCCTGCTCCAGCTCATCCACGAGCGGCCTCCGGTTCGGCGCCCGCCAGGGTGACCGCCCCGGCAGCGTCTCGGTGGAACAGCCAGGTGCCCAGCGTGAGGACGCCGTACCCGGTGCTGGCGGTGAGGTTCACGTACACGTCGGCTTCCTCGCCTGGTGGCTGCTGGTCGAAGTGGGTCACGGCCAGGGCCGCCGCCTCCTGGATCAGGTCCACGATGTAGGCGGCGCTCGCCGGCGAGGCGGCCCCGGAGATGAACGTGGGGTCAGCCATGGCGGGCCACCTCCCGGGACGGGGCCGGGGCGCGGTCGGTGAAGGGGGCGTCCACCTGGGTGGCGCGCTCGCGTTGGCGCCAGGCGTGCAGCTCCTCCCACAGCTCCACGCCCGAGCAGGCGGCGCACCAGCCGTGGACCTGGTGGGCGGTGATGCTGTGCCCGGGCGGCGCCTTGACCTCCAGCGGCTGGCCGTTGGGCGCCGCCCCGGCGTCCGTCGGCGTCTGGGTTGCGGGTGTGTCAGCCACGGGCGGAGTCCTCCATCGTGGGGTGGGGTGTTGCGTCGCAGACGGTGCAGTGCGCCCAGCCGCCCGCCTGGTGCCGCCGGCCGTTGTCGAGGACCAGGGTCACGGTGACGACGGTCAGGGCCTCCTGGCCGCATACGGGGCACAGGTGGTCGTGAGTGGCTTGCAGGTCCACCGTTCTGCGGTTGGCCTCGGAGGCGGCCAGGGCGGCCTGCTCGGCGTCGTGGCGCCTGTTCTCGTGGACGCGCCAGGCCACGGCCTCCCCGGGCAGGTCGTGGCCCTTGCAGTCCGCGCACCAGCCGTGCACGCGGTGGGCGGCGGTGGAGTGGCCCCACAGCTCCGGGCCGTGCTCGGGGGTGGGAGCGGGCGGGTTACACATCGCCGGGTGCTCCTTCCTCCAGGGCCGGCGTGTTCGGGCACGGCTCCACTGGGCCGGTGTAGACGGTGGCCGGGCCGCCGGCGACGAGGAGTTCCCCGCCGGGGCCCCAGAGCTTGAAGTCGGTCACGCCGGTGAGGCGGGTCATGCGCGTGACCGTGAGGCCCTGGCACTGGTGGCACAGGTCCAGGCGGTCCACGTGCTCGGGGCAGTGGTCAGCCGACACGGGACGCCTCCGGGGGGTCGCAGGTCTCGCACCATGCCCAGTAGCCGACCGTTGCCACGCCGTCCCGGGTGAGCAGGACGATCTCCCCGGCCAGCAGGGTGTACGCCTTGCAGGTGGAGCACCATTCGGCGCTCACGTTGGCTGCCGACGCGGTGACTTCCACGTCGGCGGGGCGCGGCTCGGTCGGCCGGCGGGTCATGCCGCGAGCCCTAGGCAGGAGTTGCGCAGCAGGCGCACCGTCTCCGCGAACGAGTGCTTCATGCGGGCGGCGATGAGGGCGCGGGCGTAGTTGTCCAGGGTGTCGATCAGGCACTCCGCCTCGAACCCGTACCGGGCGGCCATCTCCGGGACGCGGTCCCAGGCCCCGACCAGCAGGTGCCACTGGTCGATCTGCTCGTCCGCGACGGGGAAGTGGGTGTGCAGCTCCCCGGGCGGGATCTCCCGGGAGCGGCCCCGCTCGCTGCGGGGGCAGGCTGGCTTGACGCGGATCTTCTCGCCGACCATGCACATGGCGTTGTGGATCACGCCGTCGATGGCGGCCAGCACCGTCTGGTAGCGCAGCGCTTGGAAGTCCGCCTCGACGGCTGCGGGCTCGGCCGTTGGGGTGGCGGACGCTGGGACCTCCTCCGTCTCGGCAGGGGGCTCTGTGGGCCGCTCGGGCTCCGCGTTGGACTCGTCCACCGGCAGCTTCCCGTCTTGGCCGCCCTGCGGTTGCTCGTTGTGGCGGGCGCGTTCCTCCTCGGTGGGGGCGTCGGAGTCGTTGAACCCGGTCTCCCGGCGCAGCGCGGAGTCCGAGATGGCGCCCCGCTCGTGGACCTTGAGGGCGGTCTCGGCGCGGTTGGTGCGCACGCGCAGGGGGCTGGTGTCGTACCAGACCATGCAGTCCAGGGCGTCCGGGACGTTCTCGGCCTCCAGCAGCGGCTGGAGGTACTGGGACGTCAGGGCGTCCGCCACGGTGCCGAGCTTGGGCTCCACGCCCAGGGTGATGGCCTCGTCCTTGAGCGCCCAGGCGCTGTTGCCCGTGAAGAACACCGAGCCCTCATGGCGGGCCAGCCAGGTGCCGTTGGGCGTGGTCGGGCACCAGATGGTGCCGGTGTAGGTCTCCTCGGACAGGTGCTTGGCCTGGACGGCGAACGTGGTGGTGTCGGATGCCGTCACGAGGTTCTGCGTCTTCACGCGCGGCCCGTTGGCCGATCGCCCTTCGCTGGTGTGCTCGCGGCTGAGCGGGGACCGGCCGGACAGGATGATGGCCAGTTCGAACGCGTCGAGCATGGCCGGGTCCTTCTGGGTGAGGACCGGCGTCTTGCTGTTGATGAGCCAGCCGTCACCGCGCACAGCGGTGTCGATGAACAGTTCCAGTTGGGACTGGGTCAGCTGCCGGATGAACTCCAGGGACACCACCCGCTCCGGGGCGTGCTCCAGGATGACCGCCCCGGCTGCGGCGTTGAGCCGGTAGTGGGCGACCTGGAAATCGCTGCTGTACGTGACCCGCCAGCGCGGGGTCCCATCGGCGGTCTTGTCGTCCTCCTTCAGGTACCGGGAGACCATCTGCGCCGAGACGCCCAGTTGTCGGCCGATCTCGGCGTACGACAGCTTGGGGTCGCGCTGGCGCATGCTGCGGGCCGCTGCACGGCGCTCCACGGAGGCTGCTGTGGCGTACCGGCCGCCCTTGTCCAGGCTGGCGCTCGCCGGGCCGAACAGGGACGTTAGGGCCCGTTCGATCCGCGCGCAGTTGTCCGGGTTGACCATGTGGGACTGGTGGATGAGCACCTTGGGGGCGTTGCGGCCCGGCCGTACACCCGTGCTGCCCTCGGTGAAGTACCAGGCCACCAGCTCCACCAGGGCGTCGGCGTACTTCGGTTCGGTGGGCAGGTCTGCATGGGGCGCTGCCAGCACCAGGTGCTCCAGGAAGTGGCCCTGTGCGTCCGGGCGGGTGCGGTCGTGGAGCAGGTCCTTACTGGTGGTCCAGGCCCGGCCCCGGTGCTCCGGTCGACCGGTGAGGATCGGCCAGCGGTGCGCGCCTGTGGTCAGGGAGCTGTGGCGCTTGCCCTTGATGCGTACCAGCGGCTCGTCCACGACCTGCCAGGTGTTGACGGCCTGGAGGGGCTGCCACTCGGAGAGGCCGGTGTCGTGATTGAGCGTCAAGACCAGTTCGCCCGGGGTGAGCTGTTCATACGTCTTCCACCCGTTATGCGTCATGATTTGCACAGTGGGCAACGTACACCAGTGGTTGATGTCGCCCTGGCCCAGCAGGATCTCCGCCGGGACCTCCAGGCCGTTGGCGAAGCGGGTGATGGCCTCCTCGCGCAGCTGGATGGCGAGGGTGTCGAAATCGCTCTCGAACGTGAGGCGCTTGATGTTGGGGATCTGGTCGGCCGGGACTTCCAGGATGATCGGGACGGTGGCGGCGGCGCTGTCGGGTTCCTTGTAGGCGGTCTCGGCGACCGTCATCAGGACCTCGATCAGGTCGTCTTCCTCGTCGCCCTGGTTGGGCGTGGTGGGGAACTTGGTGCCCTGGGGGACGAGCACGATGCCCCGGCCGGTGAGCCGGGAGCGCGCGATGGCGGCCACGGCGGCGTTGAGCAGCTTCAGCTCCTCCAGCAGGCCGAGGCTGGACCGCACGGCGCTGTCCGCCTCCAGGTGGCGGCGGGGGTGGGCCTCCCACACGCGGATGGCCACCGGCTCGTCGCTGTCCCGCGGGGTCGTCTCGTCCTCCGCGCCGGGGATGGCCACATCCTCCCCGTCGATCTCGGCCACCAGCTTGGTGCCCTGCGGCTTGACCTCCTGGGTGGACAGCACCCGCCAGTCCGCCGCCACGGCGTTGCCCTGGCTGTCCTCCCTCGGCCGGACCACGATCCACGCCTCGCCGGCCACGGTCAGGTGGGGGCCGAAGGAGCCGAGGAGCTGCGCCTGGCCGTTGAGGCCGCCGGCGATCTCGGCCACCAGCTCCCGCGCGCGGTGCCCGTTGGGGAGGGGGACGACGTTGCCCTCATCGTCGCGGCGGCCGGCGATGAGGCGGGCGCGGCTCATCGCGTTGGAGTACCAGCGGGCGGCGAACCGCACCTCCGGGGTCTCGTCGTAGAACAGCCAGGCGCGCTCTTGCCAGGAGCCGTCAACTGGCTTGGTGCGCAGGCGGCGTGCGGTGTAGCGGGCGGCGGAGGCGGTCAGCTCCCCGCGGCGCGGCCGGGTGGGCGCGGTCATCCGTGGATCCGTCCCAGCGTGTCGTCCAGGCGGTTGAGCATGACGGCAAGGCCAGCGACGGCCAGCCACTCCACGCCGTGGACGACCAGGGGCGCCTGGTGCCATGCGCCGGTGGCGAGCAGGTAGGTGGCGAGCAGCGCGCCGGAAACCCACCAGCCCATGCAGTACACACAGGAGATGAGCGTCACCACTGCGGTGCGGACCGTGGAGTCCTGGCGGTGTTCGTGCCAGGCGATGACCCGGTCTCGCGCGGCGTCGAGGATCGTGTCGTGGACGGCGAGCTGGGTGCCGCGGTAGCCGGCCAGCCCGAGCAGGGCGAGGTGTGTGAGGTCAAGCAAGGTCGCCCCCTGGCGGAACGTGTGCTTCCGGTTTGGTCGGCGGAGCATGATAGGCCACGCCAGCAAGTGCTCTCCTGGGGGCGAACATGCAGGTCAGGCCCGTGAGTTCGATCACGTCCGGCTGGTAGCGTGTGCCTGGTTCCGAGCGGGGACAGGCGGGTGCCAGCGAAAGTGCCGATGCAGTGCCCGGGCGGCGCAGGCGTGCACGCCCTGCCCGTCGGCGTCCTTCCCGTCGTTGAACCCTGTGCTCTCTGGGAGTTGCGCCGATATGGTGTTGGCCAGCCGTGTGGCGTGACCCAGGGGGGTGAGCGCGGTGTCGTTCCGGAATGGGTTTCGGGGACTGGTCGCCCGGGGCCAGGCGACGCTCCGTCGCACAGCGGCGGAGATGTGGCGGCAGCGCTACGGTCCGCCCCTTGGGAGTGCGCCCGTAGCCGAATCGGACTCCCAGAACCCGCCCCCCTTTTGGGGCTCCGGGGACGAGAAGGACATCCGTAAGCCCCGCGAGCCGTTGCGGTTTTATGGCATCAGGAGCAGTGAGCTGTTCAGTCTCGCTGACCTTGCGGCCAGTGCTGAGGAGGCGGCGGGTGAGCCCGCGCACATCGACGCCCTCGCGTTGATGGAGATCGAGACGGGAGGCCGGATCTCCAGGACGGCCCTTCTTGCAGCCATGCGTAAGGCTCTGCCGCAGGAGGACTACGACTTCATACTCAGGGGGCTCGAGCCGGGAACCCCGATCTCCAGAATGGAGCTTCTTGGAGCCCTGGGTGAAGCTCTAGTGGCGGCAGAGGCCTTGTCCGCCCAGACGGCTCAGCGGGTCGGCCACGCCGAGGATGACCAAGACGTCGGCGAACTGTGGCCTCTGTCAGCCGAAGAGGCAAAGCTCGTTTCAGGAGCAGCGGCGAGCACGATCAACCACACCTTGGCACGGCTTTTCTTGCGGCTCGGGCCGCCTCCGACAGGCGCAAGCGGAGACTTCATGCCGGTGTCCAGCGGGGGCGGAGGAGCACACCAGTGAACAGGGGAGGCCAACTGCCCGCGAACTGGACGCCGGACGACGAGGACCCCATCGTCTCAGCCGGTATGCAGATCGCTATGCAGTGGCGGGAGTTGGGCGCGGAGCAGTTGAAAGCTGCACTGTCCGCCATGGAACCGGAACTGCGCCGGGAGCACCGCCAGTTGATGCTGCGGTTGCAGATGCAGCACGAGGCGGAGCAGCGCCGGCATGAGGAGCGCCGTGAACAGCGGGCCCACAAGCGGCAGATCACGGAAGTGATCGTCGGCGCGATCCTGGCCCTGGCCATGCTCGGTGCAGGCGTCTACGTCGCCCCCCGTTCCTGGTGGTTGGCCACGCTCCTGTGCGGGCCGAGCCTCTTGGCGCTGGCCAAGGTGTTCGTGCTGCGGCGCAGCGATCCGGACGACATGAAGTACGTGTCTGTCGTCGCTCGGTCGGCTAAGAACGCGGCCGGCGAGGCACAGCCGCCTCAGCCGCCCGCGGCCTAATCGGGAGGTTGTTCCCGGGTCGCCCTCAGCGAGGTTGGCGTGGCTGCGCGGCGCGCCCCATGCTCGTCTCTGGGCGCTCCCTCGCACCCCGGTTGCGTCCCTGTGCCCACTTCTACCGTGACCGTATGTCCGGTAATGGTGAGATAGTCCGCGACGTCTTGGCGGAGCGCTGGGTGCCTCGGTAGCCGGCCAACCCGAGCAGGGCGAGGTGGGTCAGTGGGATCAAGGTCGCCTCCAGGCGGAATGTGCCGATGCAGTGCCCGGGCGGCGCGGGGGTGCACTCCCCGCCCGCCGGCGCCCCTCCCCCGCCGCCCCAGCGGTTTGCGGGTCGCACGAGCGCACCGTCGCCTCGCTCACACCCCTTTCGCGGAACCAGCAGCCTGACACCGGGCGTTACTACTGGCATGGTGGAGCCGATAGGAGCAGCGACGGCCGGGGTGTCACGTGCCGTGGGGACCGCGCTTGGCCGAGCACTGACGACTCGTAAAGAGCGGGTCCCTTTCGGCGGGCGTGAGGAACGGCGGGAGGTGTACGCCCAGTTCCTCGCCTGCGCCGTTGAGACGGAAACTGTCGCCGGGCTGTCTCATGTGCAGTCCAGCCGGCACCAGCGGTGGGTGCACAGGGTGTGGCAGCGGACGCCTGTCCAGTCGGCGCTG
Organism: Streptomyces sp. NPDC096040; assembly: GCF_040303265.1. Classification (NCBI taxonomy): domain Bacteria; kingdom Bacillati; phylum Actinomycetota; class Actinomycetes; order Kitasatosporales; family Streptomycetaceae; genus Streptomyces; species Streptomyces sp. NPDC096040. The sequence goes on from NZ_JBEOTA010000071.1 coordinate 11,197, forward strand.
GCGGATTTGCAGCGGGCGCTGGCGGAAGTGGAGCTCGTGGGCAACGTGGAGCCGGTAGAAGCGGCCCTCCAATACAGCAGCTACCTCAAGGCACGCACCCAGGCAGAGCCTGTGCCGGAGCGGAAACCGGATCCCCTTGCGCACATCCACTTGCGGGACAGGTTCATTCAGGCGTGCCGCCGAGATCTGCTCTACGTACCCCGCTGGTGGCAGGTCTGGCGCCCTGTTTTGTGGGACACGTGGGGACGGGCGAGCCGGGAGCGCCGAAGGTTGGGCAAGACGGTGAGGTCTCTTCAGCGGCGCGGGGAGCTGCCGAAGGATCTCAGTTTCATCCCACATTTCCAGAAGGCCTCCCGCCGCTTCTAGCTTTAGCGCCGTCCCAATGCTCCGGATAAGCCCTGCCGCGCCCGTGTGCGCGCCCCTACCGTGGGCGTATGTCCGGTAACGGTGAGATAGCCCGGGACGTCCTGGCGGAGCGCTGGGAGGCGCTGGAGGGGCCGCCGCTGCTCCTGGTAGAGCGGCCCGCCGAGGACGGCGGCCTGGACCTGCTGATCTACGACGAGCACGGCGCCCTGGTCGACTCGTCGTTCGTGCCAGCCGAGTTGGTCGACAGGGACGAGGTGGCCGTGGCCGTCAGCGTGCCCCGGCAGCGCCAGCCTTAGGACTGGTAACAAAGTGAGTTTGTAGCCGGGGCTGGAATGACGGCGTGTCAGTTCTCGTTGATGCTGCCCGGATGGGGGTGTGAGGTAGCCGAG
>NZ_JBEOTA010000072.1:0-11291 GCF_040303265.1 Streptomyces sp. NPDC096040
TTCCCTTCGGTCTTGCGTTTCCGACTCTATCAGACCGTTTTCCGATCCGATTTCCTCGGTGCTTTCCAGGTTCCCGCTCTCGCGTTTCCCTTTCCGGCGGCTCCGACTTTATCAGAAGTTCTGAGTCGGAATTTCCACCCGGTCCGGGGTAACCGGATCCAGTCCTGAAGCACTGGGGTTCCCGGCTGGGCGGAGCCGTAAACCTACTGGAGCGGGGCGCCTCGATGCAAATCGAGGCGCCCCGCTCCTGGTTCAGTCGTACGCGGCTCAGACCTCCACGACGACCGGGAGGATCATCGGCCTGCGGCGATACGTGTCCGAGACCCACTTGCCGAGGGTCCGGCGGATGAGTTGCTGCAGCTGGTGGGGCTCCACGACCCCGTCCTGGGCCGAGCGTTCCAGGACCTCCGAGATCTTCGGGACGACGGCCGAGAACGCCGAGTCGTCGATGCCGGAGCCACGCGCCTGGATATGCGGACCGCCCGTGATCTTGCCGGTGGTGGAGTCGACCACGACGAAGACCGAGATGATGCCCTCGTCACCGAGGATCTTGCGGTCCTTCAATGCCGGTTCGCCGACATCGCCGACGGAGAGACCGTCGACGTACACATAGCCCGCCTGGACCTTGCCGGAGATCTTGGCCTTGCCCTCGACGAGGTCGACGACCACGCCGTCCTCGGCGATGACGATGCGGTCGTGCGGGATGCCCGTCAGGGCGCCGAGCTCGGCGTTGGCACGCAGATGGCGCCATTCGCCGTGGACCGGCATGAGGTTCTTCGGTCGGCAGATGTTGTAGAAGTACAGCAACTCGCCGGCGGAGGCATGGCCGGAAACATGCACCTTGGCGTTGCCCTTGTGGACGACGTTGGCGCCCCAGCGGGTCAGGCCGTTGATGACGCGGTAGACCGCGTTCTCGTTTCCGGGGATGAGGGAGGACGCCAGGATGACCGTATCGCCGTCGACGATGCGGATCTGGTGGTCACGGTTGGCCATCCGGGACAGGGCGGCCATCGGTTCGCCCTGGGAACCCGTGCAGACCAGGACCACCTGGCTGTCCGGGAGGTCGTCGAGCGTCTTGACGTCGACGACGAGGCCCGGCGGGACCTTGAGGTAGCCCAGGTCCCGCGCGATGCCCATGTTGCGGACCATGGAGCGGCCGACGAAGGCGACCCGGCGGCCGTACTCGTGGGCCGCGTCCAGAATCTGCTGGATGCGGTGGACATGGCTGGCGAAGCTCGCCACGATGATCCGCTTGCCGGCTCCGGCGAAGACCTGGCGCAGGACGTTCGAGATGTCGCGCTCGGGCGGGACGAAGCCCGGAACCTCGGCGTTCGTCGAGTCGGCCAGAAGAAGATCGATGCCTTCCTCGCTCAGCCGTGCGAACGCGTGCAGATCCGTCAGACGGTTGTCCAGCGGGAGCTGGTCCATCTTGAAGTCGCCGGTGTGCACCGCCATGCCGGCCGGGGTGCGGATGGCCACGGCCAGGGCGTCCGGGATGGAGTGGTTGACGGCGACGAACTCGCAGTCGAAGGGGCCGATGCGCTCGCGCTGGCCCTCCGCCACTTCCAGCGTGTACGGGCGGATGCGGTGCTCCTGGAGCTTCGCCTCGATGAGGGCGAGGGTCAGCTTGGAGCCGATGAGCGGGATGTCCGGCTTCTCGCGGAGCAGGAAGGGGACACCGCCGATGTGGTCTTCGTGGCCGTGGGTGAGGACGATGCCCTCGATGTCGTCGAGGCGGTCCCGGACGGACGTGAAGTCCGGCAGGATCAGGTCGATTCCGGGCTGCTCCTCCTCGGGGAAGAGCACTCCGCAGTCGACGATCAGCAGACGGCCGCCGTACTCGAAGACGGTCATGTTTCGGCCGATCTCGCCGAGCCCGCCGAGCGGGGTAACGCGCAGGGCGCCTTCGGGGAGCTGGGGCGGCGGGCCGAGTTCAGGATGCGGATGACTCAAAAGACTCTCCTCACCACGCACGCCACGTACCGGTCGGGCACGTGGCGTGCGTGACGTTCGTGCATAAGCAGTTGTCGTTGTGGGATGCGGGCACCGGTGTCCCGCCTTATTCAGTTGTTAAGCCTTGCTACGCGGACGTCCGCGCGAAGTCTGTTGTCAGAGCTGTACCCCGCCGGCAGCAAGATCGATCTTGAGCTGGGCGATCTCCTCGGCCGAACATTCGACCATGGGGGCGCGCAGGGGCCCGGCGGGCAACCCTTGGAGGGACAGGGCGGCCTTGGTCGTCATCACACCCTGGGTGCGGAACATGCCGGTGTAGACCGGGAGCAGCTTCTGGTGGATCTCCGTGGCCTTCTGAACGTCACCGGAGGTGAAGGCCTCGACGAGGGCCCTGAGGTCCGGGGTGACCACATGGCCGACGACCGAGACGAAGCCGACAGCGCCCACGGAGAGCAGCGGCAGGTTGAGCATGTCGTCGCCGGAGTACCAGGCGAGGCCGGACTGCGCGATGGCCCAGCTCGCGCGGCCGAGGTCGCCCTTGGCGTCCTTGTTGGCGACGATCCTCGGGTGCTCGGCCAGGCGAACGAACGTCTCGGTGTTGATCGGGACGCCGCTGCGGCCGGGGATGTCGTAGAGCATGACGGGTAGCCCGGTCGCGTCGGCGACGGTCGTGAAGTGCCGGTACAGGCCCTCCTGCGGGGGCTTGTTGTAGTACGGCGTGACGAGCAGCAGGCCGTGGGCGCCGTCGCGCTCGGCCTGGCGGGCCAGCTCGATGCTGTGGTGGGTGTCGTTGGTGCCGACGCCGGCCACGACGTGGGCGCGGTCTCCGACCGCCTCCACTACGGCTCGTACGAGATCCGATTTCTCCGCATCGCTGGTGGTGGGGGACTCGCCGGTGGTGCCATTGATGATCAGGCCGTCGTTGCCTGCGTTCACCAGGTGGCCGGCGAGCCGCTGCGCGCCGTCGAGGTCGAGTGCGCCGTCCGCCGTGAAGGGCGTGACCATGGCGGTGAGGACCCGCCCGAAGGGGGTCTGCGGAGTGGAGGTCGGAGCCATGGGTTACACGCTACTCGGTGCTCACGGCGCGGTCTGCCCTTGGGGTGCGGGGAAAGTCCGGACAAAATGCGGAGCCCGGCACTGCCTGCTCGGGGGTTCAAGCAGTGCCGGGTCCGTTTGATCAGGCTAGATGAACTTCACTAAATGCCGCAATACGGACACTTCGCCAGGCTGATCCGTACATCTGTGCTGAGCACGACAAGATGCACGACACGGCGCATGACAAAACAGCCGACCTACGGCGCTACACGGCCGTTGGCGTTGAAGGCTGCGTGGGTGAGCGGCATGAGCTTGGCCCACTCCGCCTCCATCTTCTCGCCGACCATCTCGATCTCCCGCTGCGGGAAGGACGGCACCTTGGCCAGCTCGTGCTGGGTGCGCAGGCCGAGGAAGTGCATCAGCGAGCGGGCGTTGCAGGTGGCGTACATCGAGGAGAAGAGCCCGACGGGCAGCACCGCCCGGGCCACCTCACGGGCGACACCGGCGGCGAGCATCTCCTGGTAGGCCTCGTACGCCTGCCGGTAGGAGTCCTCCATCACCCGGCCGACCAGCTCCTGCTGGGCCTGGGTGCCCTCGACGAAGACGTACTTGCCGGGGCGGCCCTCCTGGACGAGCTTGCGGGACTCGTCGGGGACGTAGAAGACGGGCTGGAGCTCGCGGTAGCGGCCGCTCTCCTCGTTGTACGACCAGCCCACGCGGTGACGCATGAACTCACGGAAGACGAAGATCGGGGCGCTGATGAAGAACGTCATCGAGTTGTGCTCGAAGGGGCTGCCGTGCCGGTCCCGCATCAGGTAGTTGATCAGGCCCTTGGAGCGCTCCGGGTCCTTCTTCAGTTCGTCCAGGGACTGCTCGCCGGCGGTGGAGACTCGGGCGGCCCACAGCACGTCGGAGTCGGCAGCGCTGTGCTTGACGAGCTCAACTGAGATGTCGCTGCGAGTGAGGATCTTGAGTTCGTCGGCGGAGCTATCGGTCACGGTGCAGAGGGTCCTTCCCCATCACGTCTTTGGAGCGGCGCCCACTCTACGGGGCTGGTGAGTCCAGAGATCACGGGCGTGCGTGACATTCACCGGCGAAAGTCTGTGAACCTGTCGAAACTGGGCACCCTTTCGACGGTTCGCTCGTCTGTACCCCTGAGAGCATTCCGCACCAACCGCACAGGAGGAAGTACTCACCATGTTCCGTCGGCGTGAACCCGTCCCGTTCGCCTTCCTCGCCGAAGCCGACAGGTTCCGCAGCAATGTCACTCCCCCGCCCCGTCAGCGGTCGTCCGTGAGTCAGATAGCCGGGCGATGGCTGCTCGGGCTGACCATCGTCGCCGGCATGGTGGGCTCGCTGGTACTGGGCATGCCGGCGCTGTCCACGCCGTCCGACACACAGACCCAGCAGTCACAGGCCTCTCAGGGGCACTGACTCTTCCGGCCCCCCGTGAGTGGTGAGCGGGGACACGGGCGGATAGCCTCACCGGGCACAGCCCATGCATGGATTGAGTGAGGACCAACCGTGCCCCTGCCCTTCCTGACGGCCGACCACCCCTATGACGCGGCACTCGACAACGCCCTGCCGTTCGACGACCGGGACCGCTGGCGGCGCCCCTACCGGCCCGGGCCGTGGCGGGTGGGCGGGTCCGCCCTGTGGCTGCTGCTCGCCTCGTTCGTGCTGTTCGCGGCGGTCGCGCTGGCCCTGACCGGCTCGCTGTCCTCCGCCGGGGCGGTCCTCGGCATCGCACTGCTGATCATCGCCGCCGCGCTGCGGATACTGCGCATGGGCGTGTGGGTGAGCGCGCGCGGGGTGCGCCAGATCGGGCTGCTGTACACACGGACGGTGCCCTGGAAGCGGGTCGTCTCGGTGCGCACCGCGCAGCAGCCGGTCCGCTGGCTCGGGCTGCCGCGCACGGTGCAGGGTCAGGCGCTGACGCTCGTACGCAAGGACCGGTCGCCGGAGGACACGGATCCGTTGCTGACCACGCACGGGATGGACTTCCTGGGCCGGGCGTCGGCCTTCGACCGTGCGGCGGACGCGGTGGAGGCGTGGGCGGCGGAGTACCGGCGCGACTGAGCGCCGTCAAGCGACACGTATCAGGGGCCGGTCCGCGTGGGTGCGGACCGGCCCCTGCTGCGCATGTGGGCCGCGCTCACGCCTCCACCGGCCTGCCGTCGTGCAGGGCGATGGCGCGCTGCATCGCCTTGCGGGCGCGCGGGGTGTCGCGGGCGTCGTGGTAGGCGACGGCGAGCCGGAACCAGCTGCGCCAGTCGTCGGGGGCGGCCTCCGTCTCGGCCTTGCGCTTGGCGAAGACCTCGTCCGCGGAGTCCCGGTCGATGCGGCCGCCGGGCGTGCGCTTCAGTTCGTCCACGGGCAGGCCGCCCTCGGCGTCGAGCTCGGCCGCGAGGGCGTTGGCTCTGCGGACGAACTGGGTGTTCTTCCACAGGAACCACAGCCCGATGACCGGCAGGATCAGCACCGCCACCCCGAAGGTGACGGTGAGGACCGTGCCGGTCTGGATGAGCATCACGCCCCGGCTGCCGACCAGGACGAAGTAGAAGACGAGGACGGCGGCCGTGAGGGCGTAGGAGAGCTTCGCGCGCATGTATGCAGGCCCCCGGTCAGCCCAGGTCCAGGAAGTTTTCCAGACCGAAGGTCAGGCCCGGAGCGGTGACCACGCGGCGGGCGCCGAGCAGGATGCCCGGCATGAAGCTGCTGTGGTGGAGGGAGTCGTGGCGGATGGTCAGGGTCTCGCCCTCGCCGCCCAGCAGGACCTCCTGGTGGGCCAGGAGGCCGCGGAGACGGACGGCGTGGACGGGGATCCCATCGACGTCGGCGCCGCGGGCACCGTCCAGGGCGGTCACCGTGGCGTCCGGTGCCGGGGCGGTGCCGGCCGAGCGGCGGGCCTCGGCGATGAGCTGGGCGGTGCGGGTGGCGGTGCCGGAGGGGGCGTCGACCTTGTTCGGGTGGTGGAGCTCGACGACCTCCACCGACTCGAAGTAGGGCGCGGCGATCTGCGCGAACTTCATCGTCAGCACGGCGCCGATGGAGAAGTTCGGGGCGATGAGCACACCGGTCTCCGGGGACTGGTCCAGCCAGCCCGTCAGCTGCGCGAGGCGCTCGTCGGTCCAGCCGGTGGTACCGACGACGGCGTGGATTCCGTGGCGTACGCAGAAGTCGAGGTTGCCCATCACCGAGGCGGGGGTGGTCAGTTCGACCGCGACCTGGGCGCCGGACTCGGCCAGCGCCTCCAGCTTGTCGCCCCGGCCGAGGGCGGCGACCAGCTCCATGTCCTGGGCGGCCTCGACCGCCTTGACCGCCTCGGACCCGATACGGCCGTTGGCACCGAGGACCGCCACGCGCAGCTTGCTCATCTTCTTCGTTCCTTACCGGTGGTGTGTCAGGCGACGGCGTCGTGCAGGCGTGCGGCCTGTTTGTCCTTGAGCGGGCCGATGACCGACAGCGAGGGGCGCTGTCCCAGGATGTCGCGGGCGACGGAACGGACGTCGTCCGGGGTCACCGCGGCTATCCGGGCCAGCATGTCGTCGACGGACATCTGCTCGCCCCAGCACAGCTCGCTCTTGCCGATACGGTTCATCAGCGCGCCGGTGTCCTCCAGGCCCAGCACCGTGGAGCCCTGGAGCTGGCCGATGGCACGGCCGATCTCCTCGTCGGGCAGGCCGTGCTCGGCGACCTGGTCCAGTTCGTCCCGGCAGATCTTGAGGACGTCATGCACCTGGGAGGGCCGGCAGCCGGCGTACACACCGAAGAGGCCGCAGTCGGCGAAGCCCGAGGTGTAGGAGTAGACGCTGTAGGCCAGGCCGCGCTTCTCGCGGACCTCCTGGAAGAGCCGGGAGGACATGCCGCCGCCGAGGGCGGTGTTGAGCACGCCGAGCGCCCAGCGGCGGTCGTCGGTGCGGGCCAGACCGGGCATGCCGAGGACGACATGGGCCTGTTCGGTCTTGCGGCCGAGGAGTTCGACGCGTCCGGCGGTGCGGATGGTGCGGCTGCCGTCGCGCGGGCCGATGGGTGCCGCCTCGGCGGCCCGGAAGGCGCCGCCCTTCTCGAAGGCCGCGCGGACCTGTCGTACGACCTTGTTGTGGTCGATGTTGCCGGCGGCCGCGACCACCAGGTGGGTGGGGTCGTAGTGCTTCTTGTAGAAGCGGCGGATGCGGTCGGCCGTGAGGGCGTTGACCGTGTCGACCGTGCCGAGGACCGGGCGGCCGAGGGCGTTGTCGCCGAACATGGTGTGCGCGAACAGGTCGTGCACACAGTCGCCCGGGTCGTCCTCGGTCATGGCGATCTCTTCGAGGATCGCGCCCCGCTCGACGTTGACGTCCTCTTCGAGGATGAGCGAGCCGGTCAGCATGTCGCAGACGACGTCTATGGCGAGCGGCAGGTCGGTGTCGAGCACGCGCGCGTAGTAGCACGTGTACTCCTTCGCCGTGAACGCGTTCATCTCGCCGCCGACAGCGTCGACGGCGGAGGAGATGTCCAGGGCGGAGCGGCGAGTGGTGCCCTTGAAGAGCAGGTGCTCCAGGTAGTGCGTGGCGCCGTTCAGGGCCGGGGTCTCGTCGCGGGAGCCGACGTGGGCCCAGATGCCGAAGGTCGCGGAGCGCACCGAGGGCAGCGTCTCGGTGACGATGCGCAGGCCGCCGGGGAGGGTGGTCTTGCGTACCGTGCCGATGCCGTTCTCGCCCTTGATCAGGGTTTGGGTACGGGCGACGGCCCGCGCCTCCGAGGAGGTGCGGGCCGTCGTCGTAGAGCTGCTCGACGTCACTGGTCGGTGTCGTCCTTCGTGTCTTCGGCTGCGCCCGCGGCGGAGCCGCTGTCGGACTCGGCCTCGCCCTCGATCACGGGGATCAGGGAGAGCTTGCCGCGGGAGTCGATCTCGGCGATCTCGACCTGGACCTTGTGGCCCACACCGAGGACGTCCTCGACGTTCTCCACGCGCTTGCCGCCGGCCAGCTTGCGGATCTGCGAGATGTGCAGCAGACCGTCCTTGCCGGGCAGCAGGGAGACGAACGCGCCGAAGGTGGTCGTCTTCACGACCGTGCCCAGGTAGCGCTCGCCGACCTCGGGCATCGTCGGGTTGGCGATGCTGTTGATCGTGGCGCGGGCGGCCTCGGCGGCCGGGCCGTCGGAGGCACCGATGTAGATGGTGCCGTCGTCCTCGATCGTGATCTCGGCGCCGGTGTCCTCCTGGATCTGGTTGATCATCTTGCCCTTGGGGCCGATGACCTCGCCGATCTTGTCGACCGGGATCTTCACGGTGATGATCCGCGGCGCGTTCGGGGACATCTCGTCCGGCTTGTCGATCGCTTCCATCATCACGTCGAGGATGTGGAGGCGGGCGTCCCGGGCCTGCTTGAGGGCGGCGGCCAGGACCGAGGCCGGGATGCCGTCCAGCTTGGTGTCGAGCTGGAGCGCGGTCACGAACTCCTTGGTGCCGGCGACCTTGAAGTCCATGTCACCGAAGGCGTCCTCCGCACCGAGGATGTCGGTGAGGCTGACGTAGTGCGTCTCGCCGTCGATCTCCTGGGAGATCAGACCCATGGCGATACCGGCGACCGGGGCCTTCAGCGGCACACCGGCGTTCAGCAGCGACATGGTGGAGGCGCAGACCGAGCCCATGGACGTCGAGCCGTTGGAGCTCAGCGCCTCGGAGACCTGACGGATCGCGTAGGGGAACTCCTCGCGGCTCGGCAGGACCGGGACGAGGGCGCGCTCGGCGAGGGCGCCGTGGCCGATCTCGCGGCGCTTCGGGGAGCCGACGCGGCCGGTCTCGCCGGTGGAGTACGGCGGGAAGTTGTAGTTGTGCATGTAGCGCTTGCGGGTCACCGGGGAGAGGGTGTCCAGCTGCTGCTCCATCCGGAGCATGTTGAGGGTGGTGACGCCCAGGATCTGGGTCTCGCCACGCTCGAACACCGCGGAACCGTGCACGCGCGGGATGGCCTCGACCTCGGCGGCCAGGGTGCGGATGTCGGTGACACCGCGGCCGTCGATGCGCTTCTTCTCCTTGATCACGCGCTCGCGGACCAGCTGCTTGGTGAGCGAGCGGTACGCGGCGGAGATCTCCTTCTCGCGGCCCTCGAACTCCGGGAGCAGCTTCTCGGCGGCCAGACCCTTGACGCGGTCCAGCTCTGCCTCGCGCTCCTGCTTGCCGGCGATGGTCAGCGCGGCGGCGAGCTCCGGGCGGACGGCGGCGGACAGCGCCTCCAGGATGTCGTCCTGGTAGTCGAGGAAGATCGGGAACTCGCCGGTCGGCTTGGCGGCCTTCGCGGCGAGGTCGGCCTGGGCCTTGCAGAGCACCTTGATGAAGGGCTTCGCGGCGTCAAGACCGGAGGCGACGACCTCCTCGGTCGGCGCCTCGGCGCCGCCCTGGACCAGCTGGATGGTCTTCTCGGTGGCCTCGGCCTCGACCATCATGATCGCGACGTCGCCGTCCTCCAGGACGCGGCCGGCGACCACCATGTCGAAGACGGCGTCCTCGAGCTCGGTGTGCGTCGGGAACGCGACCCACTGGCCGTTGATCAGCGCGACGCGGACGCCGCCGATCGGGCCGGAGAAGGGCAGACCGGCCAGCTGGGTGGACGCGGACGCGGCGTTGATCGCCACGACGTCGTACAGGTGGTCGGGGTTGAGCGCCATGATCGTGGCGACGACCTGGATCTCGTTGCGCAGGCCCTTCTTGAAGGACGGGCGCAGCGGGCGGTCGATCAGGCGGCAGGTGAGGATCGCGTCCTCGCTCGGCCGGCCCTCACGGCGGAAGAAGGAGCCGGGGATCTTCCCGGCCGCGTACATGCGCTCCTCGACGTCCACCGTGAGGGGGAAGAAGTCGAGCTGGTCCTTGGGGTTCTTGGAGGCGGTGGTGGCCGACAGCACCATGGTGTCGTCGTCCAGGTACGCCACGGCGGAGCCGGCGGCCTGCTTGGCCAGGCGGCCCGTCTCGAAGCGGATGGTGCGGGTGCCGAAGGTGCCGTTGTCGATGACGGCCTCGGCGTAGTGGGTCTCGTTCTCCACTAGCGTTTTCTCCGTTACTTGTCGTCTTTCGTCCCACTCGGCCCGTGTGGCCGGGGGACGGTTACGGAGAAGCGCGCCGTGCTGTGCGGGCCGGTCTTCGATCGAAGCACCCGGGGCTCGCTTTCCCCCGGGGGCCACTACCGAGGACCGGCGGCGGCTTAGGTGCGCTTCTCCTCGTTCTGGGTCGTACGTCGGTGTTCTGAGTCGTACGTCGTTCTGTGTCGTGCGTATTGCGTTGTGCTACCACACTACAAAGCGTGAGTGACACTCCGCACGTTTCCGCACGTACGGCAAAGGGAGCGGCCCCGGGTGTCTCCGGGAACCGCTCCCTTCACGGCGTCCTACTTGGCGCCCGCCGCACCGCGGCGGATGCCCAGGCGGTCGACCAGCGCACGGAAGCGCTGGATGTCCTTCTTCGCCAGGTACTGCAGGAGGCGACGGCGCTGACCGACCAGGATCAGCAGACCACGACGGGAGTGGTGGTCGTGCTTGTGGGTCTTGAGGTGCTCCGTCAGGTCGGAGATCCGACGGGACAGCAGAGCGACCTGGACCTCGGGGGAGCCGGTGTCACCCTCCTTGGTACCGAACTCGGAGATGATCTGCTTCTTCACTGCGGCGTCGAGCGACACGCGTACTCCTCATAGTCTGTGAGAGCCCACCGAGTGCCCCCGGTCTTCATCGCGGGGGAGCTTCCACAACTCGGGAGGCGGGGATCCGTTGGGCGCGGCCTCAGGGGTCCACGGGGGACTCCGGGGGTGCGTACACGAACGGCCGTCGTCCAGGGTACCAGTGCCGATGGGCGTCTTTGTCCTGGGGACGTACAGGAAAGGACGAGACAGCCGAGGACCGTGCGACCGCCAGTAGTGTGACCGTCACAGCGTACGTACGTCGTCGGAAAGGGGTCGCCGCGGTATGAGCGAGACGGCTGAGGAGATGAAGGCGCGCAAGGAGCGGGAACGGGACGAGCTCTACGCGCTCGACATCTCGGGCGTCGAGTGGCACTGCGCGCCCGGCACCGAGCAGGACGAGGAGCGGGTCGAGATCGCCTACCTGCCCGAGGGCGCCGTGGCCATGCGGTCGTCGCTCGACCCGGACACCGTGCTGCGGTACACGGAGGCGGAGTGGCGGGCCTTCGTGCTGGGCGCGCGGGACGGGGAGTTCGACCTGGAGCCGAACGAGCGCAACGGCGGCCTGACCGCCCAGTGACCGGCGGCCCGGTTGGAACTGCGAGGGGTTGTCGCTCAGCAGCAGCTTGGCGCTGTCCGGCAGCCCGCCGG
>NZ_JBEOTA010000073.1:0-9711 GCF_040303265.1 Streptomyces sp. NPDC096040
TCGGAGACGGGCAGGCCCTGCTCGTTGGCGCCCTCGAGTACGCGGATGGCCTGCCGGTCAAGGTCACTCCTCTGGTCACCGGAGGAGACGCGGCAGTAGGCGACCACTCGGCCGTCTGCCGTCTTGGACTCCTCGACGATCCATGTCCCAGACGGCGCCTGACTGACGGGCACGGGCATTTTGCCCTCTTTCACCCATCGCCAGGCGGTCTGGTAGCTCACGCCTTGCTGGCGCGCCCACTCGGAAAGCTTCACACCTCCGATGATAAATGACTACAGACGACTATGCCTGTAGATAGAATCGGGAGCAGTTACGTACCCTGCTGCGGCTCGCCGGGTCAGGACGGCTGGGAGCGGACGATCACGACGGGGGCAGGGGGCGTGCTGGGACACGTGCTGGCTCACGGACCCGAGCAGGGCGCGGGCGAACCCGCCACGCCCTGCTGCCGACGACCAGCACCTCGGCGCCGTGCGCGGCCCGCAGCAGGATGTCCGCGGCGTTGCCGTGCACCAGATGCGCGGTGACCGAGCCTGCGGTGTCCGGGCCCAGCACCTCGGTCAGCTCCTGCCGCATCCTGCCGGGTGTCGTCCTCGTCGATGTCCATGTCGGCGGCGGGCCCCGACCAGCTCTGCAGTCCCTGCAGCTCCCAGGCGGCGATCGCTTCCACGGTGCCGCCGACCAGACCGGCGTAGCGCACGGCCCAGCGCAGGGCGGCGTAGGAGGCAGGCGAACCGTCGACGCCGACGACGACCCTCGGAACGGGGGCGTCCCTGTCCGTGTGTCCCACCTCTCCGACGGCTCCCGCGCCGCCCGGCCGCACGCCTCCACGTTGCGGGAGTCGAGCCCGGCCCGCGAGAAATGCACCGCCGGCCGCATGACGGCCGGCCCGTCGCCCACCGGCGGCGTTCTGCCGCGCCGCAGTTCGGGCCTGTCAGCCTGCTCCTCGTCCGCCGGCCGATGGCGGCTGCCATTCAAGAAGCAAGATCGTCGCGTCGTCCTTCAGCCGGCTGGTCTCCACGTCGAGGATCGAGTGGATCAGCCGCCGCAGGGTCTCCGGAGCCAGCTCGCCGGCGGCGGTGGCACGGATGACGTAGTCGGCGAACCGCTGGAGTCCGAACAACTCCCCGTCCCATGTGCGTGCCTCGGTGACACCGTCGGTGTAGAGCAGGACCCGGTCGCCGGGCTGGAGGGTCGTCTCGTGGATACCGCGCTCGCGGCCGGCCAGCAGGTGGGGCAGTCCCAGCGGAGGGTCCGGATCACGTTCCAGGGCGTCCGTCAGGAGCCGCTGGTCGCGGATGAGGAGCGGGGCGGGGTGGCCGCAGTTGCACCACCGCAGCACACCGGTGTCGAGGGCGAGTTCGGCCAGGACGGCGGTGCAGAACTGGTCCGGCAGCCACTCGGCAAGGGCTTCGTCGACGGTCCGCACCAGCTCCGGCAGCTCGGCACCGATACGGCGGGCGTTGCGGCAGGCCGCCAGCGAGAGCGCACTGGTGAGTCCGGAGGCGAGGTTGTGGCCCATGGCGTCGAGGACGCTGGCATGCAGCGTCGACTCGGTCAGCGCGTGGTCGAAGGCGTCGCCGCCGATCTCGTACGCGGGTTCGAGGACGGCCGTGGAGACCACGCGGGCGTTTCCGATGGTTCGCGGCGGCAGGAACGCGCGGAGCATCTCGGACGGCAACCGCATCCGTTCGGTGCGGGTACGCCGGACGAAGGAGTCCTTGTAGGCGCGCCGGGAGGTGACCATCATCGCCACCAGGGTGGCCAGTGCCCTGCCGCGGGTCAGCGAGGCGGCGGAGAGGACGGGCGCGTGCACGGCCAGGACGCCCAGCCGCTCGGCGCCGTCGATCAGCGGGAACCAGGCGGTCACCGTCCCGCTCTCGGACGGCTCGACCCGCAGCGACTGCGTTCGGTACGTCCATCCCGCCAGCGAGTCGTCGATGGGCAGGACCGAGGTCACGTCCGTGAGCGGGACCAGGTGCCGCTGCTGGAGATCGGCGAGGTAGGCGACCGCGTGATGCAGCCCGAGCCCCTTGGCACAGCGGGCCAGGGCGGGGGCGAGGTCCTCGGTCTTGTTGACCGCGTCGGCCAGGAACTCCTGCAACGCGTCGTCACCGGAATCGGACGTCCCCACCTACCTCGCCTCCTCGCCTCCCTCGGAGCAGCGCCTGCGGGCGTCGGCGATCAGCAGTCTCACATCCTGAGGCGACGCCCGCATTCCGTGGAGCTGCCACGGCCACCCGGACAGTCAGGCCACGCCCGCGCCCTGAAGGGAGGCACGGGCGGGGCGACCCAGGCGCTATTCGGCGCTCCTGGGACGCGTGAGCAGCCGCAGTGCGAGGAGACCTCCCATGCCCGGGAGGAAAGCGGTGGCCTTCGTGGTGGCCGTGGCATGTTTCAGCCGCCAGGTCGCGGCGACGACGAAGAGATAGGCGCAGCCGTGAGCCGGTCCCATCAGGGAGGAGACGGACCGCAGATGCGCGGTGGCGAGGTTGCCCAGCAGGACGATCAGCGAGACGAGTTCGAGGTGCGCGGCGATGCGCAGATGGCGGAGGTCCGCTGTCAGCTGCGTCATGGTCACTGTGCCGCGACCGCCGGGAGAGCGCGGCGCCGGCCGGTGACCTTGGACGCGGGCAGGCGGCCGGCCTTGGAGGTAAGCGTGTCGCCGTCGAGGGTCAGGGCGAAAGTCAGGTTCAGCCGCATGGGCCTGGTGACGGCCTGTTTCCAGGTGAGCCGGCCGTCTTCGAGGAGCACATCGCTGAGCGTCACCTCCTCTCCCGCCCCGCGCGCGGAGCCGACGAGGACGCCGTCCGCGTACCGGAACTCGGCCACGGCCTTGACGGTGCCGACGGGGGTGGAGATGGACAGGTCCCAAGTGCCTTCGGCGGACATGGTGTTGTTCTTCCTCATCGTGGAATGTGCGGGGCGTCGGTTCAGAACCGGACGGGCTGCGGTCCGGCGTTCCGCCAGACGGTGCCGCGGCGCTCATGGGCGAACAGCTCTTCGACGGCATGCGCGACCCGTGGGCCGACCTCGCGCTCCAGCAGGTACAGGCCCAGGTCGAGCCCGGAGGTGACACCGGCGCCGGTGACGAGATCACCGTCGTCGACCACACGCGCCTTCACGGCGTGCGCACCGGTGGCATCCAGCAGGTCGATGCCCATGTGGTGGGTGGTGGCGTGGCGTCCCTCAAGCAGGCCGGCCATCGCCAGGACGACCGAGCCGCCGCACACGGCGGTGAGGGTCACGTCGGGATTCTCGGCCGCGGCCCTGAGCAGCGCGGGCAGCTCGGTGCTCAGGGTGCGGCCCAGCAGCTCGGGGACGGTCGGGTCCTGCCCCACCTCCGCGGCCCCGGCCTCGTGGTCGGGTACGTCACCGGGTTCGCCGATCCGGCCCGCGGTGCCCGGGACCAGCACCAGTCCCGCGCGGTCCGGGTCGAGTACGGCGGTGGCGTGCAGCGCGATCCCGGCGACACCGCTGACGACCTCGCGCGGCCCTTCGGCCGAGACGAGTTCGACGGTCACCGCACCGTCCGTGGCGGTGCCGCCGGCGGACAGCACTTCGTAGGGGGCGATGACATCGAGCGGATCGAAGCCGTCGATCAGGACGATCTGGGCGTGCATGAAGGGCCCTTCGGAGTGCGGAACACCCGGTCTCTGCCGGGCACGCACCGAAGGTAATCAGCGGCCTCTCCGCCTCCCAGTGGCATTGGTGACACCCTTCGACGGAAAAGTGCCAAGGCCGGGAAGAGGCCGCTGACCTGCGCCGCGTTCAGCTCACGCTGAACTTCTGTGCGGTGGCGCCGTTGCAGTCCCAGATCTGCAGGCGGGTGCCGTTGGCGGTGGCGCCGCTGGGGGAGTCGAGGCAGCGTCCGGACTGTGGGTTGAGGAGGGAGCCGTCGGCCTGCTGGACCCATTTCTGGCCGCCGACGCCGTTGCAGTCCCACAGCTCGACCTTGGTGCCGTTCGCCGTGCCGTTGCCCACGATGTCCAGGCAACGCCCCAGCGTGGCCAGCGAGTTGTCGGAACCGTGGTACCAGTGCTGGTCGATCGCGTACGTCTGGCAGTCCCACAGCTGTACGGCGGCGCCGTTGGTGCCGGTGTCGTCGGCGGCGACGTCCACGCACTTGCCGCCCGGGCCCTTGACCGGCCCTCCGCCGTTCACCGAGAACTTCTGTGCGGTGGCGCCGTTGCAGTCCCAGATCTGCAGGCGGGTGCCGTTGGCGGTGGCGCCGCTGGGGGAGTCGAGGCAGTGTCCGGACTGCGGGTTGAGGAGGGAGCCGTCGGACTGCTGGACCCATTTCTGGCCGCCGACGCCGTTGCAGTCCCACAACTCCAGCTTGGCCCCGCCGGCCGTGCCGTTGTTCTCGATGTCGAGGCACCGGCCGAGCGTGGACAGCGAACCGTCCGGGTTGTGCGTCCAGTGCTGGTCCTCGGCGTACGTCTGGCAGTCCCACAGCTGTACGGCGGCGCCGTTGGTGCCGGTGTCGTCGGCGGCGACGTCCACGCACTTGCCGCCGGGGCCGGTGATCGTCCCCTGCGGACCGTTGGGCACGTTCGTCTGTCCGCTGTAGCCGACGGAGACGATGTTCGCCTGGACGGCGTTCTCGGCGGCGTCGGTGGGATAGCCGGAGACCATGACGCCCTCGAAGAAGGTGCCCCGGTTCCAGTTGCTGTTGTCGCCACCGATCCCCAGGATGATCCCCCCTTCCTGGTGCATGGGCTGATAGCCGCCCCGGGTGGGCAACGCGCCGTCCCACCAGGTGGTGAGACCGCCGGACCGGGAGTCACCGCCCTTGAGGGCATACCGGGTCTGCCCGTTGTTCTTCAGTACGGCGGTCACGAAGGTGCTGCTGTTGCCCAGGTTCGCCGTGTTGGAGCCGTTGTCGCCCTGGAACATGCCGTTCTCCAGATCGGCCTCCACCCAGGGGCCGTTCCCGCTGCACGGCGCGAAATAACAGGTGGTGGCGATCGACACGGCGTCCATGTGCCCGTTGCCGGTGTCCGCCGGGGTGCTCTCCGCGTTGCCGTAGTCGAAGCAGCAGGCCGACCCGACATGGGTACCGCTGGCCACCATGTAGGCGCCCTCGGGCTGACCGCCCACGGCGACACCGGAGGCGACGCCGGTGTAGCGGTAGCCCACACCCGGTGAGATCCACAGCCCGTACACCTTGTGCCCGCCCGCGGTGACGGCGATCTCGGAGGCGTCGGCGCCGCGGTCGGCACCCGTGCCGGCGGTGCCGGCGGGCCCGGGCGTCAGGTCGTTGTGCCGGCCGCTCTGGTCGTAGATCTTCGTGATCCGGCAGCCGCCGCTGTTCGCGCAGAAGGCGTCCTGGGCCGCCGCGTCGGCGTACCCACCCGGTGCCAGCGGCCCGATGTCGGCGGTGGCCCCGTCCGAGACGCGGGTCACCTGGTAGAGCGGGCCGTCGTAGGAGGAGAGCAGCGCGCGGGTGACGCTGTGCGCGGCCACGCACGGGGTGCCGGCCGCGGCGTAGATGTCACACGGCAGCGAGCCGGCGGCCTGGGAGGCGGCCGGAAGACCGAGCATCAGCCCGAGAGCGAGCCCGAGAGAGGCGAGCACGGCGATGAGCCGCGTCCGTGATCTTGGCGGGGGCATGACATTCCAGGCGGATGAGGCACCGTGCATGGCAAGTCCCTTCGAAGCCGGAGGTGGGGGAGGGGCGCACCGGCGGCGCGGCGACACAGCTCTTCGATCGGCTCGGCCCGGAACCTACGCACCCTGTTCGGCGGCGTCAATATTTGTTTCCTTTTTGGTTCAGACCAAGTCGGCGGTGTGGACTGCTGTCGGGGCGTGTCGGATCCGGATGTATCGCCGGCGCCCGTGTGAGCTCACCGTTCCGGGGCAGCCGGGTCCCGTACGGGGCGTTCCCACCTGTCACAGAATTCGCTTCGTGAAACATCTGATCGTGGAAGGGGGAGGCGGCGTGGCCGGAGCCGTACCCGACGGGCTCTGCGAACCCGGTCCGGGAAAGATGCCGAAGGCGGCCGCCGAACTGCCCCGGCAGGTCCGAGACGACCTCACGCGCCGGCTGCGGCGGAACAAGGGAGCCTTCCACAGCGGTGACGTCCAGGTCGTCGAGCCCCCGCTGCTGCGGCGCGCGGTCGGCGCGTCGGCGCTCGGCAACTGCATGGAGTGGTTCGACTTCGGCGTCTACAGCTACCTCGCCGCCACCATCGGCAAGGTCTTCTTCCCCGGCGCCTCGCCCGGGGCCCAGGTGGTCTCCTCGTTCGCCACCTTCGCGGCCGCCTTCGTCGTACGGCCCCTCGGCGGGCTCTTTTTCGGCCCGCTCGGCGACCGGGTCGGCCGGCAGAAGGTACTCGCCACGACCATGATCATGATGGCGCTCGGCACCTTCGCCATCGGACTCATCCCCAGCTACGCCACGATCGGTATCGCCGCCCCGATCCTGCTCCTCCTCGCCCGCATGGTGCAGGGCTTCTCCACCGGTGGCGAGTACGGCGGCGCGACCACGTTCGTCGCGGAGTACTCACCGGACCGGCGCCGAGGCTTCCTCTCCAGCTGGCTCGACTTCGGCACGTTCGTCGGCTACGCCCTCGGTTCCGCCCTGGTCACCGTGCTGAACCTGGCGCTCACCGACGACCAGATGCTCACCTGGGGCTGGCGTCTGCCGTTCCTGATCGCCGGCCCGCTGGGCGTGATCGGCCTCTACCTTTGATCTTGGTCAGTGCTCCGCCGTTTGCGGCGGGGGTGAAGGCCGTCTCAGGACCGCTCTGACCGGCGCTGGTGCACGAGCCCGCTGTGTTGTCCTCAGCCGGCGGGGCGCCGCTGGTTCTCGATGTACTGCTTGACGACGGTCAGCGGTGCCCCGCCGCAGGACCCGGCGAAGTAGGAGCCGGACCAGAAGTGTCCGCCCCACAGGTAGCGGCGGACGTGGGCGTCGTATTCCTGGCGGAGCCTGCGGGAGGAGACGCCCTTGAGGCTGTTGACCAGCTTGGAGAGCTGGACCTTGGGCGGGTAGTGCACCAAAAGATGGACGTGGTCCTGTTCGCCGTTGAACTGCTTCAGCTCGGCCTCGAAGTCCGTGCAGACCTCGCGCATGACCTCCTCGCAACGGTTCAGCATCACGTCGGTGAACGCTTCCCGCCGGTACTTGGTGACAAAAACCAAATGGGCATGAAGGTCGCAGACGACATGACGGCCCGTGCGCACATCGGGGTTTGGATTCCATCGTGGTGACATATACCAATACTGTATCGTGTCGTCCATGAGCGATCACGGCGTGGAGACACGGCAGTTCGGGCACCGCGCCCGGCTTGCACTGCCCCCTGCCATGGCGCTCAAGGCAGACGGCCAGGCGCACGCGGCCCGCACGATGTGGAACTGCCTGCACGCCTGGTGGCAGATGATGCCGAAGGAGAAGCGGACGCTCGCGAACGCGGACGCCGCGATCCGCCAGGCCCGCCAGGAGATCGATTTCCTCGCCGTCCTGCCCGCACAGGCCGCGCAGGCGGTTCTGAAAACGTATGTCCAGGCGTGGAAGAACTGCTGGGACGGCCGGACGGACGCACCGAACTTCAAGGCCCGTTTCCGCACCGCGCTGACCGTGGACGTGCCGCAGGGCCGGGACCTGAACATCGTCCGGGTCCACCGCCGGTGGGGCATGGCCAACCTGCCGAAGATCGGCCGTGTCCGCTTCCGCTGGACCAAAGACCTCCCCGTCGGCAAGCACGCCGACAAGGACAACCGGATCACCGGCGCCCGGCTGGTCAAAGACCCGCTCGGCTGGCACATCGCCTTCCGTGTCCAGACCCTCGAACCCGTCCCCCAACCCCACCAGGGGTCGGAAACCGGCATCGACGTCGGCATCACCGTCCCCCTCGCCCTGTCCGACGGCCAGACGTACGGGCACGGTCAATGGCTGACCGTCAGGGAACAGGCCAGGCTCCTGGTCCTGGAGCAGCGCGCCGCCCGCCGCAAGAAGCACCGCAAGCCCGGCGAACGTACCTCCCGTCGCTTGCACCACACCTACGACCAGATCGCAGGGCTCCACGCGAAAGCCAAGCGCCGGGCCTCGGACTGGCAGCACAAGACCACCACCAAGATCGCCGACACGTACGGCACCGTCGTGGTGGAAGCACTCACGATCACGAACATGGTCAAGTCCGCCAAGGGAACCGTGGACCAGCCAGGTAAGAACGTCGCCCGGAAATCCGGGCTGAACCGCTCGATCAGCGGGGAGGCATGGGGCCGCACCGTCACCATGCTGACGTACAAGCTCGCCCGACGCGGCGGCACCCTGGCCAAGGTCCCCGCCCCGAACACCTCCCAACGCTGCTCCGCGTGCGGCTTCACCACGCCCGGCAGCCGGGAGACCCAGGCCCTGTTCGTGTGCAAGAACCCCGACTGCGGATGGACGGGCAACGCCGACCACAACGCAGCGCGGAACATCTTGCACCTGTACCGGACGGGCCACGCGCTCGTCCCGGCTGCCGGGAAGGCAGTCGTCAGGCGCGCACGCCGCGCCAAGCCCGCCACCGCAAGGTAGGCAGGAATCTCCCTGCCTTAGCAGGGAGAGCACTTCAAGGATTCACCACCCTCTACCGCCGACCCCCAGTTCCTCACCACGGCGACACGGCTCGCCGGGTACGCCATCGGCGCGCTCACCCCTGACCATGTCCCCGTCTGGGACTACCGGGCGCCTCAGCACCCCCACGACATCAAGGACGCCTCCGCCGGAGCCGTCATGGCCTGCGGGCTCCTCGACCTGGCCGCCGCGACCGGCCGCGAGCAGTACCGCGCCGTTGCCCTGCGGCTGCTGACCGCGCTCGCAGAGACCTGCCTGACCAGGGCCTCCACCCGAGCGGACGCCGTCGTCGCCCGCTGCACCCGCAACCGACCCGCCGAAGACGGCATCGAGGTCTCCCTCCCCTACGCCGACTACTACCTTCTCGAAGGCATCCACCGGATCCTCCACCCCCAAGCCCTCGACCGCGCCATCGAACTCACCATGCCCTGACGCCGCGCGCCCGGCACCGGTCGGCTTTGCGCAGTTCAGTGGCTATTACACGGACCGCTGTCCTCCGTGCGCGCGAGTGGTGAGATGATCACATCGTGGGGGCGGAAGAACTCGTTCGGCGCTGGACGCGCCGACCCGTCACGCCGACACCCGGCGTCCCTGACCAGCGAGTCGACCTTCCGCGCCCCGAAAGGGGAAGAAGAGTGTCCGTGTTCCAGCGCATCCTCGTCGCCGTCGATCCCAGCCCCGCCCGCCGCTCCGCCGTACGGCTGGCCGGCGAGCTGGCCCAGCTGACGAACGCCGAGGTCCGCGTCGTCCACGTCATCGCCTCCGCCGCCTCCGCCGTGGCGATCGTCCCGCTGGAGGAGGACACCGAGGCCCACGCCGTTCTCGACGAGGCGCTCGCCGCCCTCCGGGACAAGGGCGTCAAGGCCGAGGGCACCCTCCTGAGGGGGCTCACCACCCAGGTCGCGGCCGCCATCGCCGAGACCGCCGACGAGTTCGGCGCCGATCTGATCGTGCTGAGCCCGCACCACCGCAGCGCCGCTCAGGCACTGTTCGACCCACGGGTCAGCGATGCGGTCGCACACCACACCCACACCGCGATTCTGCTCGCCCCGGAGAGCCAGGACCAGGACTGACCTGACATGAGCCCCGGGGCCGCTGCGGGATGACACGGACCACGAAGTCGCCGAGCCGACGGGACACCATGGCTG
>NZ_JBEOTA010000074.1:0-8228 GCF_040303265.1 Streptomyces sp. NPDC096040
CCGCATCACCCCCACGGCCGCACGACAGGACAACAGCCGCACGGACGATCATCCCGCGCCCACCGTCACCCCGCACGGAATTGAGCAGCAGAGTCTCACATGCCGACGTCCGAGGGGTTCGTGGACGCCGTGACGGCTGGGCTGGGGTGGGGCATGGTGCCGGAGGTGCAGGCGGAACCGCGGTTGCGGGAGGGGAGATTGGTGCGGCTCGGTGGGCGGGAGTTGTGGGTCGACGTGCCGCTGTACTGGCAGCAGTGGAAGCTGGATTCGCCGGCTCTGGGGGCGGTGGCGGAGGCGGTGGTGAGTACGGCGAGTGGTGCGTTGCGCCAGCCGTAGGGGCGGCGCGTTCACAAGGACCGTTCTGCACTGGTCAGGAGCATCTCCAGTGCCGTCGGGTATGCGCTGGTCACCATCCTCTTCGCCAGCAGCGGGGCCGCTTCCGCGATGCGCGGATGAGTCGTGGGCGACAGCTGGGCGTACGTCGAGTTCCACTTGGCCTCGTCCGCTCGCAGGGAGTCCTGGGGCAGGGCCAGGGATGCCGCGTCCAGGGCGGCGAAGGCCAGGGTCTGGTCGATGAAGGCGTGGTAGATGCGGACCGTCTCCGGCAGCGGGAAGCCCGCCGTGCGCAGGACGTCCAGGATCGCCTCGTCCGCCGCCAGCTCCTGCGCCCGGCCCGTCACCCGGTTCGCCGTCAGCAGGGCCGCCTGCGGGTGGGCCACGTACTCCGCGTGGATGCGCAGGCCGATCGTGCGCAGGTCGGC
The DNA here is from genome assembly GCF_040303265.1 of Streptomyces sp. NPDC096040. NCBI lineage: Bacteria > Bacillati > Actinomycetota > Actinomycetes > Kitasatosporales > Streptomycetaceae > Streptomyces > Streptomyces sp. NPDC096040. The sequence goes on from NZ_JBEOTA010000074.1 coordinate 762, forward strand.
GCGCCACTCCCCCGTCGGCGCCCAGCCGGCCAGTGCCTGCCCGATCAGCGCGTCGCCGATGGCCAGGGTCAGGTCGTCCATGCCCCGGAAGTAGCGGTAGAGGGTGCTGGGGTCGCAGTCGAGGGCCAGGCCCAGGCGGCGGGCGGTGAGGCCCGCGCTGCCGTGCTCGCGCAGCAGCCGCAGGGCGGTCGCCACGATCAGCGGCTCGGAGAGCACCGTGCCGCCGCGGGTGGGCCGGCGCCGGCGGCGCTTCTCCTCCGGTACGACCGGTTTGGGCATCGGGTACTCCCAGGATTCTCACGGCGAAAACGGTCTTGCGCCGACGATTCTTATGCCAACGCCATTGACCTTATGACAGGGCACGGCGTTTGATTCCGGCCGGGCGCCCCGTACTCGACCTCGCACACTGTTCGAGAAGGAGATTCCGCCATGCGCGTACTGCTCGTGGGAGCCGGTGGTGTGGGCACCGCCGTCACCCGGATCGCGGCCCGTCGCCCGTTCTTCGAGGTGATGGTGGTCGCCGACTACGACCCGGCCCGGGCCGAGGCGGCCGTGGCCGCCGTCGGCGACGACCGGTTCCTCGCCGAGCGGGTCGACGCCGGTGACGAGGCGGCCGTGGTCGGCCTGCTGGCCCGGTACCGCTGTGACGTGCTGCTCAACGCCACCGACCCGCGCTTCGTGATGCCGCTGTTCCGGGCCGCCCGCCAGGCCGGCGCCGGGTACCTCGACATGGCGATGTCGCTGTCCCGGCCGCACGCCGAACGGCCGTACGAGGAGTGCGGGGTGAAGCTGGGCGACGAGCAGTTCGCACGGGCCGAGGAGTGGGACAGGGCGGGCGCGCTGGCGCTCGTCGGGATGGGCGTGGAGCCGGGGCTCTCGGACGTGTTCGCGCGGTACGCGGCGGACGAGCTCTTCGACGAGATCGAGGAGATCGGCATCCGTGACGGCGCCGACCTGACGGTGGACGGTCACGACTTCGCGCCCTCCTTCAGCATCTGGACCACGATCGAGGAGTGCCTCAACCCGCCCGTGGTGTACGAGAAGGAGCGCGGCTGGTTCACCACCGCCCCCTTCAGCGAGCCGGAGGTGTTCGACTTCCCGGAGGGGATCGGGCCGGTCGAGTGCGTCAACGTCGAGCACGAGGAGGTGCTGCTCGTCCCCCGCTGGGTGGACGCGCGGCGGGTCACCTTCAAGTACGGGCTCGGCCGCGAGTTCATCGACACGCTCAAGACCCTGCACCTGCTCGGGCTGGACAGGACCGCCCCGGTGACCGTGCCCGGCACCGACGGCCCGGTCGCGGTCTCGCCGCGGGACGTGGTCGCCGCCTCGCTGCCCGACCCGGCGACGTTGGGCGACCGGATGCGCGGCAAGACCTGTGCGGGCACCTGGGTGCGCGGGGTCAAGGACGGGCAGCCACGCGAGGTGTATCTCTACCACGTTGTCGACAACGAGTGGTCCATGGCGGAGTACGGTAGTCAGGCTGTGGTGTGGCAGACGGCCCTCAACCCTGTCGTCGCCCTCGAACTCCTGGCCACCGGCGCGTGGTCGGGCTCGGGCGTCCTAGGCCCGGAGGCGTTCCCGGCCCGCCCGTTCCTCGACCTGCTGACCGAGTACGGCTCGCCCTGGGGCCTGCGCGAGCAGTGACCGTCCGCGATTTCCTGGGGACTTGGCCGTTTCGGCCGCGCCCGCTCCGGTGACCCGAACCGGAGCACGCACACGAAACGGCAGAGCCGACTTGGATCGCAGGTGACTTCGATGGACGACTGGCGAGACCACGCCGAGTGCCGCGACGAGGACCCCGACCTCTTCTTCCCGGTCGGTACCACCGGCCCGTCGCTGCACCAGACACGGCGCGCGAAGGCTGTCTGTGAGCGCTGCCCGGTCCGGGAGCCGTGCCTGCGCTGGGCAATGGAGAACGGGCAGGCCGTCGGCATCTGGGGCGGTACGACCGAGGCGGAGCGCCGGCTGCTGGCCCGGCGCCGGCAGAAGGCCGCGCGCCGGCTCAGCTGACGTCGGCCGGCGCCTCGGCGGCCGGCAGTCGCAGGGTGAACTCGGCGCCCTTGCCCGGTTCGCTCGCGGCCTCGACGGTCCCGTCGTGGGCGGCGACCAGGTGGCGCACGATCGGGAGGCCGAGCCCACTGCCCCCGGTGCGGCGGCTGCGGGACTTCTCCGCGCGCCAGAACCGTTCGAAGACGTGCGGCAGATCGTCGGGGGCGATGCCCTTGCCGGTGTCGGTGACGGTGAGCACGACCTCGGCGCCGTCCCGGCGGGCGGCCAGGGTCACCGTTCCGTCGCCGGGGGTGTGCCGGATGGCGTTGGAGACCAGGTTGCCCAGCGCCTGCCGCATCCGCACCGGGTCGGCGTCGAGCCAGGCGGTGGCGTCCGCGTCGGTCAGCAGGGTGACCCCGGCCGCGTCGGCGGCCACCCGGTGGGCGGCGGCGACCTGGTCGAACAGGTCGGCGGCGCGGACCGGTTCGCGGTGCATGCGCAGGGTGCCGGCGTCGGCGGCCGCGAGGTCCTGGAGGTCGTCGATGATCCGCTGGAGGAGCAGCGCCTCCTCGTGCAGCGAGGCCAGGAGAGCCGGGTCGGGGTCGACCACGCCGTCCCGGGTGACCTCCAGCCAGCCCCGGATGTTGGTGAGCGGGCTGCGCAGTTCATGGGCGATGTCACTGACCATGGCCTTGCGCTGTTCCTCAAGGCGCTCCCGCCGCTCGGTGAGGTCGTTGAACGCCTCGGCCAGCAGCCCGATCTCGTCACGGGTCCGCACCGGCGCCCGCGCGTGCAGTTCGGGCGGCTGCTGGGCGGCGGCCGTGAGCGCCCGCAGCGGCCGTACCAGGCGGGTGGCGACCACCGCGGTGACCGCGACCGTGACGGCGAGGACCAGGCCGGCCACGCCGACGATCCTGGCCTTGTTGGCCGGGGACATGTCGAAGCGGGGTGCGGTCTTGTCGCCGAAACCGAGGAAGAGTTCGGCGGCCGGGGCGACATACGGTTCGAGCTGGGTGCGCCGGGCGTTGGTGACGCAGTTCTTCGCCGTCTGGTCCATCTCCCGCTTGACGTCCTTCCCGGTGACGAGGAAGCCGCCGGAGACCGGGTTGCGTCCGGTGGTGTCGTAGGTGAGGGAGAGCGGGCCGCCGAGATCCATGTCATTGGCCTTGAGACAGGGGCGGGCCAGTTCCGTCAGCGCGGTGAGGGCCTTGGTCTCGGTGGGGGTCGGGAAGTCGAGCGCGTCGCTCGTCCCGCTGGTCGGCGTGCCGAAGACGTTGCCGCACCCGGCCTTGAGGTACAGGACGGTGTCCGTCCCGTCGTCGACGACGACATAGGGTCGCCCGCTCGGGGTGTGCTGGACGGTGGTCCGGGCGCCGACGCGGTCGAAGCACCCCTGCTCGTTCGTCGCGACCGCGTCCAGCTTCTCGCGCTCGATCGCGGCCAGCCGGAACGGACCCACCGCGCGCGGGTCGATGCCGCTGAGCTGGGCGCCGAACTCGGTGTAGGTGTCGGTGTGCAGGGGGTCCACGGCGGCCGCGGGCCGCGGTGGCAGCGGGGTGTCGTGGGGCGCCGAGTCGGCGATCAGGGTGCGGTCCGCGGTGGTCAGGGCGATCCTGCGGCCGGTCTTCGCGGCCAGCGCGCGGACTGTGCGCTGCACCCCGGTCCAGTCGGGATGGTCGGCGGCGTACCCGCTGAGCTGAGCGAGGATCTTGTTGTCGGCCGCGAGGTCCTGCCCCTGCGCCTCCTCCAGCGCGCTGGTGGTGGTCGTCACCGCGAGCCAGGCGGTGGCCGCCACCGAGCACACGGCGAACAGCACCGAGGCGAACAGCAGCCGTACGAGCAGCCGTTCGCGCCACGGTATCCGGGCCTTCACGGACGGCCGCCGCTCAGCTTGTAGCCGACGCCGAAGACGGTCAGCAGCCGCACCGGCCGACGGGGATCGGCCTCGATCTTCCGGCGCAGGTTCATCACATGGACGTCGACGGCCCGTTCGGTGGAGGCCCGGTCGAAACCGCGGGTGCACTGCAGCAGCTGCCGCCGGGTGAACACGCGGTGGGGCTCCCCGGCCATGGCGAGCAGGATCTGGAACTCGGCCGGGGTCACCTCCACCGGCACCCCGTCGCAGCGCACCTCGTGCCGCACGGGATCGACGCTGATCCCGGCGGCGGTCACGGCAGGCTCCTCCCGTGCCGCGGCAGCCCGCCCGCTCCGCCGCAGGATCGTCCGGATCCGGGCCATCAACTCGCGTGGACTGTACGGCTTGGTCATGTAGTCGTCGGCGCCCAGCTCCAGGCCGAGCAGCACGTCGTCCTCCTCGGACCGGGCGGTGAGCATCAGCACCGGGATCTCCGGGTCGCCGCCGCGCAGCACCCGGCACACGCCGAAGCCGTCGATCACCGGCAGCATCAGGTCCAGGACCACCAGGTCGGGTCCGAGCCTGCGCGCCGCGTCCAGTGCGGCGGCGCCGTCGTGGACCACGGTCGCGGTATGGCCTTCGGCCAGCAGGGAGCGCCGGATCAGCTCGGCCTGCATCTCGTCGTCCTCGGCGACCAGCACATGTGCGCACACAGGTTCGGATCCTAAGCGGAGTTCCGGGGGCCTACCGGGCGAGCCAGTCGGCGTACCCCATGACGACGACCGGATGCCGGTCCGGGTCCAGGGTGCGCAGCAGTTCCTTCATGTGCGCCTTGGCGACACTGACACAGGCGTGGGTCGGACCGCCGTGGTCGACATGCAGCCAGACGCCGCCGCCGCGCCCGGCGCCCATGGGACGGGTCCAGTCGAGGGGCGAAGTGCCCGGCTCGCGGTTGTAGTTGATGGCGACGACGTAGTCGAAGGAGCCTTCCAGCGGCTCGCCCTCGAAGCCGGTGCCGGGCGAGTGGAAGCCGTACGACTGGTGGTACGGCAGCTTGCTCCCGGGGTCGGAGAGCAGGCCTCCGGCGTCGGTGAGCCCGTACACGCCGACGGGTGAGCGAAGGTCTCCGGCCATGTGATGCTCGCTCCAGCCGTCCTTGCCGTTGTGCGCGGGCCAACTCGCACCGGGCTGCCAGACACTGTCGTCGCGCTCGTAGAGGACGACGGTGGAGACGGGCGAGTCCTTGCCCCGGCCCCTGGCGACGACCACCTGCTCGGCCCGCCCGGGTATCGCGGCCGAGGTCCGCGGTCCCAGCCCCGGTATGCCGGTGGGCCGCGGGCTGCCGCTCTCGGGTGTGGGGGCAGCCGTCGTCCGCGCCGGCCGGTCGTCGTCCGACCGGCTCGGCGCGGCCTCGGCGCCACCCCCGCACCCCGAGAGCAGGAGGGGGGAGGCGAGGAGGGCGACAGCTGTTCTGCGATGGATCATGAGACCGACTCTGGCCGACATTTGTAAGAAACTCGTCAGCTTCGCATCCCCGTTGGCTGGAGCGCCCCGAAGGGGCGCGGGGAACTGCGCGAGCAACCCCCCACATCCCGCACCCGAACCACTACGGCTTGCCCTTCTTGTACAACCACGTCCGGAACAACGAACCGAGATCCTGCCCCGACTGCCCTTCCGCGAGCTTCACAAACTCCGCAGTTGTCCCGTGCCCGTACCGGTGCTCACTCGCCCAGGCCCGCAGGATCCGGAAGAACACCGGATCCCCCACGGCCTTCCGCAGCTCGTGCAACGCCATCGCACCCCGCGCGTACACCGGCGTGCCGAAGATGTTCGCCCCCTTCCCCGGGTTCCCGGGCGGGTACGCCCACAACTCGTCGCTCGCCGGCTTGGCGTTCAGCGCGTCGAAGGTCTTCTGCGCGCTGTCGCCGCCATGTTGCTCGCTGTAGAGCCACTCGGTGTACGTCGCGAAGCCCTCGTTGAGCCAGATGTCCTTCCAGGCGGTGAGGGAGACGGAGTCGCCGAACCACTGGTGGGCGTTCTCGTGCACCAGCGTGCTGAGGTCGGGCGCGGAGTCGTAGACAGGCCGGCTCTGTGTCTCCAGGGCGTAGCCGACGTTCGGCGCGTGGTCGACGATCGCCCCGGCCGCACGGAAGGGGTACGGCCCGAACAGCCTGCTCTCCCACTCCAGGACCGACGGCAGCTTCTTCAGCACGGCCGCAGAGCCGCTGGCCTCATGCGGGTCGACCGCGTTGTACACCTTGATCCCGTCCCGGGTGGTGTACTGCTCGACCTTGAACGTGCCGACGGTGGCGGTGGCCAGGTACGCGGCCATCGGCTCGCTCTGCCGCCAGCGGAAGGTGGTGCGGCCGCCGGCGGTGTGCTGCCCGAGGAGGACTCCGTTGGCGACGGCGGTGCGGCCCTTGGGGACGGTGATCGTGAAGTCGTACGACGACTTGTCCTTGGGGTGGCTGTTCGCCGGGAACCAGGTCATCGCGCCCTGCGGCTCGCCGGCGACGAACGCGCCGTCGTCGGTGCGGATCCAGCCGTCGGCCGAACCGTCGGGGTCGGTGACCTGCTTGGGGGTGCCGTTGTAGGTGACGGCGACCCGGAACTCCCGGCCCTTCGCGAGTGCGTGCGCCGGCGTGACGACGAGTTCCTGCCCGCTGCGGCTGAAGCGGGCGGTCCGGCCGTCGACCGTCACCCGGGTGACCTTCAGGCCCTTGAGGTCGAGGTCGAAGCGGGTGAGCTTCTGGGTGGCGCGGGCGGTGAGGACGGCCTTGCCGTCGAGATGGCCGGAGGAGGTGTCGTAACGGAGCGTCAGGTCGTAGTGGCCGACGTGGTAGCCGCCGTTGCCACTGAGCGGGAAGTAGGGGTCGCCCGCGCCCGCGGCGCCGATCGTGCTCGCCGAGGCCGGTCCGGCGGCGGCGAGCAGGGCCGCCACGGCGACCGGGACGGTGCCGAGGACGGCCTCACGGCGGAGGACTGCGATACGTCTGCTTGCGCCCTGCACATGGGCTCCTTCGGGGGGTGGCCGGTGATCAATGGCCCACAGACTAGGCGCGCGGGCGTCCGCGATTCTGCCTCATTCCGGTCAAGCTGCGCCGCGTCGGCAGCCGGTGGTGCGGACCCGCCGCATACGCTCACGGCACCGACATCACCACCGAGCCGGGGAGGTGCCCGACCATGAGCGTGCGCGTCCGCAGGATCTATGAACCGCCCGAGCCTCAGGACGGTGTGCGGGTCCTGGTGGACCGGCTGTGGCCGCGCGGGCTGTCGAAGGCGGACGCGCGGGTGGACGAGTGGCCCAAGGGGCTGACGCCGTCGAACGAGCTGCGCCGTTGGTACCACGCGGGCGAGGGGTCGTACGACGAGTTCGCTGACCGCTACGAGGCGGAGCTGACCGCTCCCGAGGCCGCCGAACTCCTCGACGGCCTACGGGATACGGCCCGCAGGGGCCCGGTGACCCTGGTCACCGCGTCCAGGACTCCGCAGCAGAGCCACGCCACCGTACTGGCGCGGCTCCTCACCGCCTAGAAGGCTGCTGAAAATCTTGTTGTTGGGGCTGTCCGGCCGTGGGCCGGGCGGCCCTTTTCGCTATGCGGTGGCTGGGGTGAGGTGCCAGG
>NZ_JBEOTA010000075.1:0-7467 GCF_040303265.1 Streptomyces sp. NPDC096040
CACGCAAACGGCGATGTCTGGGTGGGTGTCAGTGGTTGGGTGGTCCGCTCTTCCGATCGGGGCGGTCTGCTCCGCAGACGCGACGCGGCGTCGCTACGCGACGCTTCCCGGCGCTGCGCGCCGGAGAGTCCCGGACTCCGTCCGGGACAGGCCAGGCACTCCGTGCCCGGCCTGCCGTACCAACGCTCCGCGCTGGTACGGGGCCTGACTGCTCCGCAGTCAGGCGAAAAGCGCGGCAGCAAGGGGCCGCGAGCTCGTCGACCGCATGTGACTGACCGTCAACTCTCCCGTCGGCCAGTTCCGGTGACTTCCGGTCAGACCCCTGTGCGTCACTTCTGTTTTGAGCTTGGTTCTGGGATGATGGCATGGTTGCGCTCCCTCACTCGGGAGGGTGATTCGAACTCAAGATGCCCCGTGAGTTACCTATCTGTCGTTGCGTCAATTTGGTCCCGGATCCATTCTGGGCTAACTCCATAGCCCCTCCGCCGAACTCTGAGAATGCGAGGTCTTGTGGCTCACATGGAATTGCGTCCGCATCAGGTTGAGGCGGTGGATTCAGTGCTCCGGAATCTCTCGGAGCAGCCGGGCAAGGAATCCCGCCGGAAGGTCTGCGGACTCAGGTTATTGCCGCCACGGGGTCCGGTAAAACCCTGATCGGGGGGGCACTCGCCCCTGTCCGGCCCATGTCGGGGCGCAGCGTCACCGGGGCTGACCTGCACGGACGTTGGTCCGGGCCGTAGCGGGGCGCGGGGGTGGCTCCCAGCTCGAACTGACGGGCCGTCACGGGGTGGGGGCGAACACCGGGGGTCGCAACAATGCCCGGACCGGGAAATGGTGACGCTGCTTCAAAAACCCGGACGAGAAAAAACTCTGGAATCCGCACCCGCCACCACCCCGGGAATCGAGAAAGACACGGGAATCCGTTGCCGGAATACGCCCGGAAAACGCATCGGCAGACCTATCTACAGCTGCCGTATCAAGTTCGAAGAGCCGCAATACGAAGAAGGCCAACTCCGCATGGAGTTGGCCTTCTTCGCCGGTTGTCACCGGACGGTTCCGGAATCAGCAGTGGGGGTGCCGGCTCCTATGTCTTTCAAAGCAAGGAAGCAATATGGTGACGCTCCGTCACATGGTGACACAAGCGCCCTTGCCCCACGGGCTGTTCGCTACTAGTTGTACGTAGCCCAGAAGTTCGTCAGGTCGTCGGTCGAAACGTAATACGACTTGGTCGTGTTGCCGGGGTACTCGCAGACCCCGGACGGGTTGGGAGCGCCGCCCTCGATGCTGATGGTCGATCCGGCCTGGACCTGCATGTCCATGCTGAACCAGCCACCTCCCCACAGCGTCTTCTCCTTGGTGCCGGTGGATCCCGACGCCTTGATGCAGATGGGGGACTGGCTCACCTGCACCATGAGGTTCTTCGACCACACGGTTGCGCTCGCCGGAGTGGCGGTCAGGGTGCCGAGCGCGAGGAGACCCGCACCGGCCGCAGCCACCGCTCCGAGCTTACGGGCAGTGCGACGCTTGGACAGCAAGTTCATTTTTTTCCTTCTGCATGAAACGGTCGTCATGTCGATAAGGCGACCGCGGTTTCGCCGACATACTCACACGCGCGACGCCTCAAAATCCAATCGCGGTGCCTTAACAAGTGGTGTACCTCGCGGAAACGAGGGCGCGTCGCGCCATTCGTCCTGCCGACACTCTCCATGAAGATCTACGGGTGCAGCTCGGATTGAGCACTTTCCGGCAGTTGAGGTACGTCGCAACACATTTACTGCCGAAGGAAATTGACGTCCAGTTAGAAGTCGCGATCCAAAGGAGAGGGCGAGGGACTCTCCGCTGTCCACCAGGTCACCCTGTCGCCCAGGGAGGCGCCGCGAATTTTACGGGCTGCTTCCGGCACTTGGGTTCGTTGATGTGGTGTCACGGCCCCGGCGTAGTTCCGATCTGTCCGATTTCATGGTGGTTGATTAGATGTTGTAAACGGCGAGTCGCTGGGCGTGTACAGGTTCGACTTGACCCTGAGGTAGTCGATGTACACGCGCCTGACAGTGGTGTATGCCAGAGCCCGCTTACGCTCCGGGGGGAAGGGACACAGGCAGGGCGGCGTCGTTCAGTCGCTCTGTCCGACTTGATGGCGACTCATGTAGCCGAATTGGCTGCGATGTCCGCGGATCGGTCCGGAACGGAGGCGGGCACAGTCTCCGGGTGATCATGAGGTGTCGAGTCCCTGATCACCGCAACGGAAGACCGTGCCTGGCCGCTCATCATCGCCTATCCCTGCCAGTCTGGGCCAGCTCGTTGCTGCCCGGCCTCCCGTACCTGGGGAACACCCCGGCCTGCTGAACTGTCTCGCGGCGGTGCCTGATCCGCGCCGGGCCAAGGGCCGCCGCCATCCCCTCGCCTTCGTCCTCGCGCTGGCCGCTTGCGCTGTCCTGACCGGCGCGAGATCTCTGACCGCGATCGCGGAGTGGGCCGCAGACGCGCCGCCGACTGTCCTTGCTGCGCTGGGCGGCCCATGCCGTGAACCCAGCGGCCCGACCGCCCCGGCCGAGGCCACCGTGCGCCGGGTCCTGCAACGCATCGACGGCGACGCGCTCGACATAGCGATCGGCTCCTGGCTCGCCGCCCGCGACCCCGACCGCCCGCCATCCGGTCAGGACCCGCTCTCACGGCCCCGCCGTTCCCTGGCCGTGGACGGCAAGACGGTGCGGGGCGCCCGCCGCTCCGACGGCACCCAGGTCCACCTGCTCGCGGCGATGACCGCCACCGGCCTGGTCACCGCCCAGCGCGAAGTGGACAGCAAGACCAACGAAATCACCGTCTTCCGGCCCATGCTCGCCGAGCTCGGCCTGGCCGACACCGTGGTCACCTTCGACGCCCTGCACTCGCAGACCGCGCACGCGCGCTTCCTGGTCGAGGACAAGAAAGCCCACTACATCGCCGTGATCAAGGGGAACCAGCCCCTGCTGCACCAGCGCCTGAAACGCCTGCCCTGGCGGGATGTGCCCCTGCTGGGCAAGACCCGCTCCACCGCGCACGGCCGCGACGAGATCAGACGGGTCAAAACCGCCACCGTGGCCAACCTCGACTTCCCGCACGCCGCACAAGCGGTGCAGATCGTGCGCCGCCGGCGCACCATCACTGCCGGCGCGGTCACCCTCGAGCGCGTATACGCCGTCACCGACCTCGCGGCCGACCAGGCAGATGCTGCCGAAATCGCGCGCCGCATCCGCCGGCACTGGGCCATCGAGAACCAGCTCCACCACGTACGTGACACCGCCTGGACTGAGGACGCCTCCCGTGTGCGCACCGGCACCGCCCCTCGGGCCATGGCCAGCCTGCGCAACCTCGCCATCGGTGCCCTCCGCCTGGCAGGGCACCGGAGTATCGCCGCCGGCCTCCGCCACCACGCGCGCAACGCCACCCGCCCCCTGACCACCCTCGGCATCACGTCAAACCGGACAACGCTCCCAACTGACGTCCAGCGCCCCGTGCCGCACGGCGAGGCTGACTGAAATCGCGGATCGCACCCTAGTTTTGAACATGTTCAACTCTTTGGTCTAGGCTCACCCAAGACGAAGGAGGGGGCAGCCGATGAAGATTGTGATTCCTGGGGGCACCGGACAGGTCGGCGCGATCCTGAAGCGCGCACTCGACGCCGCCGGCCACGAGGTCGTGATTCTCACCAGACGCCCCAGGCGCGAGGGCGAGGTCCAATGGGACGGTCAGACCCTGGGGCCATGGACGGCGGCGGTGGACGGCAGCGATGTCGTCATCAATCTGGCCGGACGCACTGTGAGTTGCCGATACACGGCGGCCAATCTGCAGGAAATGATGGACTCCCGGGTCGACTCCACCCGGGTCGTGGGCGCCGCGATTGCGGGAGCTGCCCGACCGCCACGGCTCTGGCTGCAGATGAGCACCGCCACGGTGTACGCGCACCGCTTCGACGCCCCCAACGACGAGGCCACCGGTGTGATCGGCGGTACCGAACCGGGCGTGCCGGACTACTGGGCGTACAGCGTCGAGATCGCCAAGGCCTGGGAGCAGGCTCAGCAGCAGGCCGAAACGCCGGCCACGCGCAAGGTCGCTCTGCGCTCGGCCATGGTGATGAGCCCGGACCCCGGCGGGGTCTTCGCCGTCCTGCTAGGACTGGCCCGCCTGGGTCTCGGCGGCCCGGTCGCCGGGGGAGCACAGTACGTGTCGTGGATCCACGAACACGACTTCGTGCGCGCGGTGGAGTTCTTGATCGACCGGGAGGACATCGCAGGGCCGGTGAACCTGGCGGCTCCCCATCCCCTGCCGCAGCGCGCATTCATGCGCACCCTGCGCTCCGCCTGGGGTGTACCGGTGGGTCTCCCTGCGACCAAGTGGATGGCCGAGGTCGGCGCGTTCGCTCTGCGTTCCGACACCGAACTGCTGCTGAAGAGCCGCCGTGTCGTCCCGGGCCGACTGACCCAGGCAGGCTTCGACTTTCAGTACGCACAGTGGCCGCAGGCCGCGGATGAGCTGGTGCGTCGGGTGCGCAAACGGGTCGGAGACGGTTCCGCGGCACGCCGGTGAACGGATCCGGGACGGCGGCCGATCTGGCCGCGCCGTCGGGCCCTGGCCAGCCTGCGCTGCACCAGCCACCATGCGCGCAACGCCACCCTCCCCCTGGCCACCTCGGCATCACGTGATCAAACCGGACAGACCCACTGAACGACGCCGCCCTGGCCCTGGGCCTGGCCCACTTCGAAGGCCGCACCTGGAGAGGCTGGCACCACCACGTCACCCTCGTCTCCGTCGCGCACGCCTTCTGCACCCTCCAGCGCATCACCCGGTCCCCAAAAGAGACGGCGCCAGCCTGAGCCTCTACCGAGTCGCCCGCGAACTGCAGTTACTCCTCGCGGCCTGGACCGGCGCCTGCCCCACCTGTCACCGCGACATACCAGACCTCATACCAACCTGACCAAGCACTACTAGTGCTCTGGTGGGCATGCAGCGATCTGGTTCGTTGGGGTACTTGTTCAACCGGCCGGAGCCGCGGTTGGTGTTCGCGCAGTTCATTGAGGGGCTGCTGACGGAGCTGCCGAAGAAGAACGGTTGGACGCTGTCGGAGCGTGCCGGACATGTGACCGCGGACCGGATGCAGTGGCTGCTCAACGGATCGGTGTGGGACGCCGACCGGCTGCGTGACGCGGTCCGCGACTACGTCATCACGCACCTGGGCTGCGAGGACGCCTCACTCGTCATCGATGACACCCAGGCGCAGAAGAAGGGCACCAAGTCGGTCGGGGTGGCCTTCCAGCACTGTGGGCTGACCGGCGATGTCCGCAACTGCCAGACCATGGTGATGCTCACCTACGCCACCGCCGCTGGACACGCCTTCATCGACCGCCGTCTGTATCTGCCCGAGGAATGGACGGACGACCGCGACAGGTGTCGTGAGGCCGGGGTGCCTGACGAGATAGCCTTCGCCACCAAGCCCGAGCTGGCCATCACGATGCTCGAGCGGGCCCGCGATGCCCGCGTCCCGTTCTCCTGGGTACTGGCTGACGCCGGCTACGGCCGTGACCCGCAGCTGCGGGCCTGGTGCCATGACCACGCGGTGCCGTACGTGTTCGGCGTCCCGGTCGACCTCCCGGTCGATGGCCCGCCGGGCAAGCCGCGCCAGCCGGCCGTGAAGCGCGCCGACGACCTGCTCCACTACGCGAAAGTCCGTGACCAGTGGGAACGCCGCTCCTGCGGCGACGGCGCCAAGGGCGAGCGGCTCTACGACTGGACGGCCTTCGCCGTGCAGGTCAAAGACGAGAGCCCGGCTGATGGCTTCACGCACTGGCTGGTGTTGCGACGGTCCCTGCACCCCAACCGGCGGGGCAAGGACGGACAACTCCACCGGGAGATCGCTTACTTCCTCGTCCACGCCCCCGTCGGCACCACGGTCTCGGAAGTCATCGCCAGGGCCGGTGGCCGCTGGCAGATCGAGGAGGACAACGAGATCAACAAGCAGCTTGTCGGCCTGGCCCAGTACCAGGTCCGTAAATGGACCCCCTGGCACCGTCACGTCACCGCCTGCATGCTGGCCACCGCGTTCCTCAGCATCCAACGCGCCGCCATTCCCGAACCCGGCCAGACCCCCGAACCCGATCCGGATACCGGCTCGGAGCAGGCCCCCGATCAGGGAAAAGCTCCCAGCATCGAGGAGAGCGAGGCCGCTGGCTGATCCCCGGCCCGCTCCTGCGGCCATCCATCCACACCATCCGGCACTGCCTGGCCGCCACGCACCTCAACCCCCGCCACCCCGTGGAGACCGTCCTGACCTGCGAGTTATGGCGCCGACTCCACCAGACCCGCGCCATGGTCAGTCACTACCGACGCCGCGGAGACCCGCTCCCGGACCGCCTCCGACCCTGGGCCCACCACCGGCCGATCCCACCCATCACCGACCCTCAAGATCTCCGGCTGTAGTACTGGCCGCCCAGCGGCGCGAACGCGCCCGCGTCCGCAGCGAGAAAGGCATCCGGTGGGGCGGCCGACCACTGGCCATCCCGGCCTGACCCCGCCCATTACGGGATGCGCCTGTTACGAACCGAGGTCGGCGCGGACGAGACGCAATGCGGCCGCCGGGTCCGTGGCACGCGTGACCGTTCGGCCCACGACGACATGGGAGGCCCCGGCAGCGATGGCAGCACACGGCGTCCCGGAGCGGGCATGTTCGCCCGATGATTCACCGGGCAGCGCGACTCCCGGCGTGACGATCAGGCCATCGGCACCCAGCACGCTCCGCAATGCCGCCACGTCCTGCGGCGAGGCGATTACACCGTGGCAGCCGGCCCTGGAGGCCAACTGAGCCAACCGGAGCACCTGCTCCTGCGTCGAATCTCCGACGCCGATGTCGGCAAGATCCCCGTCGGTCATGCTGGTGACCACGGTCAAGGCAAGCACGCGCAGGTCATGGAAGTCGCGGGCGGCATCGACGGCGGCCCTCATGATGCCCACACCGCCCATGCTGTGCACGGTCACCATGGAGACACCCAGAGCTCCTGCGGCACGGACCGCACCAGCAACCGAGTTGGGAATCTCGAAGAGCTTGAGGTCCAAGAAGACCTCCTTGCCCTGCCCAACGAGAGGCTTGATGAAGTCGGGGCCAACCGCGGTGAGCAGTTCCAGGCCAACCTTGTAAAAACGGCACTCCTCGCCCAGCCGCTCGACGATGCTGTCAGCGGCTGCACGGTTGTCACAATCCAAGGCGACGATGATCTGGCTGGTCGGCTCCACGACGTCATTGTGTCGCCACCTCAACCGCTGCCCATCACCAGGCCCCACCAGACCGGCAATCCGCAGCTGCCACGTCCACGCACCCCCGTGATCGTTTCCGGTCACAGCACTAGTGTGGTGCGCCAGAAATCACGAGGGTAAGTTGCTACCCTGTTCGGGTGTCAGGTCCTGGGCCTTCTGCCGTGTCAATCTCGCTGTCTGAGG
>NZ_JBEOTA010000076.1:0-6682 GCF_040303265.1 Streptomyces sp. NPDC096040
TTGACCTCAACGCGATCTGGACGGCTTCCTCGCGGAACTCCGGCGAGTACTTACTGGGTGGCGCCACTTCTTCCTCGTTTCCTTATTCAGGACAACCCTATTGGGTGCCTGTCCGGAAACTTCGTGACCCCTCATTGGCTGCGTAGGAAGTCGGCCCAGGTGGTGCTCTGTCGTTCGGGGGCCGGTGGGATGCCGTGCTCCTTGAGGATTTCCCAGACGGTGGAGGCGGCGACCTTGATGCCCAGGGCTGCGAGTTCACCGTGGATCCGACGATACCCCCACGAGCTGTTTTCACGGGCGAGGCGCAGGACCAGGGTGCGGATTGACCGGGCGGTGGGTGGGCGTCCGCGTCGCCTCGGGGCGCAGGTCGCGGCATGGTGGCGCTTGAGCAGGTTGCGGTGCCAGTGCAGGATCGTGTCTGGGCGTACCACCAGAAGGAGCTGCCCGCAGCTTCACCAGGGGGAGGTGGTGGAGCAGGCTGGCGAGGACAGCGCGGTCGGTGTCCTGGAACCTGGGCTTGCCGACCTGGCGCTGCAGGATCAGCAGTTGGTGCCTCAGCGCCAATATCTCGATGTCCTTCTCCCTGTCGCTCATCGGCAGCAGACGCAGGAAAGCGATGGTGTTGGTCGCAGCAAGATAGGCCAGGCGCAGCAGCACGACAGATCATGATGCCCCCGGTGCCCTGTACAGATGAAGACGTCGGGGCGATCGTCGAGCAAAGCCGAAGGTCAGCGATCAAGGCCGCGACCTGCATGGATGATTTATCGGCACCCGCAGTGCGGGCTGGCCGACGCTCCTGCGCCGGTCGGCCCGCACCTGTATGAAGCCGTCCGCATTCGCCCATGAGGCCGCTGGTCGTCGGCGGCGGGTGGTTCGGCACTCCGGCACAGCCGACTTGATCACAACGTGCCGGCTCCGGGAATCAGAGGCGGTCGCCGGACGCTGTGAACACACGTGAAGAAGATAGGTTTCCTCTCGTTCGGCCACTGGTCGCCGAGTGCGCACTCCAAGACCCGGTCCGCCGCCGACTTCCTGCACCAGTCCATCGACCTGGCGGTCGCGGCCGAGGAGCTCGGCGTGGACGGTGCGTACTTCCGCGTGCACCACTTCGCGCAGCAGGCGGCCAGCCCGTTCCCGCTGCTGTCGGCCATCGGTGCCCGGACCTCGAAGATCGAGATCGGCACCGGCGTGATCGACATGCGTTATGAGAACCCGCTGTACATGGCCGAGGACGCCGGTGCTGCCGACCTTATCTCCGGCGGCCGACTGCAGCTTGGCATCAGCCGCGGATCACCGGAACAGGTGATCGACGGCTGGCGTTACTTCGGTTACACCCCCGCCGAGGACGAGACCGGCACGGACATGGCCCGCCGGCACACCGAGGCCTTCCTCGAGGTACTCGAGGGCAGGGGCTTCGCGCAGCCGAGCCCACGCCCGATGTTCCCCAACCCGCCGGGGCTGCTGCGCATCGAACCGCACTCGGAGGGGTTGCGCGAGCGGATCTGGTGGGGCTCCGGGTCGAACGCGACGGCCGTCTGGGCCGCGAATCTGGGGATGAACCTGCAGAGTTCCACGCTGAAGGACGACGAGACGGGCGAACCGTTGCACGTCCAGCAGCGCAAGCAGATCGAGGCGTACCGCGAGGCGTACAAGGAGGCAGGCCACGCGCGAGAGCCTCGGGTGTCGGTCAGCCGCAGCATCTTCGCCCTGACCAACGACCTGGACCGGGCCTACTTCGGCCGCGACCGCGACTCGCGAGACCAGGTCGGCATGATCGACGACACGACCAGGGCGATCTTCGGACGCTCGTACGCCGCCGAGCCGGACGTGCTGGTGAAGCAGCTCCGGGGGGACGAGGCCATCGAGGCCGCGGACACCCTGCTGCTGACCATCCCGAACCAGCTCGGGGTCGACTACAACGCCCACGTGATGGAGAGCATCCTCACCCACGTGGCACCGGAGCTCGGCTGGCGCTGAGTGTTCCGCACCGGGCGCGGGCCCGTGGCGCCCCGGCCCGCCACTGTGGTCGTCAGGCCCCCGGCGCGGCAGGTTGAGGTCCTCGTCACCGTATCGTGGGCCTGAGGAGTTGAAGGCATGGCTCGTGGAGCATGCCGAGGCGTCGGCGGCACAGCGCGCTTCGTGGCCGCCAGACGCGTACCGGGCTCTCCTGGTGATGGCCACCCGCGCCGCCCCTGGGTTCGATCGGAGACGAGAAGACCTACACCGGTCCGCTCGCTTTGGACGTCCTGAAGTTCCTCGGCATTCTCGTGTTGCGCTTTGTCGTTGGGCGCATTCCTGCTCGCCGCACATTCGGCGCCCGTATCTCCCTTCGGACCCGGCCCCTCCGGGTGGCCGTTTGTTGCCCGGCCGGGTGCGGCCCCGGCGACGACGATGGGCAGGACGACCGACTCGGCGGCCTCCTCCACGAGTACGCACATGCGGCCTGACCAGCTCGGACGTAATAATCGGCACCCGCACGTCGACGCGCTCACTCACCAGCTGACCGACGAGGAAGCAGCAGCCCTGGAGGACCCGTGCGTCAACGCCGGACCATCCTGGTTCTGACTCAGACCGACGAGGCTCGTCCCCGCACAAGCCCGGCGCCGCTAAGCGGGCTCTCGAGCCAGCCTGGGGAGCGCTGCTGTCGATGCGGTGTAAAGCCCCGGACCGTCTGGCGCTCGTGCGGCCCCGGTGGCGAGCTGGGACCACCCGGCAGTCAAGGTCCGCACGGGTGGGACACTACTTGTCTTCAATTGAAGACATCATTTGATGACAGCACTCGACGACAGGAACGGCCCGCCCCGTGCATCCGATATCCGGCCCCGCCCCCTCCCTTTGGCAGCAGCGGGCGCTGGTCCCCGTACTGGTATCCCTCGGCATGCTGGTCGCGATCATCAGCAGCCTCGGCGCCCCGCTGATCCCGACCATCGCCGCTGTGGACCACGTCTCGGTTGCCGACGCGCAGTGGTCCCTCACCGTCACGATGCTGGTCGGGGCCGTCGCTACTCCGGCCATGGGGCGTCTGGGAGACGGCCCCCACCGCAGGAAGGTGATCCTGACCGGTCTTGCTGTGGTGCTCCTCGGGAGCCTGCTGGCGGCTCTGCCGCTGGGGTTCGCCTGCCTCATCGTGGGGCGGGCGCTCCAGGGCGTGGGCATGGGCCTCGTTCCGCTGGCGATCGCCACCGCGCGAGACTCCGTGCCGCCCGCGCGGGCCCGGTCGGCGCTGTCGACGCTCTCGCTCACGACGGCGGCCGGCGTCGGTATCGGCTACCCGGTCACCGGACTGCTCGCCGAGAGCCTCGGGATGTACGCGGGGTTCTGGTTCGCCGTGATCGCCACCACTTTGGTCCTCATCGCCGCGGCCGTCGTGCTCCCCTCGTCTCCGGGGCGTCCGGCACACCCGATGGACGTAGTGGGGGCACTGCTCCTCACGCTCGGCATGAGCGGGTTCTTGTTCGCCCTCACCCAGGGTGAACGCTGGGGCTGGGGATCGCCCCGGCTGCTGGTGCTTGGCGTCGTATCGGTGTTGTTGCTGATCGGCTGGGCGCTGCACGAACTGCGTACCGCTCATCCCCTGGTGGACCTGCGTCTAATCCGTGACCGCACGGTCTTCGCCGCGCACCTCACCACCATGATGGGCGGCATCGGCATGTATCTGCTGATCTCCCTCGTGACCCGGTACGTGCAGACGCCGCGGAGCGCCGGGTACGGCCTCGGGGCCTCCGTGGTCGTCACCGGCTTGATCCTGGTGCCGTTCTCGGTGACCAGTCTGCTGGCCGGCCGCATGGTACGGATTCTGATCCGTACCCAGCCGCCGGTCCGCCTGCTGCCCGTGAGCTGTCTGCTCTCCCTCGCGGCCCTGCTGACCTTCGTGTTCGCCCACGGCGGCCTGTGGGAGGTGTTCGTGACGATGGCCCTGGCCGGACTCGGTGTAGGCGTCAACTTCGCGGTCACGCCGGGGCTCGTCGTCGGCGGCGTCCCCGCACACGAAACAGGGAGCGCCATGAGTTTCAATCAGGTCGTGAAGTACATCGGTTACTCGGCCGGCAGCGCCCTCAGCGCCGTGATCCTCCAGGCCGCCACCACACCCGGGCAGGGTCTTCCCCCCGAGAGCGGTTACCGTACAGCCGGGCTGACAGGCTGCGCGGTGTGGGCCGCCACCGCCTTGGTGGCGTACGTCCTGATCCGGTCGGGCGAGCGTGTTGCCTCGGCGGGGATCCGGGGTGGGCATCCCGCACTCGCGGCCGACGGCGGCTCGATCGCGGACGGCGAGGGTCTTGTCCCGGGCACCGGGGCGGAGCGGTGAGCGGCGAGGCGCCAGGGCGCCGCCGCGACGCGGCCCGTAGCCGCGAACTCCTGCTCACGGCGGCGAGCGACCTGTTCGCCGAGCGGGGTTTCGACCGCACCACCATCCGCGACATCGGTGAGCGCGCCGGAGTGGACCCGGCACTGATCGCACGCTACTTCGGGAGCAAGACCTTGCTGTACGTCGCCGCGTTGCACGCCGAACAGGGCGACGTGGCCCTGGCCGATCTCTTCGACGAGCAGCGGCTGCGCGAGGTCTTCGACAGGGCCGACCGGCGCGGCCCCGTCCCGCTGCTCCAGGTCGCGGTGCAGCCACTGAGTGACCCAGCGGCGCAGGACGCTGCACGCGCGGCGCTGCACGCGCGACTCGTCGAGCCGCTCCACGGGCGCTTCGCCCGTGAAGGGGTGGACCGGCCCCGGCTGCGCGCCGAGTTGGTGGCGGCGGCCGTGGCCGGGATCCTGCTGGGCCGGCACTCCGGAGCCTTCGACGAACTGGCACGGGCCCATCCCGGCGACCTGATCGAGTTGCTCCGGGGCACCCTCCTGAGCGAGGACTGACCGCTTGCCGCGGTGCGGGTCAGGGCACGGTAAGGATGATCTTGCCGTGAGCCTGGTGGCTGCGCATACCTTCGGCGGCTTCGTGGGCCTGGTCGCATGCGTGGACGCTGTCGATAACGGGGTGGATGCGGTTGTCCGCGACGGCGGGCATCACCTCGTCGCGGAGGGCAGCGATGACATGGCCGAGGGCTTCGGGGCGGCTGAAGCCTAAGGAGACGCCGCGTACGTGGAGGTGGCGGTAGGACAGGGCGTCGAGGTCGATGGTGGATTTGGCCTGGTCCAGGCGTCCTATGTTGACGAGGTGGCCGTCCACGCGGGTGGCGGGCAGGGGCGCGCTGACCGCCGCCCTCCCCACTGCCACCCGTGGCCGGAGTGTCCTGTCCTCGCTGCTGGGTGAGCTGTGTCTCACCCGGGCAGCGAGGCTTGTCTATGCAACGAGTTGCATAGACAGCTGGGAGGTATGGCGCTCGAACACGCGATCCTCGTCTCACTGCTGGAAAAGCCAGGCTCCGGCTATGAGCTGGCCCGGCGGTTCGAGCGGTCCATCGGCTACTTCTGGACCGCCACGCATCAGCAGATCTACCGCGTCCTCAAGTGCATGGAGATTGACGGCATGCTCGCCGTCCGCGAGGTGCCGCAGCAGGGACGGCCGGACAAGAAGGAGTACTCCGTCGCCGCCCCCGGACGCGAGGCTCTCTCCCAGTGGCTGCACGAGCCGATCGAACCAGAGAGCCTCCGTCACGACCTCGCAGTGAAAATCCGCGGCGTGGCCTTCGACGACCCGGCCACGCTCATCCGCGAGGTCGAGCGGCACCAGCAGGTGCACAGCAACCGGCTTACGCAGTATCTCGCTGGGGAACTGCGCGACTTCACCGGGCCTGACGCCCCCACACCGCTCGATGCCGGTCAGGAACTGCAGCACGTCGTGCTGCGCGGTGGCATCGCGTACGAGCGGATGACGACCGCCTGGCTCGACGACGTTCTCACCACGCTCCACGGCCTGGGCGTGACACCGCCGCACGCCTGAGCCGCATCATCCCGTCCCTCCGCGCACCCGGCAACAACCTTCGACTCCCTATCCCTCGGAAGGCGAACCCTCATGGCCACCCCTTTGCTGTTCAACCCGCACACGTACGACCCTGCGCACTTCGACCCCGAGACGCGCAGGCTGCTGCGCGCCACCGTCGACTGGTTCGAGGACCGCGGAAAGCGCCGCCTGATCGAGGACTACCGCACCCGCGCCTGGCTGGGAGACTTCCTCGCGTTCGCCGCCAAGGAACGCCTGTTCGCCACCTTCCTCACCCCGGCCTCCGCCGGCGGAGAGGAGGACCAGCGCTGGGACACCGCCCGGATCGCCGCCCTCAACGAGATACTGGGGTTCTACGGTCTTGACTACTGGTACGCATGGCAGGTGACCATCCTCGGTCTCGGCCCGGTCTGGCAGAGCGACAACGCCACCGCTCGCAGCCGCGCGGCCGAACTCCTCTCCCAGGGAGAGGTCTTCGCCTTCGGCCTGTCCGAGAAGACCCACGGCGCCGACATCTATTCCACCGACATGCTCCTGGAGCCTGACGGCCACGGCAGCTTCCGCGCCAGCGGCTCCAAGTACTACATCGGCAACGGCAACGCCGCCGGCCTCGTCTCCGTATTCGGCCGCCGCACCGACATCGAGGGCCCGGACGGGTACGTCTTCTTCGCGGCCGACAGCCGCCACCCGGCGTACCACCTAGACGAGTCTTTCCGAATGCTTGCGGGCGCGGGGAGAGGGTGTCCATGATCGTTTGTGACGACGAACCTGGACACCCTCGTGACCGCACTC
>NZ_JBEOTA010000077.1:0-5954 GCF_040303265.1 Streptomyces sp. NPDC096040
ATCGAGTACGAGGAGAAGCACTACGCCAACCAGGCAACGACCGAACAAGTGAACCTGAAACCACGTCAACCCGCCCTGACCAGCTAGTCATCCGCTCCCGCGCAGCGGGGGAACCTCACATCAGTAAGGTTCCCGCGGCTGGGCGAGACGGGAAGGCGCGATGCTTCGCCGTGTGTGCGGAGTGGCATGGCTCTACGTCGTGCTGCCAATCGACGTCCGGCGACGGTCCGTGTCAACGCGGTGGCCACGTGACCGGCCCGTCTCGTTTCGGAGCGTGCGGGAGTACGGTGAAGGCAGCGAGGGCCCTTCGTATGTCGGTATCGGACCGGTCTCGTCCTCGCGGCTCCCATCACGGGCCTGACCCTGGCCGCGCCATCCGCACCGAGGCCGAGGAGCCCCGCATGTCGTTGCATTTCCCCTGTGTCCATGACGGCGATTCCGTCGGACTCTGCCTCGGCGAGAGCTGGCACAACCTCCACCACGCCGACCCCACCAGCGCCCGGCACGGCGTCGACCGCGGCCAGAACGAACCGGCGGCCGCCGTCATCCGCCTCCTCGAACGCCTCGGCTGGGTGTACGACGTGCGCCGGCCGACTCCGGCCCGCGTCGCCGCCCCTCGCGCCTGACGCCAAACATTCACCCGCGTATGCCAGTTGCCAGGAGCCCGTCATGACCACCGCACTGCAACCCCCGCTTCCCTCCCACCCCGTCCTGCGCCTGCGCCTGGCGCCCCACGGGGGCACGCCCCGGCCCATCGACGGAGCGTGGTGGCCGCGCTCGTACGACCTGCTCGCCGAACTCCCCCGGCTGCTCGCCGGATTGCCCCGCGCGTGGGGCAACATCAGCAGCGCCACGGTCAACGGACCCATGTGGTCCATGCCGCCCGGCCGGATGCTCGTAGCCAACCAGGTCGTACGACTGCACAGAAGCCTGACGGCATCCGCCCCGCACACCATCGTCCTGCTCGCTCCCGGCCGGGGGCGCTGGGATCTGCTGGTCGTGCCTCCGGATACGACCGTGGAGGCCGCCGAACCGCTCATGGCAGCCGCCGCGGGCGATCACGCCTGATCCGGCCCCTCACAGACTGCCCGGCCCATCCCCAGGGCACTGACGGCCAGGGCGGTGACGCCGTTCGTCACATCCCCGCCACCAGTCGACCGGGCCGTCCGGTGTCGGCCGCGTACGACGAGGAAGTGTCGTTGGTCTGCTCCGCCATCAGGAGAGCGGTCGCGGTCAGCTGCGGGCCGGTGCTCGCGCTCGCGGCGGCCATCAGCCGGGCGGCCGAGGGGGCACTGGTCTCCGGCGGAATCACCAGGAGGTCCCAGCGGCCGGCCGTGTGGGACAGCAGCAGGATCTTGTGCGGATCCAGCTCAGAGGTGAACCAACCGACCTTCACTACATGGCCGTTGACGAAGATCTTGCGCGGGGTGATCGGCCAGTAGCGGGGGTTGACGGCGACACGGGTGATCCGTCCCCACAACGGGTCCAGTACGTCGGCCAGCGCAGCGAGCTCATGTGTCAGGTCACGGGAGCGAGGCCACCAGGCCCCGTCCAACTCGCCCCGTCCAGGGGAGGGACTCACGGCTTTCAGTGCGAGGCGCGCGGTCGGCACCCTGAAGGGCACGGCATACAGCGGGAGATGGTCGGTGGTCGCGGACATCATGCGAACCCGTCTCCGGACCCCTGCGCGTGGGCAGTTGCCCGGAACCGTTGCTCACCAGGAACGACACCGGCATCCGGGCCGATGTGCGAAATGGCTCCCAATGAGTTCACGCTACTCCCCGAAGAGGCCGAAAGGACCGCTCCTGGGCATCGCCTCACTGCGGTCGGCGGTCCTCCCCCGAGGAGCGGCTGGTCTCCAGCCAGGACCGCGCCGGTTCCGCCGCGCGCGTGGTGTCCACGGTGAGTTGGAGACGCGTCCCTCCCGTGGAGCCCGCAGGATAGCTGCGCTGCTCGGTGGTGGCGAAGCAGCGGCGGAGAACCTCCGCGACGCGACGGGCGACCTCGGGGAAGGCGGCGACGATGCGTACGTCGGCGTGCCCGTCCGAGGGTGTTTCCGCGGGCTGCATGGCGACCTCGTTGTGTGGGCACGGATCTGATCAGTGGACTCGATCTTTCACTCTACTCTGGCGCTTCTTGCAGCCCACCCGTGCGACCGCCGGGCTTCCCGGCCGCCGCGAGCCGCGGAGTACCGTGAAACGAAGAACCTACTTGTGTTTCTCGCTGGCAGACAGGTAGACGAGTGCGATGCCCGACTCCGACTCCCCACGCGTGACGAGGCTCCTGCCGGACACCGTCCACCAGGCGGTGAAGGCCGGGACGGCTGTCATACGGCTGGAGACGACTCACGACCGGCAGGGAGTTCTCGACGGGGCATGGTGGCCTCGGTCCCGTGACATCGCCGCCGAGCTTCCCGCGCTGATCGCCGCACTGCCCGAGCACCTCGGGCCGATCACACGTATCGGCCTGGACACCGCCGCTTGGGAAGAACTGCCGACGCGGCTGATCCTCGACGACCGCGTCGTACGCATCGACTCCTTCCCGGTCGGCGACGACACCGTCCTCATCACCCGAGGCGATCAGGACCACTTCTCCCTCCTCGTGATCCCGCCGCACGCGACGCCCGACGCGGCGCGCGCCGCGACGGCCGAAGCCATCCGCGCCGACAACGTGACGCAGGCCGAACGGATCCTCATTGACACCGGCACCGACCGGGCAGCGTCGGAGACGTGACGGCGGTCAGAGGCGACCGTCGGGCCGGTCCCGTACCAGCGCCGGGATGTTCGCGGTGTCGAAGCAGCCCGAGATGACCCGTGCGTCGAGCTCCACATCGTCCGCTTCGGCGGCGACGAGCCCCAGCTCAGCGAGCAGACGCTCCAGGTCGGCGACCGGGTGCTGTGCTTCACCGACGGCTGATCGAGGAGCACGATGTCCGCGGCGAGCAGTTCGGCGAGGAGCAACTCATCGCCTGGGTCAACCGCATCGAGCATGCCGAGGGAAGGGGTTCGGGCGGTGGTGCGCTCCCTCTCCCACAACCTGATCCGGAAGCGGGGCGGGATCACCAGCGACGACGCGACCCTCTTCCTGATCGAGTGGCGCGGGGGTGCCGCCGACCACCTTGCCATCCTGGAGTGAGCCGATACCGCCCGACTGGTGGTGCGGCCGTGGGCGGTGACTCTGGCATGTCACGCGAGAAAACCGCGAGGGATCTATCGTCGAGGTATGAGCGTGTTCATCAAGCTGGTGGAGAACCGGCCCCCCAAGGAATACGCGGAGCTGGCGGCTGCAGATATCTCCTACGACGACATCACCGAAGGTGAGTCGCCCGCCACGTACGAGTACGACCTGCTTCCGAGCGGCGCATTGCGGATCCTCAGGGTGACCAAAGGCGAAGCCGCTGTCGTCGAATCGATCTACGCTCCCGGACTCTGGTTCCGTGTCCAGGGGCAGTGGCGCGGTAATGCGGAATAGCGGCACTCTGGCGGCGGCTGCGCGCTGCCGGCGGCTGGGCCCGGTCAGCAGGCGTATCGTGGATTGTGGGTTGCGCACTCTCACGTGTTGCGCCTGAAAGGACGGCCCCGGCGGTTTCACCGGGGCCGTTTCAGGGATCACGCTGAGCATGCCGGCGGCGCGGTTACACGGGCGCCATGGCCGCCCTCGGAGTCCCAGACCGCTTCTCGGGCCTGGTCGGCTTCTGTCACGACTGCCCCTATAACGAGGGTTGCGACTGCACAGGTGTGACCAGGTGGAAGACCTCCCGGGCCGCGTAGCGCTTGAGACTTCGGGCGATCTCGCGCCGAGTTTTGCCCTCCTTGCTGCGGCGTTCGTAGTAGTCCCGGGTGCGCGGGTCGACGCGCAGGCGGGTCTGCACGATCCGGTGCAGGGCGGCGTTCGCTTGCCGGTCGCCTCCGCAGTTGAGGCGACGGTACTGCCGACTGCCCGAGGAACGCTCGACTGGGCTGACCCCGCACAGCGCCGCAAAGGACGCCTCACTGCCCAGGCGTTCCTGGTTGTCCCCGATCGTGATCAGCAAAGTGACGGCGGTGTCCGGACCGATGCCCACCACCTCGAGCAGCTGCGGAGCATGGCATTCCACCAGCCGGGTCAGGTGGCCTTCCAGCTCCTGGACCTCGTCGCTGAGCTGCCTGATGCGCCGGGCCAGGAGACCCAGGGTGACGTGGGTGGCGTGGAGCACCGATCCCTCGCCAGCCTCGTGGTTCAGGCTGTCGTCGACGAGCCCTGCACAGGTGCGGATGAGCTCTGCGTTGCCCAGCCCGGCCAGTTCCTCCCTCAGCTGCGGATCGGCACGGATGAGGACGGCCTTGAGCTGGTTGATCGCCTGGGTGCGGGCCTTGACCGCCGGTCCTTGGCCAGTTTGTACATCCGGGCGATCTCCACTGGCCCATAGCCCGTCTTGGCCTGGGCGCGCGCCCGCCCGCTCAGCACCGCCCGGGCCGCGTTCTCGGCATCGAGCGGGTCGGACTTGCCGCGCCGACGGCGGTCGGCGCGGTCGAACCGGTTCACATCGAAGACGTCCACGCCCTGGGCCAGCAGATAACGTGACAGGGCAGCCCCGAAGGAACCGGTACCTTCCACTCCGGCCCGCCGCACCGTACCCGACGCCCTGGCCCACCCCAGCAGGTCTCGGTATCCAGCCGCACTAGCCGGGACTCCTCGGTGCCGGTCGCTTCCCCCACCAAGGAGGGCACAGCGGCCACATGGGCATCCCGATGCGTGTCCACTCCCAGGGCCACCTCCCTCGCCGACCGGCGGCGACGAGAACCCGGAGCGGAAGGTGTGCCGATCACGCTCGTTCCCTTTCAGACCGACGGCTTATCGCTAGCCGGCACCGGGCCGTGCGGACGGTCAGAATCGTGATGACGCCATTCCGGCAAGCCCCTATCGAGACACGCCCGGTCAGCCCTAGACCAGCAACGCACCGCCCACGGCCGGTGGTCGACACAGTGTGAGCAGGACACTCCGGTCAGGCATCTCAGGAGTCAGACCCCGCCGCAGGACAGCACCCACCTACCGTTCTCCGTCTATCCGGCTTGCAGCCACGTCAGCTCGCTCGTTCGGACGAATCGAGTCGAAGCACCGGTCGTCTACCAACGGAACTGACACCATGCCGCCGTCGTACGTCACTTCGAGTCGAAGGCGGGCCATTGGAACGGCAGGTCAACGAGCGGCAGCTCTCGGTGTTGCAGTGGGTGGAAGCCGGGTGCCCTGCCGGCGTATGGGAGACCAACTCCTACAAGACCACCTGTCAGGCACTGCACAACCGGGGCCTAGTCACGGTCTCCCGGAAGGCCGGGCAGTGGAGCGTCGCCCTGACGAGCGCCGGCCAGCACTACCTGGCACACGGCACATACCCTCCCCGCGGATCACGCCCGCGGAAGCCCCAGGCCGCCACTCCACGACCCCAGTCCACCCGAGCGCAGGCAACTCCGACCTCCGGGCGGAAGCCAAACCCTCCATCACAGCCTCGTGTGACGCTCACGGAGCAGCTATTACAGGAGCTCGCAGAGGCCAGCGGCCGAATCGTCAAGAGCGGCAGCGGTCCCGACTTGGAGAAGTGGCCGTCCCGCGTCGCCGCAGCACGCAGGTCCGGAAGGGTTCCGGAGACGAAGGAGCTGTACGGAAGCTGGTGCCGTGACGGGTATGAGATCAAGCTCGTCGACATCCCCGCCTGGCGCCTTGCCGTCCTCGACCCCGTCCCCGTGCCCTCGCGGCTCACTCGGCCGCACGCCGTTGTCCGAGCCATGCAGAACGAACGCCAGCCGCTCGGCCTGACCAAGCCCGTCCAAGGACGCGCTCTCCGGCTCATCCAGGCACTGATCACCGCCGCCGAGGCCGAAGCCCTCTCTGTCAAAGTAGATCGAGTCAGGCATACTGGATGATTCATTGAGTCGAGGGCGGAGAAGGAGTAGTGCCCGGGTGGCCAGCACGAATGA
>NZ_JBEOTA010000078.1:0-5805 GCF_040303265.1 Streptomyces sp. NPDC096040
AGCGGCCTGGATCAACCAGCCGGCACCAGACGGCCCGCTGATCCCAGCACAGCGTTAGAACGATCTACCTGCCTTGATCGCTTTGACAGGTTCCGAAGGACAGACCTGCTCGGCGGGGCAGACCGGCTTCGCGCCCCCGTCTCATCGCCGCCGCAGGGCACATCCTCACTTCACCATCACCGCACAGAGCCAGCCCGTGGGGTTTCTCGTCCTCCAGGAACAAGACCGGGCTGAGCACGTCGCCACCGAGAAGGAACTCGCCGAGGCCAAAAAGCACTCCTGGGTCAGGATCCCCCGCTTCGACTACACCTCATCCGAGCGCATCCGCTTTGTCCTCAGCGGCGGCCAGCCACACCGGGCGAGCGAATGGGCCGACGCTCCCGGCCACGCCCTCGAAGAGCGGCTCGCCGAGATCGCACAGGAGGTCACGCTTCGCGGCCAAGCCGCCGAACGCAGACGCCAGGACGAGGCCGAAGCGGCACGCCAGAAGCGCATCCGCTGGGAAGCCGCCATGGAACAAGCCCGCATCCGGTACGCGGAGGCGTACCGCGTCAGGCACCTAGAAGCTCAGGAAGCGGCATGGCGCCACGCCACCCGACTGACCCAATACGTGAGCACCGTACACACGCGAGTCGAGGCCATGCCTCCGGGCCAGGCCAGAACCGACGCCGAGGAATGGATCAGCTGGGCAGCGGCCACCGTTGAGCGCCTCGACCCATTGAACACACCGCCCCGGCTGCCCGACATTCCCAAGCCACAAGCCGACGACCTGAAACCCTTCCTCGGGCACTGGAGCCCTTACGGTCCCACCTACTGAACGCCCGCACCGCACATTGTGCGCCCACAACCGCAGTTCAGGAGCTCTTCGCGACCGGTTCAATCGCGGCACACCGACCTGGTGGGTCATCGGAAAGATGTCGACCTGAGCGATCTTCGGAAATCCCGAGGTCAGATCCCATTTCCTGGCCCATCGCCATGCATGTGGGTGCCCAGGGAGTCAAACGGGCGTCACGGCCGACAGTCCGCCCTTTCAACCCGGTCGCTCCAGCCTTCGCCAACACCCTGCTCGACGCGACCGGCGTCCTCCTCGGCCAACTCCCGCTCAGTCGCGAACGGGTGTGGCTGGTCGTGCGAAACGCGGGCCTGACGGATCGGCAGGTGGGCGACTCGTGGTGGAACGCTCCCTGTCAGCCGACCTGCTGCACCTTGATCGCGTCGCTCACCCGAACCGTCCCGGCTGCAAGGACGTCCAGGTAGACACCGAGCACGATGCCGGGGTCCGCCGGGAGTTCGTGGACGGTCGAAGGACGCGTCAACTGGCCCGAAGACCGACCGCCAGCGTCAGTTCAAGGACCCGGTATGGCGATGCGAGATCCGGAAACAGCTCCCGCAGCTGCGACATCCGGTACCGGACTGTCTGGGGATGGACGAACAACGCCGCCGCCACCTCGTCCCGCCTGCCCTGGTGCAGCAGCCACGCCCGCAACGTCTCCTCCAGCCGCCGTGCGGTCGCGACAGGCAAGGTCCGCAACGGTGCGAGGGCTCGGGCACGCAGGTCTGCGAACGCCTCCGCGTCGGCGCTCAGCACCAGCTCGGGCAGGTGGTCCTCGGTGTCGCGGATGTCGGAGGAGAGGGAGCGCGCGCGTATGGCTCGTGCGTACGAGGCGGACGCACGAGTCCATGGCCGGGCCGGGCCGACCACGGCGGTGCGGT
This sequence comes from Streptomyces sp. NPDC096040, assembly GCF_040303265.1. Lineage (NCBI taxonomy): Bacteria > Bacillati > Actinomycetota > Actinomycetes > Kitasatosporales > Streptomycetaceae > Streptomyces > Streptomyces sp. NPDC096040. Next base: position 1,714 of record NZ_JBEOTA010000078.1, read on the forward strand.
CGGTCAGCTGCCGCAAGAGATGTGATCGGTCGGCATCGGGGACGAGCAGCGCACCGGTGGCGTCCGGCAGATCGTCGAGGACGAGGGTGCTCGGGTCGAGCGCGCGGTAGGCAGGCCGGGCCTGGGCGGCGGGCAGCAGGACCGCGGTCAGCGAAACCGGAGGCTGCCACCCGGCCCGTTGAACAGAGGCCAGCAGCACGTCCGGGCTCGCGCCGGCGAGGAGGTCGCGGGCCAGGTGTTCCAGATGGCGCTCGTGGGCCCTGCCCCGGGCGGCCAGTTCGTCGGCGTGGCCCGCGGCGCTCGCGGCGGAGAGCTCGTCGATGTAGGCGAAGGTCAGCTCGGCGAACTTGGCGACCTCGGCGGCGGGCAGACCTGCGGGTACGGCACCCGCTGCCAGGCATCGCCAGGCCACGCGGGCGCCGACGCGGTAGGCGCTGAGCAGGGCGTCCATCGAACGGCCGTCGCGCACCTCGCCGCGGCCCAGCTCGTAGGCTGCGTCACCGGCGTCGCCGCCCGTGGCGTTCCCGCTCGCGAGGTCCAGGTAGTGCCCCAGGGCGGTGCGGACGGCTCGGCGGATGGTGGCGCCCATGTGGCCCGACAGGGCGTTGGCGTAGGGAGGGACCTCGTCGATGATCGCCTGGACGACCTCGTCGGCGGTGGTCTTCAGCGCGGCCCTCAGTGCGGTGACCGTCGTCTCATCCAGGGTCAGTTCGCTGGCCCTCCGGATTGCATGGCTCACGTCTTTGTTCCCTGCGAACAATTCAGCCGACCAGATTTACGTCCTGCGGTCAGGACTTTACGCCTTGAGGCGCAGCAAGCTGGAGGCATGAGAAGTGCAGCCCTCCGCAGCAGGGCGTGGAAACTGCTGGAGATGGTCACGACGCCGCTGCTGCCGTCGGACTACCTCGACCTGGTCAGCCCACTGCGTGCGGGCGCTGACCTGCGTGGGCGCATCGAGGCCGTGCACCCCGAGACGGGTGCCGCCGCGACCATCGTGATCAGGCCGGGGCGGGGCTGGCGCGGCCACACAGCCGGTCAGTACGTGCGGATCGGGGTCGACGTCGACGGCGTGCGCCTGTGGCGTGCCTACTCCCTCACTTCGCCGACGAACCGCCAGGACGGCCGCGTCACGATCACCGTGAAGGCGATCCCGGACGGCAAGGTCAGCAACCACCTGGTCCGCAGGGCGAAACCGGGCACGCTGATCCAGCTCGACCAGGCGACCGGTGACTTCGTGCTGCCGCAGGCCAAGCCCGCCAAGGTGCTCTACCTGACGGCCGGAAGCGGCATCACGCCCGTGATGGCCATGCTGCGCGACACCGAGTTCGACGACGTCGCCATGGTCCACTGCGCGCCACAGCCGCAAGACGTGATCTTCCGCAACGAACTGCACGACCTGGTCGCGGCCAAGAAGCTTCGGCTCACCGAGGTGCACACCGCCACGGACGGCATGCTCGACATCGCCCGTCTCGACGAACTCGTGCCCGACTGGGCCGAGCGCGAGACCTGGGCTTGCGGACCCGCGGGCCTGCTCGACGCCGCCGAAGACCACTGGACCGAGCACGGCGTCCCAGAGCGCCTGCACACCGAACGCTTCCGCCCCGGCATCCTCGTCGCCGGCGACGGATGCGGCGGCGGCGAGGTCACGTTCCGCGCCACCGGCAAGACCGTCGACGCGGACGGCGCCACGCCGTTGCTGGACATCGGCGAAGAGGCCGGCGTGCTCATGCCCTCCGGGTGCCGCATGGGCATCTGCTTCGGCTGCGTCACGCCGCTCAAGGCGGGCGCCGTCCGCGACCTGCGCACCGGCGAGATCACCGAGGCCGAGCCGGGCGTCCTCATCCAGACCTGTGTGTCCGCCGCGGCGGGCCCTTGCGACATCGAACGGTAGGAGCACCTTGACCGCCATCGACCCCACCGCCCACCTGACGGCGGAGCAGATCGAGGAGCTCGGCCACGAGCTGGACGCGATCCGCGACGAAGTGATCGCAGGACGCGGCGAGAAAGACGCCGCCTACATCCGTAAGGTCATCTCGGCGCAGCGCAAGCTCGAGCTGGTCAGCAGGGGCGTGCTGCTGTTCTCGATCTTCCCGCCCGCGTGGCTGCTCGGCACCGCCGGTCTGTCCGTGGCGAAGATCATGGACAACATGGAGATCGGCCACAACGTCCTGCACGGCCAGTGGGACTGGATGCGGGACCCGAAGATCCACTCCACCACCTGGGAGTGGGATCACGTCTCGCCGTCCGAGCAGTGGAAGCACTCGCACAACGAGTTGCATCACACGTACACCAACGTGATCGGCAAGGACAACGACCTCGGCTACGGCATCATGCGCGTCGACGAGGACCAGAAGTGGCACCCGTTCCACCTCGGCCAGCCGCTGTGGAACTTCATCAACGCCTGCTTCTTCGAGTACGGCATCGCAGCTTACGACCTGGAGCTCGGCAAGAACCTGCACAAGCGGCGCCGCAAGAACCCGGAGTTCCGCGCGCGGGCCAAGGCCGTGGGCCGCAAGATCCGCAAGCAGGTGCTCAAGGACTACGTGCTCCACCCGATGCTGTCGGGCCCGTCGTTCCTCCCCACGCTCGCCGCCACGTTCACCGCGAACCTGGTCCGCAACATCTGGTCTCACTCGGTGATCATGTGCGGACACTTCCCCGAGGGCGTACAGGTCTTCGAGCGCCGGTCGATCAAGGACGAGACGCGCGGCCAGTGGTACCTGCGCCAGATGATGGGCTCGGCGAACATCAGCGGCAGCAGGGCCATGCACTTCATGACCGGCAACCTGTCGCACCAGATCGAGCACCACCTGTTCCCGGACCTGCCGAGCAACCGGTACGCCGAGGTCGCGGTGAAGGTGCGCGCGCTGTTCGAGAAATACGAGCTGGAGTACGTCACCGGACCGCTGCCCAAGCAGGTGTTCTCCGCGTGGCGCAAGGTCTTCCGGCTCTCGCTGCCGAACAAGAAGCCCGAGGTCAAGACGCCGGACCGGGAGCAGGAGCTCGTCGCCGCCTGATTGTTACAAGCGCCTGGCTCACGAACCCGAGGTCAGGCGCCCTTGTCCGCAGGCTCCAGAATCGCCACGCACTCCACGTGATGCGTCATCGGGAACATGTTCGGATGGCACTGATGAAGAAACGTGCAGTTCAGAGGCCCTTTCCCGGGTGTCGGGAGGGCTTGCCCAGCGCTGGAGCGTCAATTGAGCGTCACAACCTCACCCTCATCTACACGATCTTTCGACTGGGTTCCCGCCGACTCAGCCGTCGTCATGCTCTCGACGCCCTCCCGTGCCAGCCACAGAAGCGGGCGATCGACTTATAGCGGGACGGGGGCCCCTCCCCGAGAAGGCATTTGGACCCGCCGTGCGCAGGCCGATCGGTTGGCCTCAGCGGTCCACGCCGACGCGTGCGGCAAGGTAGGGGGTGCTCCGACCGTCGGCCTGGCGTCGGACGAGCGGTTCATGAATCGGCCCCGCGCCGTCGGACAGGGGCAGGCCGGTGGCGTGGTTGGCGTGGGAGATGATCTCCGCGGTGATGGAGACGGCTGTCTCCTCGGGTGTGCGGGCGCCGAGGTCGAGCCCGATCGGTGAGCGCAGCCGGGCCAGCCGGGCCTGGGGCACACCGGCTTCGCGCAGGCGTCGAAGGCGTTCGTCGTGGGTGCGCCGGGATCCCATCGCGCCGACGTAGCCGACGGGCAGGTCGAGGGCGAGGCGCACCAGGGGGATGTCGAACTTGGCGTCGTGCGTGAGGACGCAGATCGCGGTGCGGGCGTCGACCTGGGTGCGTTCCAGGTACCGGTGGGGCCAGTCGACCACGACGTCGTCCGCCTCGGGGAATCGGTCCGCCGTGGCGAAGACCGGGCGGGCGTCGCACACGGTGACCCGGTAGCCCAGGAGGTGTCCGATCCGGCTGAGGGCGGCGGCGAAGTCGACCGCGCCGAAGATCAGCATGCGCGGCCGGGACGCGTGGACATGGACGAGGACCGACAGCTTCTCAGCCTGGATCCACCGCGTGATACTCGGTTTTTGGGCGATGAAAAGAGAAGAGGTGCCTGCTGACCTGGGATGATGGGAGTTCCTACGCCCACACCAG
>NZ_JBEOTA010000079.1:0-5057 GCF_040303265.1 Streptomyces sp. NPDC096040
TCGGTGAGGTGGCGGCCGCGCATGTGGCGGGTGTGGTGTCGCTGGATGACGCGGTCACTTTGGTGTGTGCGCGTGCCGGGTTGATGCAGGAGCTGCCGCCTGGTGGGGCGATGCTCGCGGTCAACGCCACCGAGGCGGAGGTTGTCGGGATCCTGTCGGGTGAGGTGGGTGTCGCGGCGGTCAACGGGTCTCGGTCGGTGGTGGTTTCCGGTGCCGAGTCGTCGGTGGAGGCTGTTGCGGCGCGGGCGAAGGAGCGGGGATGGCGGAATACGCGGCTTCGGGTGAGTCATGCGTTCCATTCCCCGTTGATGGACCCGGTGTTGGAGCGGTTCCGTGCTGCGATCGGTGGTGTGGATTTCTCCGCTCCGCGTATTCCGTTTGTGTCCACCGTGGACGTCGATTCCGCGCCGGTGAATGCTGATTACTGGGTGCGCAATGTCCGGGACACGGTCCGCTTCGCCGACGCGGTCGCCCATCTGCACGAGCAGGGTGTGACGAGGTTCGTGGAGGTCGGTCCGGACGCCGCGCTGAGCGCCGTTGGACCGGACTGCCTGGCGGAGGACGCGGCCGCGGCCTTCATCCCACTACTCCGCCGAGACCAGCCGGAATCGGTGACCCTGCCCACCGGACTGGCTCGCTTCCACGTGCACGGCGGGAACATCGACTGGACCCGTTGTCTGCCCGCGGCCGACCCGGTCGACCTGCCCACCTACGCCTTCCAACAGCGCCGTTACTGGCTGGAGAACGCCGAGTCGGCCGATCCCGCCGCGCTCGGTGCGCTGTCCGCCGGGCATCCGCTGCTCGGTGCGCTGGTCGCCCTGCCCGGTGCCGTCGACACCGTGCTGACCGGGCGGTTGAGCCTGCGTGGGCAGTCCTGGCTGGCCGACCACCGGGTCACCGGCACGGTGCTGCTGCCCGGTACCGCGTTCGTCGAACTCGCCCGGCACGCCGCCGAACTGCTTGGTGACAACCGGCTGGACGAGCTGACCCTGGAGGTCCCGCTGGTCGTGCCCGCCGAGGGCGGCCTCGCCCTGCGGGTCGTCGTCGGCGAACCCGACGACACCGGCTGCCGCAGCATCGAGGTGCACTCCCGGCCCGAGGACTCGGCGCCGCCCTGGACCCGGCATGCCACCGGTGTGCTCTCCGAGAGCAGCGACGACAGCGTCGGTGCGGATCTCGTGCGGTGGCCCCCGGCCGGCGCCGAACCGGTCGACCTTGACGGCTTCTATCACCGGCTCGCCGCTCGCGGCCTCGGGTACGGCCCGGCGTTCCAGGGGCTGCGGGCTGCCTGGCGGCGCGGCGACGAGATCTTCGCCGATATCGCCCTGCCCGACCAGCAGTGCGGTGAGGCAAGGGAGTTCGGTCTGCATCCGGCGTTGCTGGACGCGGCACTGCACGCCCTCGCCCTGCACGGCGACAACGCCCTGCGGCTGCCCTTCGCCTTCCGGGGGGTCCGCTGGCACGACGCGGGCGCGACGGCGCTGCGGGTCCGGATCACCGCCGTCGAGGAGGACGCGGTCCGGTTGGATCTGGCAGACGGCAGCGGCGCCCCGGTCGGTACCGTCGAGCGCGTGGTGCTGCGCGCCCTCACCGGCGAACTGCGCGCGCCCGCACGGCTGGACTCGCTGTACCGGCTGGACTGGACGCCCGCTCGCACCGGACGCCCCCGCGACACCCGCGCCGATGTGCTGGTCCGGGTCGAGGACACGCCCGTGGCCGAGCGCACCGCCGCCGTACTGGAACGGTTCCGCGGCTGGCTGGCCGAGGAGCCCGCGCCGGGTGCCCGGCTGGTCCTGGTCACCCGAGGTGCGGTCGCGGCCACCACCGAGGAGGTGCCCGACCCGGCCGGCGCGGCCGTGTGGGGCCTGGTGCGCTCGGCGCAGATCGAGTGGCCCGACCGGTTCGTACTGCTGGACACGGCCGACCCCACCGTCACCGAGACGGAGCTGACGGCGGCACTGGCCACCGACGAACCTCAACTGGCCTTGCGTGCGGGGCGGGTGTTGGTGCCGCGGTTGGCGCGGGTGTCGGAGGTGGGTGGGGGTGTTCCTTGGTCGGCTGAGGATGTTGTGCTGGTGACGGGGGCGAGTGGGACGCTCGGGGGTTTGGTGGCGCGGCATTTGGTGGTGCGTCATGGGGTGCGTGGTCTGGTGCTGGTTTCTCGGCGGGGTGGTGATGCGCCGGGTGTGACGGAGCTGGCTGCGGAGTTGGGTGAGTTGGGTGCCGGGGTGGCGGTGGTGGCGTGTGATGTGGCCGACCGCGAGGCGGTGGCCGCGGTGCTGGCCGAGCATCCGGTGACGGCGGTGGTGCACGCCGCCGGGGTGGTGGACGACGGTCTGGTCACCGGTCTCACCGAGGAGCGACTGCGGGCGGTGCTGGCGCCGAAGGTGCAGGGCGCCCGCTGGCTGGACGAACTGACCCGCGGCCGAGACCTCACCAGGTTCGTGTTGTTCTCCTCCGCCTCCGCGACCCTCGGCAACGCCGGACAGGCCGCCTACTCCGCCGCCAACGCCCACCTGGACGCGCTGGCGCGGCAGCGCCGTGCCGCCGGGCTCCCGGCCACCTCCTTGGGCTGGGGACTGTGGGAGCAGCGCAGCGGCATCACGGGCGAGCTCTCCGAGACCGACCTGGCCCGTATCGCCCGCAGTGGCATCGCCGCACTGCCCACCGCGGAAGCCCTGGCGCTGCTGGACGCCGCTGTCGGGCTCGACGAGGCGGCCGTACTGCCGATGCGGCTGGACACCGTGGCCCTGCACCGGCTCGACCCGTTGCCGGCGGTGTTCGCCGGCCTGGTCCGCGGCCGCCGCCGTACCCCGCAGCAGTCCGGCTGGGCCGACCGGCTGCGGGCGCTGCCCGTAGCGGAGCGCCGCCGCGCCGCCCTGGACCTGGTGCGCACCCAGGCCGCCGGGGTACTGGACCTCACCGGGGCCGAACAGGTCGGCGCCGAGCAGTCCTTCGCCGAACTCGGCGTCGACTCGCTGACCGCGCTGGAACTGCGCAACCGCCTCGGCACCGCCACCGGGCTACGGCTGCCCACCACCCTGGTGTTCGACCACCCCACCCCGGCCGCGCTGGCCGGGTTCGTACTCGCCGAGGCCGGTGACCTTCAGACCGGACCGGAACCCGCCGCCCCCACGCTCACGGCCGCCACGGACGAGCCGATCGCGATCGTGGGAATGGCCTGCCGCTACCCCGGCGGAGTCGGCACCCCCGACCAGCTGTGGGACCTGGTCGCCGCGGGCCGGGACGGCATCTCTGCCTTTCCCGCCGACCGCGGCTGGGACCTCGGGGCGCTGCCGGTCGGACTGGGCGGATTCCTCGCCGACGTCGCTGACTTCGACCCCGGGCTCTTCGGTATCTCGCCGCGCGAGGCGCTGGCCATGGACCCGCAGCAACGGTTGCTGCTGGAGCTGTCCTGGGAGGCGTTGGAAAGCGCCGGGATCGACCCGACCGGCGTCCGGGGCAGCCGTACAGGGGTGTTCGCCGGGCTGATGTACCAGGACTACGCGACCCGGCTGGCACACGTGCCCGAGGAACTGGAGGGATATCTGGGCAACGGCAACCTGGGCAGCATCGCCACCGGCCGGGTCGCCTACACCTTCGGGCTCACCGGCCCCGCGGTCACCGTGGACACCGCGTGCTCGTCCTCGCTGGTGGCGATGCATCTGGCCGCACAGTCGCTGCGCTCCGGCGAGTCCAGCCTGGCGCTGGCCGGCGGGGTGACGGTCATGTCCAGCCCGACCCCGTTCCGTGAGTTCGACCGGCAGCGCGGCCTCGCCGCCGACGGCCGCTGCAAGTCCTTCTCCACCGATGCCGACGGCACCGGTTGGTCCGAGGGCGTCGGCATGCTGGTGCTGGAGCGGCTGTCCGACGCGCGGGCCAACGGCCATGAGGTGCTGGCCGTGCTGCGCGGTTCGGCGGTGAACCAGGACGGTGCCTCCAACGGGCTCACCGCCCCCAACGGTCCTTCGCAGGAACGGGTCATTCGCGCCGCGCTCAGCGCCGCGGGGCTGTCCGCCTCGGACGTGGACGTGGTGGAGGCGCACGGCACCGGCACCACGCTCGGCGACCCGATCGAGGCGCAGGCCCTACTGGCCACGTACGGCGCCGATCGGGACCGGCCGTTGTGGCTGGGGTCGGTCAAGTCGAACATCGGGCACACGCAGGCCGCCGCCGGTGTCGCCGGCGTGATCAAGGTCGTACAGGCCATGCGACACGGCCACCTGCCACGCACCCTGCACATCGACGAACCGACCCCGCACGTCGACTGGTCGGCCGGTGACGTACGGCTGCTCACCGAGTCACGGCGCTGGCCGGAGACCGAGGTGCGTCGGGCCGCTGTGTCGGCGTTCGGGGTGAGCGGCACCAATGCGCACGTGATCATCGAGCAGGCCCCCGATGTCGAGGCGACGGCAGTTCCGGAACCGGTTTTGCCGGTGCCGGTGTTGGTGTCCGGGCGGAGTGCTGAGGCGTTGCGTGGTCAGGCGGCCCGGTTGCGTGAGTACGTGCTTGCCGAGTCCGGGGTGACTGTTGCGGAGGTGGCGCGTGCGGCGGCGCTGTCCCGGGCCGCTTTGGAGCACCGCGGTGCGGTGGTGGCCTCGAATCGGGATGAATTGCTTGTTGGACTGGAGGAGTTGGTGGGCGGTGGGCCGGGCGCTGTTGGCGCGCTGGCTGATCGTGGTGGGCTGACCGGGTTCTTGTTTTCGGGTCAGGGGTCGCAGTGGTCGGGGATGGGGCGGGAGCTGGCTGAGCGGTATGCGGTGTTCGCGGAGTCCTTCGAGGACATCTGTTCGCGGTTGGAGTCGGTGTTGGGGCGGCCGGTGCGGGAGGTGATTCTCGATGGCGGTGATCGGCTGGATCAGACGTTGTTCGCGCAGTGTGGGCTGTTCGCGGTTGAGGTCGCGTTGTTCCGGCTGCTCGGGTCGTTCGGGGTGGTGCCGGACTTTGTGGTGGGGCATTCGGTCGGTGAGGTGGCGGCCGCGCATGTGGCGGGTGTGGTGTCGCTGGATGACGCGGTCACTTTGGTGTGTGCGCGTGCCGGGTTGATGCAGGAGCTG
>NZ_JBEOTA010000080.1:0-4932 GCF_040303265.1 Streptomyces sp. NPDC096040
TTTTTAACCCCCCCCCCCCCCCCCTATAAAACCCCCCCACCCACCCCCCCCTCCCCCACCCCCCCCCACTTCCGATCGGGACCCCCCCCCCCCCCCGGCCCGGCCGCGGCGGCCTCGGCGGCCCCCCGGCGCCGCCGTCGTCCGCCGCGGCCGGCGGGCGTGTACGCGACGCCGTACTCGCGGGCGAAGCGGTTGGCCTCCATCGCGGAGCCGGACATCATCCGCAGCCACAACCCGTAGGCCACCGACCTCATCTGGCGCCAGCGTCAGATGCAGCCGCCGGCGGCCCGCCGGGCAATCAGGCACCGCCCTGCGGACCTATTCGGCCGGCAGCGGTTCCGCCGGGAGGCGCAGCGCTCGGCGAGAGCCACGAACACCTTCACCGCGTCCGTCTGCGACGGCAGCAACTCCACGAGGGCGCCGCCCGGTTCGGGCTCGTCCCGTTCGGGGCCGGGCCGGTGCCGGGCACAGGTCAGCAGGTCGTGACCGCTCGGGGAGGGCCGGACCGCCCGCCGTACGCCACGGCCCTCTCGTGTTCGACAGGTCCGCCCGGGCCTGCCGGTCGGCCCACTCGACCAGACCCCACTCCTCGATCCGGGCCAGCGCCTCACGCGGCACAGGGAGTTCGTGCTCCTCCAGGACCCAGCCGTGTGCGGCGGCCTCCTGGCGCTCGTGCAGCGCCCCCAGTTCGGCCAGCACCTCCGCCCTGCCCCTCCTCCACCCTCCGGCAACGGACCTCTCCCGCGCCACGGCCGAATCAGGATCAACCATCCGGATGAGGGTTTGCGGATCACCTGGCCGGCGACTGCGACGTGACGGTACTCAGGGCGTGCCCCAGCGTGGAGTCGTCCGACGGGGGTTCTTCCCAGCGGCCGGCGACATGGCCGTCCGGGCGGACGAGAAGTGCGCCGCCGTGCGGGCTCAGACGGTACCGGTCGGCGTGTTCGCGGGGCAGCGCCGCTACGCGCAACGGCCAGCGGGCGACGGCTTGTCGCTGCCAGCGGTCCGGGGCCGGGGTCAGCAACGTGAACCATTCGCCGACCGTGTCGAGCGTGGAGCGGTCGGGGGTGAGCCAGTGGTGGGGCATGCGGTGGCCCGGCTCCGCGGTGGGGACGTACTCGGTACCGGACGGCTCAGGAGGTTCGGCGTCGCCGGCGAGAACGGCCTCGGAGCGGTAGGCCGCTCCCAGCACGAGGCCGAGCTGGGCGAAGTACCTTTCCGACCAAGGCAGTTCGACCGGAGCCGACACACCGCGGCGGAGCTGCTCGGTGCGCAGGTCCTGCACCTGCATCAGGAGCCGGGTGTTCCCGACCGCCTGGCGGAGGGTCTCGCGGGCCACCGGTTCCCGCTCCGGCCCGTACGTTCCCAGCAGGGACGGTCCGGCCCAGCCGTGGAGCACACCGGCCAGTTTCCAACACAGGTTGTGCACGTCGGCCACGCCGGCGTTCATGCCCAGGCCGCCGATCCGCATCAGACGCTCCCCTTCCGCGACGGCTTCGCTCGTTCGTGCCGACGTTACGGAGCCCGTCGGGCACCATCTGGTACGTGACGACCGACGCCTTTCTCGCCGACTGCCGCGCCCGCCTGGCGTTCGACCTGCTCTCCCACACCTGGAACGCCGTGGTGCTCTGGGCGCTGCGGGACGGGCCGAGGCGTCCGGTCGAACTGCGGGAACGGATCGGGGGCATCAGCTCCGAGGTGCTCACCGAGACACTGCGGCGCCTTCAGTTCAACGGGCTGGTGACGCGCCGGGCGCTCCCCGGGGCACCGCCGCGCGTCGAGTACGGGCTGACAGAACTGGGGCGCTCGTTGCTCGGACCCATCGGCGCCGTCGGGGCATGGGCCTTCGAGCACGGGGACGAGGTCATGGCCGCGCAGGAGGGCGGGTGAGGAACGTGGTGCGGGGTACCCGGTCGCCGACCGCGGTGAACGGCACCGCACGGGCGCGGCAGGCAAGGCGGCTCCATGTCCATGACGCATCCCGCCGAGCGTTCCCGCAACGGCCGGGGCTGGTTCGAGCGGCTCGCCGAGGCGGCCTCGAACGTCACCAGTTCCCTGCTGTTCATGTGCTTCTGCCTGGTCCTGGTCGCGGCCCTCGTCGCCGTCCATGTCGCGGGCCTTCCGGTGACCTGGCAGCTCCTCGTCGGCGATGCCATGACGTCCGTGAACCTGCTGCTGCTCGCCCTCCTGAAGAACACAGAGCGCCGCGCTGAGCACGCCATCCAGCGCAAGCTCGACAGCATCGCCGCCGCGATGCTCGACCAGCGTGCGGGCGACAGCCCGCAGGAAGCGGCCGAGGAGCTGCGCAAGGTGATCGGGATGGACGAAGAGCTCTGATCTCGGCGCCTCGGGTGGGCGGGCCGCACTGGGCGCCGGTCGTCTGCTCGTACCCTGTCTGACGTGCCTGTCACCCGCCTGCATCGTGTCGCCGTCCTTGTGCTGGAGGGGGCGAAGCCCCTGGACGTCGGTATCCCGGCGCAGGTGTTCACGACCCGGGCGAGCATGCCGTATGAGGTGCGGGTGTGCGGTGCGGCGCCCGGTCTGGTCACCGGCGGCGACGGGCTGTCGTACCACGTGGCGCATGGCCTCGGCGCACTGGAGTGGGCGGAGATCGTGTTCGTGCCCGGCTACCGGTTCCCGGACCGGGAGGCCCCGCCGCGGGCGGTCGTGGACGCGCTGCTCGCGGCGCACCGGCGGGGCGCGCGGCTGGCCGCCATCTCGACGGGGGCCTTCGCGCTCGCCTCGACCGGGCTGCTCGACGGCCTGCGCGCCACGACGCACTGGCACTACACACGGTCGCTCGCGGAGAGGCATCCGCTCGTGAAAGTCGACGAGAACGTGCTCTTCGTCGACGAGGGCAGCGTGCTGACGTCGGCCGGCGCAGCGTCGGGCATCGATCTGTGCCTGCACATCCTGCGCGGCGACCTCGGTGTGGCCGCCTCGAACCACGCGGCCCGACGACTGGTCGCCGCCCCCTACCGCAGCGGCGGCCAGGCGCAGTACGTGCCGCGCAGTGTGCCCGAGCCGCTCGGTGAGCGGTTCGCCGTGACTCGCGAGTGGGCGCTGCACCGGCTCGCCGGGCCGCTCACCCTCGACGCACTCGCCCGGCATGCGGGGGTGTCGGCGCGTACGTTCTCGCGGCGCTTCGTCGAGGACACCGGGTACACCCCGATGCAGTGGGTGATGCGCGCCCGGATCGACCTGGCCAGGGAGCTGCTGGAGCGCTCGGAGCGCAGCGTCGAACAGATCGCCGACGACGTCGGTCTCGGCACCGGCGCGAATCTGCGGCTGCACTTCCAGCGCATCCTCGGTACGACACCGAGCGACTACCGGCGCACCTTCACCAAGGGCGAGTAGGGGCCGGGGCCGGTCTGCGTCGGAGCGCGGCGAGCGTTTGTCGGCGTGACGTCGATACCGTCAGCCGGCGCCCCTGCCTTCGCCCTTCGGGTCTTGGTCCCGTTCGGCACTCTCACGGGGCCAGCCGTCGCGGTGCTCGGCGCGGAACCCTACGGGGCGTCGTGCGGCTGCTCCCTGTTCGTGCGGCACCGGACCGGGTTGCTCGGCCCCGACAACGCGAGGTGTCCCGACACCGAACACGGCCGCGGCCTGGAGATCATCGACTGCCTCACCGCCGCGCACGGCGACCGCCTGGACGGCGGCAACGCGATCCACCGGGCCGAGGTGTCCGCCGCCGCCTGACGGAGACCGCCCCCACGAAATGCCGGCATGGCGGGATCCTTTTGAACCGTGGCGATCTCGCCGCTGTCGTGGGTGAGTACGGCCCGCGAACCTGGTGGCAAAGCGAAGGGACGCGACTCATGACTCGTATCGCCATCAACGGATTCGGCCGCATCGGACGCAATGTGCTACGCGCCCTGCTGGAGCGGGACAGCAGCCTCGAGATCGTCGCCGTCAACGACCTCACGGAGCCCACCGCTCTCGCGCGGCTGCTCGCCTTCGACTCGACGGCAGGGCGCCTCGGGCGCCCGGTGACCGTGGACGGTGACGTCCTCGTCGTCGACGGCCGCCGTATCAAGGTGCTCGCCGAGCGGGAACCGGCGCAGCTGCCGTGGGCCGCTCTCGGCGTGGACATCGTGCTGGAGTCGACCGGCCGCTTCACATCGGCCAAGGCCGCTCGTGCCCACCTCGACGCAGGTGCGAGGAAGGTCCTGGTCAGCGCGCCGTCGGACGGTGCCGACGTCACGCTCGCGTTCGGCGTGAACACCGACGCCTACGACCCGGACACGCACACGGTCGTCTCCAACGCCTCGTGCACGACCAACGCGCTCGCGCCGCTGGCCGCCGTGCTCGACGAACTCGCCGGTATCGAGCACGGGTTCATGACGACGGTGCACGCCTACACGCAGGAGCAGAACCTGCAGGACGGCCCGCACCGCGACGCCCGTCGCGCCCGCGCCGCCGGCGTCAACATCGTGCCGACCACGACCGGCGCCGCCAAGGCGATCGGCCTGGTGCTGCCGAACCTCGACGGCAGGCTGTCCGGCGACTCGATCCGGGTGCCGGTGCCGGTGGGCTCGATCGTCGAGCTCAACACGACGGTCTCCCGTGACGTGACACGGGACGACGTGCTGACGGCGTACCGCGCCGCCGCGGAGGGGCCGCTCGCGGGCATCCTCGAGTACTCGGACGACCCGCTGGTCTCCTCGGACATCACGGGCAACCCGGCCTCGGCGATCTTCGACTCGGCCCTCACCCGCGTCGACGGCCGCCACATCAAGGTGGTGGCCTGGTACGACAACGAGTGGGGCTTCTCGAACCGGGTGATCGACACCCTCGAACTCCTCGCGCGCTAGCGGGCGGAGCGGCCGTTGGATGGGGGTACGTAACTGCTCCCGATTCTATCTACAGGCATAGTCGTCTGTAGTCATTTATCATCGGAGGTGTGAAGCTTTCCGAGTGGGCGCGCCAGCA
>NZ_JBEOTA010000081.1:0-4607 GCF_040303265.1 Streptomyces sp. NPDC096040
ACCGAGAGCGGCGAGACGGGCGAAGAGGGAGGCCGTATCGGGGGCGTCGTCGTGCGAACGCCGGGACGGGGCCCGGGTCGTGGGGGCGGGCGTGCTGGGGCGGCCGTTGGACAAGTCGGTGAGCATGCGGAATCGCTCCTGAACTGTGGGTTCCAGGGCATCACCGGAACGTGGTTCCGGGACTCGACCCGAACTGCGTTGTCAAAGTCGCCGCGGGAGCACCGCCCGGACCGCTTTGCGGGCCCGGGGGCGACATGACTGCTCCCACTGGCGCGCGCCTCCGGTCCGAAGCACGACAGTCCGCCTGCCCCTTCGCTCCGGGCGCAAACACCGCAGTGCGAAGTTCGGTTCGCCGCCTCAGGCCAGGGACACTACCGCGGTGATCCGCTTACCCCCGCGGGGCAGTCCGGCGACCTCGACATCCCGGGCCAGCCGGCAGACGATGGGCCAGCCCCGGCCGCCGGGCCGCCCGCGGTCGCGCCCGTCCGGGGCCTGCTCGGCCACCGGCAGTGAGTCGCTTCGGTCGCAGACCGACACGCGCACCGCGCATCCCTCGACGTCCACGTCGAAGCCGGTGATCCCGCCGCCGTGCAGGATCGCGTTGGTGGTCAGTTCCGAGGTGACGAGCAGAGCGTCCTCCAGGGCCTCGGCGGCGCACGGCACGGACTGCCGGGCGACGGCGCCACGGACCGCTCTGCGGGCGTCGGCCGGCCGTAGCGACAGCCGGCGGAAGTCGGGTTGTGCCCCTGCTGACTCGGTCCGGTGCTTCTCGCGCATCCCTTCGCTCCCTGAGTGGTCGACTCGCTCCCTGAGTGGTGAACCGGTTGGTCTGACTGGCCCGTCCGCGCGGGTCTCTCCTTGTTCGGCTCACCTGTCGGGGCGCTGCCAAACACATCCGGGGGCGGCAAGGGCTTCCCCTAAGTGAAACGGGTCACGTACCCTGTTCCCAGGTACCCGAAAGGGCCCTCGATGGTTTAGCGTTCATCCATAAGTGGTCGAGGAGTCGACATCAGGTCCTCCCGCACCACCGCTTGACGGCCCTGGCTGGCCTCCCCCGTCCAGCCAGGGCTTTTTTATGCCCGGACGGCTCCCGGGCGGCGATTCTCATGCCCTTCGAGGTGCCCGGCGGGTCGGCAGCGGCTGAAATGGGGCATAGGCAAAGCCCCCGTACCCTCGCCGGCGAGGAGCCCAGCGCCATGACCAAAGCCATCAAACTGCTGACCGCCCTCCCGCAGGCGCAGCGTGAGCGCCTCATGGAACTGGCTCAGGAGGTCTCCTTCCCGGAGGACGCCCGCATCTTCGAGGCCGGCGGCACCGCGGACCGCTTCTGGGTGATCCGCTCGGGAGCGGTCAACCTGGACCAGGAGGTGACCTCCCACAAACGGGTCACCGTCGCCAGCCTGGGCGCCGGCGACCTGCTCGGCTGGTCATGGCTGTTCCCGCCGTACACCTGGGACTTCGGGGCTGTGGCGTTCAGCCAGGTGCGGGCCTACGAGTACGACGCCTCGGCCGTGCTCGCGCTGTGCGTGGAGGATCCGCTGCTGGGGCTCTCGCTGGTGCGGACCGTCGCCGAGATCCTCGCCAGCCGGCTGGAGGTCACCCGGGGCAAACTGCTGGACGCGTACGTGGGGCGGCGGCCCGCGTAGGGGTGCGCTGATTGGTGCGCCCAAGTCCGTTCGCGGCGGGCGGCCGGGCGGGCTCCTCCCACTCGGTCTCGAGGAACGGTCAGATGCGGTAGCGGCGCAGGGCGGGGACGGCGGCGGTCAGGGTCAGCATCACGGCCACGACCAGCAGCCCGCCGCCCGTGACGGCCGCGCGCGGCCCGAACACCGACCCCATGGTGCCGTGCAGGACGTCGGCCAGCCGCGGACCGCCCGCGACCACCACCGTGAACACACCCTGCATCCGGCCGCGCATCTCGTCGGTCGCGGCGGACAGCAGGATCGCGCCCCGGAAGACCATCGAGACCATGTCGGCGACCCCGGCCGCGGCGAGGAAGGCGACCGCCACCCAGAGGTTTCGGCTGAGCCCGAACCCGGCGACGGCGGCTCCCCAGCCGACGACCGCGCCGATCACCATCCAGCCGTGCCGGCGCGCCCGTGAGAACGTGCCGGAGAAGAGCCCGCCGAGCACCGCGCCGACGGGGATCGCCGCGAACAGCAGGCCCAGCGCCAGCCCTTCGCCGTAGGAGCCGTAGGTCTGGGCGGCCAGTTGCGGGAACAGGGCGCGGGGCATGCCGAACACCATCGCGATGATGTCGGCCAGGAACGACAGCAGCAGCACCTTGTGCATGGAGATGTAGCGGAACCCCTCCACGATCTCCCGCACCCCGGCCCGGCGGGCCGTCGCACGCGCCAGCGGCGGCAGCGCCGGCAGCCGGTAGACCGCCCACACCGTCACGCACAGCGCCAGCGCGTCGATCAGATACAGCTCCGGCAGGCCGATGACCGGAATCAGGGCACCGGCCAGCAGCGGGCCGATCACCTGCCCGGTCTGCATGACCGTCGACCCGAGGGCGTTGGCCGCGGGCAGCTGCCCCTCGGGGACGAGCCGGGCTATTGAGGCGGTACGGGCGGGGGCGTTGAGCCCCCAGAACGCCTGCTGCATGGCGAGCAGGACCATCAGCGCGGCCACGGATTCGAGGCCGGTGACGGCCTGGAGCCAGAACAGCAGCGAGGTGACGGCGATACCGCAGTTGGTGATCAGCAGCAGTTTGCGGCGGTCCATGGCGTCGGCGACCGCGCCGCCCCACAGCGCGAACACGATGAGCGGCAGCAGTCCGGCGAGGCTCGCGGCGCCGACCCAGGCCGAGGAGCCGGTGATGTCGTAGATCTGCTTGGGCACGGCCACCGCAGTGAGCTGGCTGCCGACCGACGTGACGATCGTGGAGGTCCACAGCCGCCGGTAGGCCGGGATGGCCAGCGGGCGGGTGTCCATCGCCCAGCGGCGCCAGCCTCGCCGGGGCGGGGGCGCCGTGGTGTCTTCGGGGGGCTGTATGCCGGACTGGGTGTCGCTCTCGCTGGTGTCCACGGAGTTCCTGGTGTCCTGGTCCTCTTGGTGCTCGCTACATCTTTCGATTGCAGGATCACTATCCCAGCAACTCCTGTGCCTGGCCGAACCGGTTGTCCCAGGGTGCGGCCCCACCAGTGTCCGGGGGCGTCAGGAGCCCGCCGCGAGCATCAGGCCGAGCCCGATCATGGTCAGGGCCACCAGCCCGTCCAGCACCCGCCAGGCGGCCGGTTTGGCGAGGTACCGGCCGAGCAGCCGGGCGCCGAAGCCGAGCGCCGCGAACCAGCACAGGCTGGCCAGCGCGGCACCGAGGCCGAAGGTCCAGCGCAGGTCGCCCCGGTCGGCGGCGAGGGAGCCGAGCAGGAACACGGTGTCCAGGTAGACATGCGGGTTCAGCCAGGTCATGGCGAGGCAGGTGAGCACCGCGCGCCGCCGGGAACCGGCCGCCGCGCCCTCGGTACGCAGGCCACCGGTGCCGGGCCGCAGGACCCGGCGGCCGGCCAGCACGCCGTAGCAGAGCAGGAAGGCACCGCCGACCAGACCGACCGCCCGCACCGCGCCCGGCCAGGCCGCCACCAGCGCGCCCACCCCGCCGACGCCGAGGGAGATGAGGACCGCGTCGGAGAGGGCGCAGATGCCGACGACCGCGAGGACCGCGTCCCGGCGCACGCCCTGGCGCAGGACGAAGGCGTTCTGGGCGCCGATGGCGACGATGAGCGAGAGGCCGCTGCCGAAACCTGCGGCAGCGGCGGCGAGGGGGCTGGACATGCCCTCGACGGTAAGGAAGCGATCTCTGGACGTACAGCTAAAGATTTTTACGTACCCTTAGCGCAGCTGTAGATGGGAGTGGAACGGTGGAACTTCCCCTCGACCAGGTGCGGACGCTGCTGGCGGTGGTGGACGAGGGCACGTTCGACGCGGCGGCCGCGGCCCTGCGTGTGACGCCGTCGGCGGTCAGCCAGCGGGTGAAGGCGCTGGAACAGCGCACGGGCCGGGTGCTGCTCCAGCGCACCAAGCCGGTGCGGCCGACGGAGTCGGGCGAGGTGCTGGTGAGGTTCGCCCGGCAGCTGGCCCGGCTGGAACGCGACGCGCGCGGCGAGCTGGGCATGAGCGGTGCCGGGGAGCCGACCCGGGTGTCGGTCGCGGTCAACGCGGACTCGCTGGCGACATGGTTCCTGGGAGCGCTGACCGGTCTCCCGCGCGTCTTCGTCGAACTGCGGCGCGAGGACGAGGATCACACGGCCGCGCTGCTGCGGGAGGGGCTGGTGATGGCGGCGGTGACCTCGTCGCCGGACGCGGTGCCGGGCTGCTCGGTGCGGGCGTTGGGACGGATGCGGTACCTGCCGGTGGCGGCACCGGAGTTCGCGGCGGCGTATCTCACCGGGCCGCTGCCGGATGCGCTCGCCGAGGCGCCGGTGATGGTGTTCGACCGGCGGGACGATTTCCAGGACGGGTTCGTACGGCGCCTGGGACGCTCCGGCGCGAGTGCTTTGCGGCATCACATGACTCTGCTGCGCAATTCCGGGGTCAGGCCGTGAGCCGGTAGGCGAGGTGTTCGAGGCGGCTGCTGCGTGTGTGGTGCTGGTCGTGTCCGGTCC
>NZ_JBEOTA010000082.1:0-3875 GCF_040303265.1 Streptomyces sp. NPDC096040
CATGGCGGTACGGTCGACTGGGCGTCGTATCTGCCCGCCGCGGCCCGGGTCGACCTGCCGACCTACGCCTTCCAGCACCGCCGCTACTGGCTGGACAGCGCCGAACCACCGCACCGGAGTGGCTATCCGCTGCTGGACGCGGCCGTGGAGTTCGCCGAGGAGGACGGTTTCCTGCTGTCCGGGCGGCTGGCCACCCGGGCGCAGCCCTGGCTGGGGGAGCACACCGTGCTCGGTGCGACCGTTGTGCCCGGGAGCGTGTTCGCTGAGCTGGCCCTGCACGCCGCCGCGGAGACCGGTGCCGGCGAGGTCGCCGAACTGACCCTTCAGGCGCCGCTGGTACTGCCCGAGCACGGTGCCGTCGAGGTGCAGTTGAGGGTCGGCGCGCGGGGTGCCGCGGGGGAGCGGCCGATGACCGTGCACGCCCGTCCGGCCGAGGACGGTACCCCGTGGACCTGCTACGCCCGCGCTGTACTCGGCTCGGTGCCGGCGGAGCTTCTGGACGCGCCGGTTGCCTGGCCGCCACCGGGAGCCATCGCGCTGGACGTCGGTTCGGCCTATGCCGAGTTCGCCGCCACCGGGCTGGAGTACGGCCCGGCGTTCCAGGGCCTGCGCGCGGCCTGGCGGAGCGGTGACGAGGTCTTCGCCGACATCGAGTTGCCCGAGCTGACCGACGCCGACCGCTACGGGCTGCACCCGGCGCTGCTGGACGCGTCGCTGCATGCCTTGCGCTACCTGCACGAGGACGAGGGCGACCGCACCCTGCTGCCGTTCGCCTGGAACGGGATCGCGCTGCGTCGCACCGGGGCGTCCGCGCTGCGGGTGCGGATCTCCCCCGTCGCCGCCGAGGCGGCCCGGATCGAACTGGCCGACCCTACGGGCGCCCCGGTCGGAGTGGTGGAGTCCCTCGCCGTCCGGCCGATCTCGGCGGAACAGCTCGGCCACCACGAATCCTTGTACGCCGAGGAACTGGTGCCCGCCAACCTGCCGGGCGGTCCGGAACCGACCGTGCTGGGCTGTGCCGACCTGGCAGAACTGCCCGACGGGGAACTGCCCGAGGTGGTGGTGCTGGCGGCCGGGGCCGCCACCGAGGCCGAGGCCGATCCAGTGGCTGCGGTCGGCCGGGCGCTGGGCGCGGTACACACCTGGCTGGCCGAGGACCGCTTCGCCGGCACCAGGCTGGCGCTGCGGACCCGCAACGCGCGCACCGATCCGGCGGCCGCCGGGGTCTGGGGCCTGTTGCGTTCGGTGCAGCAGGAGCACCCGGACCGCTTCCTGCTGGCGGACTTCGAGGACGGCGACGGCACCGACGGCACCGGGATACCCGCCGCTGCGTGGAACGTGCCCGGCGGGCAACTGGTGGTCCGCGACGGCATGGTGCTCGTGCCACGGCTGTCCCATGTCCCGCTGTCCAGGATCACCGACCGGGACGGCGCCACCTGGGATCCGGGCGGCCCGGTGCTGATCACCGGTGGGCTGGGCGCGCTCGGCGCGGCCCTCGCCCGTCACCTGGCCGGCGACTGCGGAGTGCGCGAACTGGTGCTGACCGGCCGCCGTGGCCTGGACACGCCGGGCGCGGCCGAACTAGTCGCCGAACTACGGGAACTGGGCGCCGAGGTGGCGGTGGTGGCATGTGATGTGGCCGAGCGGGAGGCGGTGGCCGAGTTGCTGGCCGAGCATCCGGTGACAGCCGTGGTGCACGCCGCCGGAGTCGTGGACGACGGTCTGGTCACCGGTCTCACCGAGGAGCGGCTGCGGGCGGTGCTGGCGCCGAAGGTCCTGGGCGCACGCTGGCTGGACGAGCTGACCCGCGACCGCCGGCTGACCGACTTCGTGCTGTTCTCCTCCGCTGCCGGGGTGCTCGGCGCGGCCGGGCAGAGCGCCTACTCTGCGGCCAACGCCGCACTGGACGCGCTGGCCAGGGCCAGGCACACCGCCGGGCTTCCGGCCTCCTCCCTGGCCTGGGGACTGTGGGAACAGCGCAGCGGCATCACCGGCGAACTGTCCGGGGCGGACCTGGCCCGCATCGCCCGTGCCGGGCTGCGGCCGCTGTCCACCGCCGAGGCGCTCGAACTGTTCGACCTGGCGCGAGCCGTCGACGAACCGGTACTCGCCCCGATGCGCCTGGACCGGACGGCCCTACGGGCCGGCGGCCCGGTCCCGGCGGTCCTGCGCGGCCTGGTCCGGGAAACGCCCGCCGGGAACGCTGTCACGGTTGCCGGCGCGAGCACCGGGCCCACGGCCACGCCGGCCGCGTTGTCCGGACCCGACCGGGAGAACGCGCTCCTGGAGCTGGTCCGCGCGGAAGCGGCCAGGGTGCTGGCCTACGACTCACCGGCCGCCGTGGCCGCACACCGCACCTTCGCCGAACTCGGCGTCGACTCGCTGGCCGCGGTCGAACTGCGCAACCGGCTCTCCGAGACCACCGGCATCCGGCTGCCCGCCGCGGTGGTGTTCGAATACGCCACCCCGGTGGCGCTCGCCGCGCACCTGCACACGTCCATGCCCGCGGCCGACGGCACACAGGCCGGCGCGCCGCTCGCCGGACTCGACCAGCTCGAAGAAGCCCTGGCCGGTGCCGAACCCGGCGCCGTGGACCAGGCGAAGCTGCGCATGCGGCTCACCGCACTGCTCGCCAAGTACGGCGGCGAGGAGCAGTCCGGCGCCGCACCGGAGCACGACCTGTCGTCGGCCTCCGACGACGAACTGTTCGGCCTCGTCGACGGCCTCGGCGCCGACCAAGGGTGAGGAAGGGAACCGCACGTGGCTAACGAGGACAAGCTCCGGGAGTATCTTCGGCGCGCGCTGACCGAGGCGCAGAGCGCGCAGCGCAGGCTCGCCGAGATCGAACACGCGCGGCGCGAGCCGATCGCGATCGTCGGCATGGCCTGCCGCTACCCCGGCGGTGTCGGCACTCCCGAGCAGCTGTGGGAGATGCTGGCCGCGGGCCGGGACGGGATCTCCGGGTTCCCCACCGACCGCGGCTGGGACCTGCCGGGACTGCCGGTCGGGCTCGGCGGGTTCGTCGCGGACGCCGGTGACTTCGATCCCGGGTTCTTCGGCATCTCCCCGCGCGAGGCACTCGCCATGGACCCGCAGCAACGGCTGCTCCTGGAGGCCTCCTGGGAAGCACTGGAACGGGCCGGGATCGACCCCACCGCACTGCGCGGCAGCCGCACCGGTGTCTTCGCCGGCGTGATGTACCACGACTACGCGACGCTGATGGACAGCGTGCCCGAGGAACTGGAAGGGTTCATCGGCAACGGGAACGCCGCCAGCATCGCCACCGGCCGGGTCGCCTACACCTTCGGTTTCGAAGGTCCCGCCGTCACCGTCGACACCGCCTGCTCCTCCTCCCTGGTCACCCTGCACCTGGCGGTGCAGTCGCTGCGCTCGGGGGAGACGACGCTGGCCCTGGCCGGCGGCGTGACCATCATGTCCACTCCCGGCACCTACGTGGAGTTCGACCGGCTCGGCGGGCTGGCCGGTGACGGCCGGTGCAAGGCGTTCTCCGCCGACGCCGACGGCACCGGCTGGTCCGAGGGTGTCGGCATGCTGCTGCTGGAGCGGCTGTCCGACGCGCAGCGCAACAACCACCCGGTACTCGCCGTCATCCGCGGCTCCGCCGTCAACCAGGACGGCGCCTCCAACGGGCTCACCGCCCCCAACGGCCAGGCACAGCGCCGGGTCATCGTCGAGGCGCTGACCAACGCGGCACTGTCCCCCGGGGACATCGACGCGGTGGAGGCACACGGCACCGGCACCACGCTGGGCGACCCGGTGGAGGCGCAGGCCCTACTGGCCACGTACGGCGCCGATCGGGACCGGCCGTTGTGGCTGGGGTCGGTCAAGTCGAACATCGGGCACACGCAGGCCGC
>NZ_JBEOTA010000083.1:0-3569 GCF_040303265.1 Streptomyces sp. NPDC096040
GCCGGATTACCCCTAAGTTACCGGTATTGAGGCTAACCACTATTGGGGTGCAAGGTCGCCGTCGCGCCGTGACTCCAGGCCCTGGGCGAGCGTCTCGCAGTAGGCCAGGGCTGTCACCGCCTGCATGAGATCGCCCTCGGCCGCGGACCGGCACGCCAACCACATCATCGTCACAATGCCCTGCAGCGGCCCGCCCTCATCGCTGTCGCCGTCCTCCTCCAGGCGCTCGCGCAGCACGCGGTCGCCCTCCTCCAGGACCCAGACACCGCCGTACCTCTCCGGGCGCACCCCGGTCAGGGCCGTCAGCCACAAGTCGGCGTGTGACTGGAGCAGCTGCTCGGTCGGCCGGAAGTCCAGGACGGTCCCGCACGGCATCCAGTCGCTGTCGTCGTGGCTCGCGGTGCCGGGCCACTCGGGCAGACCCTCGGAGTGCGCGGGGCACAGGAACGCGAGCCAGGCCGCGCCGGGCCCGTCGCCCGCAGCCGGACCCTCCCGGAGCGCAGACGCCTTCGCGCGGCACCGCACGATGGTGCGCAACGCGGTGAGCGACCGGTGGGCGGACAGCTGCTGACCGACGGACGGCACGCGGGCACGCGAGTGTGGGGCGGCAAAGCGTACTCGTCCCGAGCCAACCGGGCCTGGTGCTCACCTTTGTGATGCCTCGTAGGCCTCCCGGATGGTCGCAGGGATACGACCACAATCATTTACGAGATAGCCGTTGGTGCGTGCCCAGAGGCGTATCGGCTCGTCTTCCGGACGGCACGTCCCCGGCGTTGTTCCGTTGTGTCCGACTTCGTGGTAGTTGATCAGATGCCGTAGACGCTCTCCTTGCTGGTCCAGGTGCCGTCGAGGTCGCCGCTGTCGCGGCGCAGGCGGAAGGCCTGGGCCGCGCCGGGGAAGACCGTGTTGTCGACGGGGGCGGTGCGGATCGTGGGGCGCTCGGTCCGGCCGTGGCCGCGGTCCTCGTCGATGTCGGTGGTCTCCACCCAGTCGGCGTCGGGGCCGGCCAGCACGGCTGCCGGCGAGGCCTGCGGCAGGCGCACGCCGCGGGGGATCGCATACCTCGTCACCGGCGACACTCCGCCGTGCGGCTGCCCGCACGCCGAGGCTGAGGACACCTGCCGGAGCCGCGGCGTCCACTCGTCACCGGTGGGTCAGCCGCTGAAGGTTCGCTGTGTCCAGCGGCAAGGTCCGCGCAAGAAAACGAAGCCTCCGACGCATCGCCCCAGACCCTCGGCGAGGCGCCCTCGACATTTCCATACGTTGTATAGTACTACTGGGTCGGCCGCCTTGGACGACAGGGCGGCTGTGGAAGCAAAGGAAATCTGAGCAATGCGTTTTCTGTCTAAGCGTCGTATTGGCGGAAGAGCGGGGAAGTTGGCTGCCGCCCTTGCGGGTTTCGTCGCACTGGGCACTCTGACCGCCGCTCCGGCGAGCGCAGTCCCGTACAACACCAACATGACAATTGTTGGATCTTCTTCCGGCCGCTGCATCGACCGCCCCAACGGCTCGCACGACAACGGCACCCAGCTGCAGCTCTTCGACTGCAACGGCGTCCAGGCGGCCCAGAACTGGCAGTACACCAACGACAAGCAGCTGTGGGGCCCGGCGTGCATGGACGCCTCCAACTGGGGTAAGACCAACGGCACGCCGGTCGTCATGTGGGGCTGCGGCTACCCGGTCCAGGCCAACGAGCAGTGGGACTTCCACGGCGACGGCACGATCACCAACGTCAACGCGCCGGGCATGTGCCTGGACGCGTACAACGGGGGCACGTCCAACTACACGAAACTCGTACTGTGGTCCTGCAACGGCCAGGACAACCAGAAGTGGAGTTACTGGTATACGGCCAACTAACCTCGCCGTTTCACTTGGGGACGGCTGGCTTTGGGGCCGAAACGCGAAAGTGCCTTCCTGACCTGGGACGATGAACCTTGCTGAGGGGTTCTGTCGGTCCAGGCGGAGGGCACTTTCTACGTGCAGGGTATCGGGTTGCGTCCCAAGATCCAGGTCAGTGCCGATGGTGCGGGGGTGGTCGGGCATGCCGGGGCACGGTTGCTGGCGGATCTCGCTGATGCCACCGGGCTGACCGCCGCGTACTCCGCCGCTCTCAGGTCGCTTCGGCCGCGCGGGACCGGGCATGATCCGGGCCGGATCGCCACCGACCTGGCGGTGATGCTCGCCAATGGTGGCGAGGCCATTGCGGACCTGGCCGTACTGCGGGACCAGCAGGGGTGTTCGGTTCGGTCGCCTCGACACCGACGGCCTGGCGGCTGCTCGCCGACACCGATGAGAGGGCACTGTCTTCTCTGTGCTCGGCCCGTGCCCAGGCCCGGGAAGTCGCCTGGCTGCAGGCCGCCGAGCACAGTGAGGGCATTCCCGCAGTCCGGGCCGCGGGACGCGTGCTGCCCGGTCTGGTCCTGGACCTCGACGCGACGCTGGTCACCTGCCACTCCGAGAAAGAGCAGGCCGCACCCACCTATAGGGGCGGCTTCGGCTTCCACCCGCTGCTGTGCTTCCTGGCCAACACCGGCGAGGCCATGTCGGGGCGGCTGCGGCCAGGGAACGCCGGTGCCAACACCGCCAGCGACCACATCACAGTGCTCGACCAGGCGCTCGCGCAGATCCCCGACGCCCACCGGCACGGCACCGACATCCTCGTGCGCACCGACAGTGCCGGATCCGCGAAAGCCTTCCTCGCCCACGTCCGCGACGTGCGGAAACGAGGAATCCGTACCTTCTTCTCGGTCGGATACGCCATCACCGAGCCGGTCCGCCGCGCTGTCGGGCCATGCCCGACAGCCTCTGGCATCCCGCCCTGGACCAGGACGGGACGCTGCGTGATGGCGCCGAGGTCGCCGAGCTGACCGGCATGGTCGACCTGGACGGCTACCCGGCCGGCACCCGCATCATCGTGCGCCGGGAGCGGCCGCACCCCGGAGCCCAGCTGTCTCTGTTCGACCAGGACGAGGGCCTGCGCCATCAGGTGTTCCTCACCGACACCCCGTACTCCGGTGGTGGTTCCGCTCAGTTCCCGGAGGACCGTCACCGCGGGCATGCATGCGTCGAGGACCACATCCGGTGCGGCAAGACCACCGGATTCGGCCGCTTCCCCTCCCGAGACTTCGGCGTCAACGCCGCCTGGCTCGAACTCAGCCTCGCGGCGATCGACCTGCTGGCCTGGACCCGTGCCCTCCTCCTGGACGGGGAGCTGGCTACTGCTGAGCCGAAGAAGCTCCGCTACCGGCTGCTGCACGTCGCCGCACGCCTCACCCGCGGCGGCCGCCGCCTGCGCTTGCGGATATCGGCGACCTGGCCTTGGAGAAACGAACTGGCCACGACCTTCCAACGCCTCGCCGCGCTGCCCCGACCCGTTGGCTGACCGGCAAACCCCCGTCCGCCCACGACCCGAAGGACCCCGGAGAACCCGACCACCGCGCCGGGACTCCGCCCTGCCCAAGTACCGAAATCGCGTCGGCCACCCAACAGTTGGTGACCAGCAACGCCGCATCATCCCAAACGAAACGGGGAGGTTAGCCTCAATACCGGTAACTTAGGGGCAAGCCGGT
>NZ_JBEOTA010000084.1:0-3401 GCF_040303265.1 Streptomyces sp. NPDC096040
CTACGTCACACCGCCCGCGACTGGCGAAGGTCCCTGGCCGCCCTCGGCCTCACCGGATGAATCCGGACAGACCTCGATCATGCAAGGGACCCTGCCCCTGACGCCTCTGACGGAGTGCTGATATTGAACATCTCCGGATCGATCCAGGCAGAAGAGCTACCCCAACAGCTTGCTTTGCTTCCGCGCTGGACGATTCACCCGCACGACGTCACCCCGTCCGTCGATGCAATCAATTCCGTTCCCACGCTCAACGAGTTCACCTCGGTGCTCCGGCAACTGCTCTCCGAGCTGGAGGCCAACCACAAGAACCTACGACGACTGCACGTACTGGCAGCTATGCCCGTTTCGGCTGCGGTGACGCTCGGCCGTGTCCACGATGCCAACGTTCACCCCGACCTAGTCATCTATGACCGCACCGCCGGCCAATACACTGCAGCGTTGCGCATCTCTTGACGATCACGCACAAGGCGGCAAAACCTGCCGCAATGATTGCGTGCCCCAACTGCCGTGCGATCAGGACCCGCCTACCGTGACCGCCGAGTTCCGCTGCCGCGGTGACCGCATCCCCACATGGCCAGCCTTCTCCATACCGAGCGGGCCACCGAAGAGTGCTGACCGAGCCGGCGGCGCGCCAATACCCCGCCGCTCTCCCCGGGACCGGCAGCTCAAGTCCGCTTCTTGCCGTGGTGAGGGCGGATCCACCGGTTCACGGTCGGCCCCACCCCTCACATTCTCAGGCCGTTAGACCGCCCCTGCGTTCCCGCGTACGCTCGGCCTGGGTCGTGTCGTCGCCGATGAGGCCGGCGAAGACCAGTGCGCGTGAGCCGTCGAGACTGGCCTTGATCTGGGCCTGGATGATGTCACTGGCCCTGCCACGGGTTCCGATCCAGCCGTCCTGCACGAGTTGGGTGAAGGTCGTGTTGTCGAGATACCGGGGCACCGTGTGGTAGCCGAACAGCTCACCCCCTTTCGGACCGGTGGCCAGTCCGGGCCGCCCTCGCAGCCACTCGACGTGTTCGCGCGTGAGGTACATCCCGCCGATCAGCGCATCTCCCTTCGGCGCCACTTGTTCGGACTTGCAGAACTTGATCCAACATGGCTGGTGAACGAAGCGGTAATCGGCCGGCGGATCCTGTTCCAGCCGCATACACGCCTCTTCTACCTGCCTCATGCGCTTGAGCTGGTCGTCAAGATCACCGTCCGGCCGATATCCCCACTCGCTGCGCCCGGCTCCGACCTGGACCATCTTCTTGTACTGGACAAGGATGAAGCTGTCCCGGCTCACATGGTGATAGATCAGGTCGACCCCCAGCGTGTCCTCAGCCGGCAGGCGGTTCACGTTGGCGATGAACAGTTGCTGGTCGCCCTTGTGGAATACACGCTTCGCGAGATGCTCCGCGTCACTTCCGATCCAGTCAGAGAAGCGTTGCGCATCGTGAGCGACGAGGTGGTCCTCGTGCGCCGGATGTCCCGGCAGGGTGGCGAGGACGGGGATCTGATCCCCGCCCTCTTCCGGGAACTTCGCCTCTTCAATGATGCTCCGGTCGAATCCGCCCAGTTGAAGTGCCAGTCCGGTGGCATCTCTCTGCTCCAGGAACAGCTCCCGCACTCTGCCGAGGATCCGGACGCCGCCCACCCTTTCCTGTAACTGGGCGATGACCGCGGCCAGATCCGCGCGGAGCGTGGTAAGAGCGTTCAGCAACTCTTCGCCGGACCGCTTCGTCAGCACGCCGGTCCGGTCGACTGCATCCCTGTGTCGGAGCGGAAGCTGGTCGGACAAATCGTCCATCGGGACCGGAGGCGCGACTCGATGGAGTTGAGTCACCTCGACCACACGCCGGAAGGTCCCGGCGGGGCGACCGCACCGGGCCTGCCCCACGTATTCGACTCGCGGTCGACCGCTCTCCTGCCCGGTCACCACCAGGACGACATGTCTGCTCTTCCACTCGTCCCGTTCACCGACCGACTCCCAGCCGGCATCGAGTTGCTCCTGCCGCTTCCGGCTGCCGAGGAACTTGGCCTCGCCTGGGGTGCACCGCAGTATCGCCACCATTCGATCACCGTACGCCGCCCTTCCTGCGGATTGCCACGACTCGTCGCCAGCATCGGATACATCGCCAACCCTTGGGAGAGCAGCGGGAATCGGACCTTGGCACTCCGCACCTCATACGGGCGTCCCTGCTCTCTCCGATCGACGCCCGCGACCGCTCTGCCACTCCGTACGACCCGAAGAACAACACCTCCTGCGCTCGCCACTTTCGGTCCTGGCCTACCGCGTCTTGGTGCGCGCTCCACAGCCCCCAGCCGACCCCGGCCACCAGGACCGGCCACACCGCCGTCCAGTTCCCCGGCAGCCACACCGCGGCGACCACCGCCGCGACGATGCCCCAGCCCTGCAGTTGCCGACGCGTACGCTTCCTCAACCGCCAGCGCCGTCGTCGTCGTGTTGCCATCTGTCCCCCACTCCCGGCCCGTGATCCGCAGTGTGAAAGCCCCGCCGGGCCCTCGCTACACCGGCGGATGCCGCTGGGGCGTTCAGTCGAGCAGCCCCGCCGCCCGCTACCAGCTCCATCCCGCCGACAGCCCCGTGCACGCGCCTTACACCGGCCCCGCCCCGGAGGCAGCGCTCCAGGACGCGGCCCGGCGAGACAACCGACGGCGCCGCGCGGAGGCCACCGCCGTAGCAAGAGCGGTGTCGCGTCCGATCCGCTGCCCATGAAGTCATCGGCATCACCGCGGGTGCCGGCGCCCGGTCCCCGGCTTTCCGCCCTCAAATCGGAGATCGAGCCCGCCGATACCGACGGTGCCTCCTCGAAGGGAACCGGCCGTGCATCACCGGCGCAGGGAAGCATGATCGCTGTTCATGGGATGCGCCCCGCCGAACAAGGGCAGCGCCGGTGGGGGTGCCAGCGCTCCCTCACCCCTCAGGGGAACAAGGCGAGCTGTTCGTCCTCCGGTGCTTGCGCGAGGCCGGGATCCTCTGCGTATTCCGGGTCCAGGTCTGCCGGCTCGGTGTCCGTGCCTTCCTCGATCACGCCCAGCGCCGCCGCTACGCGCTGCCCATTGACGTTGCCCGCCGCCTCGGTGGTGGCCAGCTCCTCCAGGGAGGATTCCTCAGCCTCACCCGACTCTGCCTCGGCGACCGTCGGCAGTACGTAGTGCTGGGCGAGGCTCGCCAGGTGCAGGGGCAGGGGGAGGGAGAGTGCGTCCAGGTAGTCGGGGGCTTGGCGCAGCTGGTGCACCGCCAGAGCGAGTGCTTCGGGTGAGTCGCCGGCATCCGCGTGGCAGCCCAGGACTGCGATCTCCACTAGGGCGCGTTCTGGGTTGAGATCACGGGATCGGTCATTCCCGCTCCAGGAGGGCGCTGGCTACGGTAGACCGGTCGCGTGACTCGTGGTGAT
>NZ_JBEOTA010000085.1:0-3207 GCF_040303265.1 Streptomyces sp. NPDC096040
GAACCTCACGAGCCATCCGTTCCGGCGTCCTACGGAGACGCTACGAGCGGCCAACTCGACCGCGTTCCGCTACAGCCATACAAGTCGGAACCTCAGTCTGGAGGAGAAGCGCCGCGGCGGGCCGCGTACCCAGGTGCCGCCGCAGGTGCGGGCCCGGGTGATCGCTTTGACGAGGATGTCCCCGCCGGCGGAATCCGGGCTCTCGCACTGGTCGACGCGGACGCTGGCCGACCATCTGAAGCGGCGGGAGGGCGTCTCGGTGTCGTGGCATTACGTCGCCCGCATCTGGCGTGAGGAGAATCTGAAGCCACACCGCTCGGGCACCTTCAAGATCTCGAAAGACCCGGCGTTCGCGGAGAAGGTCGCCGATGTCGTCGGTTTGTACCTGGCCCCGCCCGGTGGCGCCGTGGTGCTGTCGATCGACGAGAAGACCCAGGTGCAGGCCCTGGACCGAACCCAGCCAGTGCTGCCGGTGGCTTTCGCGGCCACCGAGAAGCGCACTCACGACTATGTGCGGCACGGCACCACGAACCTGTTCGCCGCGCTGAACGTCACGACCGGTGAAGTGCTGGGCGAGTGCAAGCCGAACCGAAACGGAGCAAGCTTCCTGGCGTGCCTGAAGAAGGCCGTCAAGCCGCACGCGGGAAAGGAGATCCATGTCGTCCTGGACAACCTCTCCACGCACACCACCCCGGACGTGAAGGCGTGGCTGGCGAAGAACCCGCACGTCCACTTCCACTTCACCCCCGTCGGGTCCTCATGGTTGAACCAGATCGAGATCTGGTTCGGGATCATCACCCGGCAGTCCATCCGCCGCGGCACGTTCGCAAGCGTCAACGTCCTGGTCAAACAGATCCGCGACTACATCAACTCCTGGAACGAGAACGCGAAACCCTTCACCTGGACCGCAACCGCCGACGAGATCCACGTCAAGGTCCGACTCGTCCAGACCAGCGTGAAGAAACTCGTCAATAACAACTCGAAGTAACACAATCAGGATCACGAGACACTAGGAGGGGTTTGGTTGCAGAGAACCATCAGCTACGACAGGCAGAACGAGAGCCTGATCTTCGGAGACACGGAGAGGGTCTACCGCGACGTAGGTTTCACCCTCCACGTAGCAGAGTTGACGTCCATCAAGGCAACCGACTTCCGAACGGCCCTTGCGAGCGGCCTGCCCGATGGCGAGGAGGTCTACGTCGTAGAAGGTGACTATGACGAGTTCGACTATGAGTACAGCCCTCCTGGCCCAGTGAGCTTCCTTGAGCATCAAGGCAGATTGCTCGTGCGCGTCCAGGTGGTCACCAAGGCACACGAGGACGACGACGAGGGTTCCCCAGATCCGCTGTACCGCTCAGCCCTGCGCCCTTTCCTTACCCGCCACAGGGCAACACTGCAGAACATAGAAATGGTCGGCAGCCAGGTGACATCTCCCTGGGTCTGGGAATTCGATATCGAATGCAGTCTCCGACTGAGAACCGTGGAGGATCTGTATGAGATCGGCCGGGGGGCGATCGCCCTGCTTGATGCTTTCGCAAGCGGCCACCTCACACGCGAGACTACGCTGGACCTCCTCAGAGCCGGACATGCAGATGTTTTGGTGGGACAGCCTGAAGGGCCTTGGCTCGACGTGAAGAGCTGCCACTACGACCTTGACTCGACGCAAGGAAAGATTTCTATTGCACAGTCCGTTTCAAGGTTCGCCAATGCCGAGCACGGCGGGATTGTTGTGGTCGGCATGAAGGGAAAGAAGGTTCCAGGCGGAGAGCTGATCCATAGCATTCACCCCGTCCCCGTCGACGGTAGAACACTGCGCCGATATCAGAGCGCCCTAGAGAACCATCTCTACCCGCCGCCCGACCTCTTGGACATCGAGTGCTGCGCAACCGATGGGAAAGGGATCTTGTTCCTTCACGTTCCCCCGCAGCCTGAGGAACTGAAGCCCTTCCTGGTTCACGGCGCTGTGGTGGATGGCCAAGTGGAAGGTGCTTTCATCAGCATCGTGCGCCGACGAGGCGAGGGGTCCATCCCTATTACCGCTCCCGCAATCCACTCCACGCTGGCGGCTGGCCGCGCCCTCCTGCGGCGCGGCCAAATACCGGAATAGTCCGCTGACAGATCCTCAGACAGGCCAGTCAAGCTCCCTTTCAATCTTATTGTTCATTACTTCTTCCTGGCCGTAGATGCACCCCTCGTAGACGCGATGGATCACCTCGGGCGAGTTGCCGACCCGACGCGCAACCTCGGCCACGGGCACACCGGCGTTCAGCCACGTTGTGATACAGGTGTGCCGCAGGTCGTACGGCCGCCCCCCGAGGATGGACGCCTGAAGGTCCGGCGAGAGCGCGTACTCCCGAGCGTCCCGCCACACGCGCCAATAGGTACTGCTCCCCACGAGACCGCCCCGCTCGTTCGTGAAGAGCCGCCCGTCTTTGGCCGTGCCGAACTCCTTCAGGTGGGCGCGGAGCATGGCCACGAGCGGCGGGGGAATCGGGACCGGGCGGTCTTCCTTGGCCTCCCTCGACTTCAACCCGCGCTTGTCGTGGCGCTCTCCGCTGTCTGTCCACTGCTTGCCAGACACGGGGCGCGTGTCATGGAGCGTCAGAACGCCCCACCCCTTTTCTGGGAGGAAGCAATCAGCCTTTCTGAGCCCCACAGCCTCACTCGGGCGGAGCCCCGCGAAGTACATGACCGCGTAGAAGCCCACCAGGCGCCGGCCCTTCTTGCGGTCCCATGTCCCAACGTACGAGACCGACGCGAGGAGTTGAGCAGCCTGCGTCTTGTTCACGAGAACACGAGGGTCCACACGGTCCGATGAGGAACTCTTCACCTTCTTGAGGGCGGTGAGTGGATTCTCCGTCAGAAGCTTGCGCTCGATGGCGTATTCAACCGCCGTATTGAGCGCGCGCCGACGCCGACGGGAGGTCTCCCCCGCCGCTGGGGTGCCGTCCAGTTTGAAGGAGATCCGATACTGAACATCACGGAGAATCTTCGGGTCTTCCAGCGAGGAGACGAGAAGTGATTTCTTGGAGATCCAACCGTAGGCGTCTTCAAGCTCCTCCGGCGGGTCAAGTTCTGCGTTCTTGGGAATGACCGCCCACCGGAAGGCAAGCAGGGTCCCTTGCATGATCGAGGTCTGTCCGGATTCATCCGGTGAGGCCGAGGGCGGCCAGGGACCTTCGCCAGTCGCGGGCGGTGTGACGTAGG
>NZ_JBEOTA010000086.1:0-2810 GCF_040303265.1 Streptomyces sp. NPDC096040
GTATTTCAGGGTCTTGTACTGGCTCTCGCTGTACGGGTTGTCGTTCGACGTCTTCGGCCGCGAATGCGACTTGGTGACGCCGAGACCGGCCATCAACTGGGCAACGTTCTGCGCGACCATCGGGGACCTGCGGTCCGAGTGGATCGTCAACTGCCCTGGTTCGATGCCGTACTTGGCGATCGACTCGGACAGAAACCGCTCGGCAAGGTCCTTGTTCTCGTGCGCGGCGATCATCCAGCCGACCGTGTAGCGGCTGAAGATGTCGATGATCGTGTAGAGGCAGTAGTAGACGCCCTTGACCGGCCCCTTCAGCTTCGTGATGTCCCTTGTGTCCTGAACGTGAAAGGAAGTGTCGGTAGGCAGCTTCAAGTAAGCGGTGCTGTACGGATGATGAAGGTTTTGGCCCTTCGAAGCCGCCCTGCGGGGGGAGGCTTCAAACCACCTCATGCTGCGTTGGTTAATGACCGTCGTGGTGAGCGATGAGGAAAAGGCATCGGAAGAGATGTCAGGTGGGGGCCGGGAAGACGAACGCAAGTGAATCGCTGCTGACGTGTCGTAACACAATCAGACGACGTCGAAACCGGGGTATGGGATAGATCTCGGGATGAGCCTGACGGGAGCCCGTCTATTGGTCAGGTGGCGTCCGGCATATAGGCGACGTGAGCCCGGTCTGCGGCATCCGTACGGAACAGGAGAAGGCAGGGCCCGGTACTGCCCGCCGGATGGTGGGCGAGAGGGAGGACTCCGAGCAGCAGAAACTGCCAGGAGCTGAGTACCGACCCGTGGCCCTGCTGGCGGACCGTCTCGTAGTAGTGCTGAAGCCCCTGTAATCGGGGTGGAGCGAAGGGGACGGGTCGCTCGTGACTGAGTTGATCGCACCAACCGGAAGTACTCCGGGAGGAGTTCGGTGAGCCAGTTGAAGTCGAAGACCAAGTCGTTTGAAATCTCCAAGTGGGAAATCAAGGAAGCATGGGAGGAAGTCAGGGAAAACAAAGGGGCGCCCGGAGTGGACGGGCAGAGCATCGAGGACTTCGAGAAGGACCTGAGAGGGAATCTCTATAAGGTCTGGAACCGGATGTCTTCGGGCTCCTACTTTCCTCCCCCGGTGCGTGCGGTGGAGATTCCTAAGGCGCACGGAAGTGGCATGAGAATGCTCGGAATTCCCGCTGTCGCGGACCGTGTGGCGCAGACCGTTGTGGCGCGGCATCTCATGCGGCGAGTGGAACCCGTATTCCATCCGGACAGCTACGGATATCGTCCCGGACGGTCGGCCTTGGACGCCGTGGAGAAATGCCGGGAACGCAGCTGGAAACGGGACTGGGTCGTCGAGTTCGACATCGCCCGGTTCTTCGACAGTGTGCCCTGGGACCTCCTGGTCAAGGCCGTGGAAGCACACACCGACGCCGTCTGGGTGAAGTTGTACGTGCGCAGGTGGCTCGCCGCCCCGCTCGTCATGCCCGACGGAGCCCTGCGGCAGCGGGAGCGCGGAACCCCGCAAGGAGCCCCGGTATCTCCCGTTTTGGCGAACTTGTTCCTGCACTACGCGTTCGACATCTGGATGGACCGGGAGTTCCCCACCATCCAGTTCGAGCGGTATGCCGACGACGCGGTCATGCACTGCGTCACGGAGCGTCAGGCCCGCGAGGTCCTGGACGCGCTCCGGAACAGGATGGTCGAGGTCGGGCTGGAACTGCACCCGGACAAGACCCGGATCGTGTACTGCAAGGACGACAAGCGCCGCGGCTCGCACGAGCACGAGGCGTTCACGTTCCTGGGCTACACCTTCCACGCCAGATTGAGCCGTGACCGACAGGGTGTTCAGTTCCTGTCGTTCACGCCGGCCGTCAGTAAGGAAGCCCTGAAAAGGATGGGGCAGGAGGTGCGGTCCTGGCGACTGCACACCCGCTCCGACCTGTCCTTCGTGCAGCTCGCCCGCAGGACCAATCCTGTGGTGGCGGGCTGGGTCAACTACTACGGCCGCTTCCGGCAGTGGGAGATGAACCCGGTCTTGAGGCGCATCAACGCCTATCTGGTGCGCTGGATCCGACAGAAGTACAAGCGGCTGGCGCCGAAGCGCAAGGCCATCGCGAAGTTCCAGGAGATCGCGAAGCGATACCCCGGCATGTTCGCGCACTGGCGCGTGACGATGGCGCTCTGGATGGTCTGATGATCAGGGCGACAAGAGCCGTGTAACGGGCGACTGTTACGCACGGTTCTGTGAGGGCCGGGAGGTGAGATTCCTCCCGGCTACTCGGCAACTCCATACCCGGTTCGGGCCCTCGGCGACAAGCTCGGGAACGGTCCGGGGTGGGTGGACCGCCTGGCGGCGGCGTTCACGGACCTCCCCGTGCCGTCGCAGGAGCCGGTACATCGTCGACTCCGAGCACAGGTAGACACCCCGGTCCAGGAGCACCGCGTAGATCTCGGCGGGCGCCATGTCGGCGAACCCCGGGGAATGGAGCACGTCGAGGACCCGCATCTCCTCCTCGGGTGTGAGAGCGCGGGCGTGTCGGCGCCGTTCCCGCCGTGGCTTGGCCGGGGCGGGGCTTCGGCGGTGTTGGCGGTAGTAGGTGGCACGGCTCACGCCGAGAGCGGCGCATGCCTGGACGCGTCCGACCAGCCCGGTGAGCTCTTCAAGGGCCTGGTTGCGGGCGGTGTTGAACGCCACGGCCGCGAGCTGGGCTTGGGTCACTGGTTCTTCTCGCCGTTCCGGGTCGGGGCGCTGTCCGTGGCGAACTGGTCGAGCAGCGCGGAGAGTTTTCCCTGGACCTCGATGACCGTGCGGGCCTTCGCGAGGTCGGCTTCCAGGC
>NZ_JBEOTA010000087.1:0-2754 GCF_040303265.1 Streptomyces sp. NPDC096040
CCTCCGCCTGCTTGAGTCGGTGAAGCGCCGTGTCGACGTCGTCCAGGTCTTCACCAATGACGACGCCCTCCTGCGGCTGGTCACCGCCGTCCTGTTCGAACGGGGGGAAGGCCCCAGGGCACTTCCCCCCGTCGGGTGTCCACCAGACGGGGGGAAGTGCCCTGCACGACGAAGGATCGCTTTCCCCCGCCGCTACCTGCCCGAGGGAAGCATGGATCAGCTTTACCCCGCTGAGCTCCCCGACAGCGCCCCCGCGCTACCGAACACCACCAACACGCCCTGACCAAGATCGGCTGCACCACCCAGCGGGACACCATCTAGATCAACCCTGATCAATGGTGACAAACGTGTCAGCCACTGGTGCGGCTCCCAGTGGTAGCGCTGGGAACAGTGGGGCGCGATTCGACGGATTCGATACTGCCGGTAACTGCGTTGACATTGATACGTTTTGTACTGTCACTGCATGAGGCTGAGACTCGCCACACGGTCCGCCACGTTCCGTGGGACCGCACTGCGAGAAGTTCGTCAGCGCTGGCGGTCGGGCAATTGGGCTGCGTGCGTCTCACGATCTTGGCCGCATTCTGCCGGGAGATCTTCGCATCGGGGATGTCAACGTCAGGCAACAGACGCACAGACATCTGGCTCACCTTGGCGTAACGAGTGACCTCGACGTCTAGGCGCATGGGCATCAGGATGCCATGGTGACGGCGGCGAAAACTGACGATCCAACCCAGCGCAGCGTCCTGGCCCACGCCAGAGACAGAGACATTGCTTCCTGTGACGGCGCTCGGATAGTGACCTCGAGCGTAGGTGAGCGCTAGGGATTTCGCGTTGGCAGCGGTCTTGGCAGAGGTCGCGCCGGCGAGGGGAAAGCCGGAGGTATTCGAGATATCGATGCTTGCGGTCAAGTCGGTCTGCCCCGGCCAGGACATCTCAAGAGTCCCGTCGCGCAGGGATGCGAAGACAGTCCCGTGGATACCGTCCTGAGAATTGAATTGGACGCGACGCAAGGAGTAGTAACGGCCGAATGCCTGCTGCAGCTGCTTGCGGACGGCCTGGACCTGCGCACTGTCAGCATCAGCCACCGCACTGGTGCGAGCCACGGAATGCGGCTGGATATAGCCAACCCAGGCGGTAGTCAAGACACCGATAAGAGGAATTGCAGCGAAAGCAAACGCCTTCGGCTGAAGATCCCAACGCGGTGGACTCCCTTGGCGTTCCACCTTGACCACGGCCCAACCCACCAGCGCACCGATGACTGCACCCGTGGAGTTGGTTACAAAATCACTGGTGTCGCAGGCCCGGCCGAGAATGGGGAATACACCCTGCGTTGTTTCAATGCACGCTGACAACGCCACGCCGATGAGAGCCGCCATAGAGACGCGTCGCGTGGCAAGAACGCCGAGCACGCCGACCGGGGCGAACATGGCGACGTTCATTTGGCCTTGCTGCTCGGCGAATGGCTCGATCAGATCTCGGTTGATCGTGCAACTGCCCGGTCCTTGCGAGCCGCCGGTCGACCACATAGTCAGATAGACGACACCGATCAGGGAGGAGACCCACAGGCCAACCAGGGCGGGGTGAGCGGCCCTACCGGAGACAATACGGAAGGCCAGCGTTCCCGCAAAGATAATGAATACGCAACCGAGGGCCAGTGTGTATATGTGCCCACGGAAGACGGCCTCAAGCAAGGTGAGCCCCTTCAAGATGGAGTCGGCGACGTAGCCCCCGGACGCACAGCGTCGTCCGGGGGCATAGAGGCAAAGGGTTAGCAGTCCTTGGTGGGCGGAGTCTGGAATTGCGAGCCCGACCCGCTGTCGTAAATCAGGCCGATGTCGACGGCGCAACTGACTGCGGACGGGCTGAAGGTCTGCCAGTACTCGTTCCCCGAGCTCATGCTCTTGTAGGAACCATAGTGGTTGGTGGAATTGCGTTCGTAACCAAGCTTCGCCGAGATGGCGCTGCCGCCAGTCTTGCTGTATGCCAGCTGTACATAGGATCCGTTCGGCACGTCGTGCAAGTACAGCACACCGTTGCTCAGCACCGTACAGGTATCACCGTTGGTGATGTAGCCGTTGTGCGGGCAATCGGTGTCAATCGACGCAACCGAACTGGCCGCGCCGGCCGTGCTGGTAGCGCCCAGGACCGGGATCGCGGCAACAGCCGCGACCGCCACAAGGCGAGTCAGCGCAATACGCATGACCGAACCTCCAACTAGTATTTACTCACACGGATGTGCGAATGCAGAAACGGTATCGATCATGAACGCTTCCCGCAAGCCGTAAGAGAAGTCCGATCTTTAGTGTGAAATTCAGTCCAGAATGACTGGATAAAGCCTTGACGGATGCCCTGGGCTCGCTATCGAATTCGAGCCGGAAGGTCACAAAGGTCGTTGATCAGGCTGAAGACTACTGCGTTGTGCGACAGGTTCCCATGCGTCTCGTCGGAGGTGATCATTTTCGGCCATCACTGGCGGATGTGAAGCTGATCACGTCAGGCGTGGCAGCGGAATTGCCGCGCAAAGGGTTGGGGGTAGCTGTTCAGCAGGGGTTCAATGCGCAGACGCGCAGGTCAGCGCTGCTCTAACTTCACAGCAATAGAAGCCAAGAGGGAGCTGGCTGGGTCATTCATCCCCCTATGTTCCGTTTAGTGGACCGGGGCAGGCGTGCGATCTATGCGCGTCCACGCCTGCTGAACAGCTACGGTTGGGGGGTGGCTCTTCTGTAGTGGGCTGGTGATGCTGCGAGCTGAGCT
>NZ_JBEOTA010000088.1:0-2620 GCF_040303265.1 Streptomyces sp. NPDC096040
TGTCAACGGTCATTGAGATGCCCAGGTGGGTGGTCGTTGGGTGTCCCGGCTGGTGGCCATCAGAAATCCATGCCTGTGGCCAGTGGTGTTCCTGGGGGTGGGGGTCAGTTCAAGGGGACCACTCCCTTGCCGGCGAGGGCTTCGGCGAGGCGGTGTGAGTCGCCGGTGGTGGTCACGAGGTGAGCGTGATGCATGAGGCGGTCGGTGCTTGCCCCGGCGAGGGTCTTGGGCATGATCGTGTCGAAGCCTGAGGGGTGGATGTTGCTGGTCACCGCGATGGAGCGGCGTTCATAGGCGGCGTCGATAATGCGGTAGAACGCCTCGGCGGCGTCCTCGCCGACCGGAAGCAGGCCGATGTCGTCGATGACGATCAAGTCGGCCCGGCAGATCCGGGCGACGGTGCGGGCGATCGACCCGTCGACCTTCGACTTGCCGATCGCGGCGGCGAGCGTCTCCAGGGTGAACCAGGCCACCCGCAGGTCCTTCTCGATCGCGGCCTGGGCCAGACCCTCGGTGAAGTGCGACTTTCCGGTCCCCGACGGGCCGGCGATCACCAGGTTCTCCGCGCGGCCGATCCACTCCAGGGTGGTCAGGGAGTTCTGGGTGGGTTCGGGGATGGTGGAGTCCTCGGCCCGCCAGGAGGCCAGGGTCTTGCCGGTGGGGAAGTTCGCCGAGTGCCGTCGCAGGCGCCGGGTGGCCGCGTCGCGGCCGGTGACCTCCTCGGCGATCAGTAGCCGCAGGACCTCGGCGGGATCCCACCGCTGAGCGCGGGCGGTCGCCAGCACGTCGGGTGCTGCCTTGCGCATGTAGGGCAGGCGCATCCGGCGCATCAGCTTGTCGAGTTCCTCGGGGATGGCCGGCGGATGGGGGAAGCTCACGGGAGGCGCCGTTCTCTTGGGTGACGTACGGTCAGGAAGTGTTCAGGGGTTCGGTGGTGGTCACCGGCCCAGGGCCTGCCAGCCGATGGTGCCGCTCTGGACGGAGTGGGATTCGTCCGCGCGGACGACCTCGCCGGCGGGTTTGCTCGCCGCGATGTGCTCGAGGATCGAGAGCAGGTCGTCGTCGGCGAAGCGCCCGGCCGCGGCCGCCAGCCCGAGGGCCTGGTCGACCCGGTCGCTGCCCAGGACGGTGGCCAGCTCGACGGCGCGGGCCATCTTGGCGCGGATCCGGGAGGCGCCTGCGGGTCCAGCCTCTTTGAGCCAGCGTCCGGCCCCCGGGCCGATGCTCACGAACGCGATCTCCGCCTCCGAGCGCGGCTGAAGCCGGGGCTGGTGGACGGACCGGCCGTCGGGATGGTCGGGGTAGTGCGCGTCGATGATCTGCGGGACCCCGGGGGTGGACAGCTGGTGACGCCAGATCTCGGACAGGTCGCCGGAGTTGGTGCGGGCGGTGACGGACAGTTCCTCGCCGACGACCCGGCACCAGACCCGGGCGCCGGTATATCCCGGCGGGGTCGAGTAGCGGACCGCGTTGAAGCTGATGGTGCGGTCCGAGCCGACCACCCGCTCCTCGCCCAGGGCGAGTGCGAGGGGCTCGACCGGCAGGATGTGCAGGGTGGTGCGTTCGATGTCGAGGCGGTCCGCCGGTATCTGTCCGGTCGCCCGGTGCCGGCGCGTGTTCACTGTGTCGCACCAGATCCGGCAGGCGTCGGCGAGCTCGGCGAAGGAGTCGTAGGCGGACAGTAGGTTCGCGGTGGTGGGGACCAGGTCGGCCTTCGCGATGCGGACCGTGGCCTCCGCGCCGCCCTTCGATTCAGGGTCGTAGGGGACGCAGCTGACCACTTGGCAGCCGTAGTGCCGGCCCGTGGCGACCATCTGCGGGTGCCGGACCGGGATCCCTGCGATGTGCTCGACAGTGACCGTCTTCGCGTTGTCCGTCAGCACATACGTCGGCGCCCCGCCGATCCGCCGCAACGTGGTGTCCAGGCAGGCGACCAGCGTGCCCAGGGTGCAGTCCCAGACCGGGATCACCACCCGGAAGCGGGACCAGGACAGCCATGCGCAGAACAGCCAGGTCCGCCGGCCGCCGATGCGCGGACCCTCGCCCCAGTCGAACTGCAGCCACCGGCCCGGTTCGGGGATCCACGGCCGGTAGGTCCGCCGCTTGCCCGCCTTCCACGCGGTCTTCGCCGCGTTCACCGCCCGCCGGGTCGAGCGCGCGCTGCCCCGGTAGCCCATCTTCACGAGCTTGTCGTGGACCACGTCGGCGCGGATCGTCGCCTTCGACTGCTCGACCCACTCCTCGATCTTCTCCAGGAACGCGTCGATCATCTTCGGCCGCGGCTCGCGCTCGTACGGGTTGCGCCCGCTGTCTCGGGCCTCGACATACCGCTTGACCGTCTTCGGATCGTGTCCCGTCAGGGTGGCCGCCGACCAGACCGTCTCGGTCAGGTCGTACGCCTCGAATATCTCCATGATCTCTCTGTCAGACTTCGTCACAGGACCTCTTCGACCGGTTCGCTGATGCTTCGCAACACCAGCAAACCGGACGAAGGGGTCTCCTTCAGATAAGGGAGCGATCAGGAACACCGCAGGCCGGACGGCCATCCACCTGGATTTCTGGTGGCCATCAGCCGGGACTCAACTGTCCGCACACCTGGACTTTGCCACGGCCGCCCACA
>NZ_JBEOTA010000089.1:0-2412 GCF_040303265.1 Streptomyces sp. NPDC096040
CGTCACACCGCCCGCGACTGGCGAAGGTCCCTGGCCGCCCTCGGCCTCACCGGATGAATCCGGACAGACCTCGATCATGCAAGGGACCCTGCCCCGCCAGGCTCTTGTCCTCGTGCTCACCGATGCCCAGGAAGCCGCCGGTGGTGAGGTCGTCGCCGCTCTTGCCCGTGAGGTACGGCGCGGACTTCTTGGGGTCGTCGCCCTCGACGCCGCCGTAGCCGCGCTCGCCGTCGCCGTCGTCCGAGTAGACCATCGCGAAGGCCTTCTCGTAGTACGCCGGCCAGGACTCGCCGTTGCCGTACGTGGTGATGGGGGAGCCGTTGCTGTCGGTCGGCAGATCGGCGGTCATGGTGACCCACTGGTAGTTGCCGCCCTTGTCCCAGACGCGGACGCTGACCGTGCCGTTCGGGTTCTGCTTGATGCCTTCCTCGATGAACTTGGGGTCTTTCTGCGCCAGTCCGGCCAGCGAGGCGACGTACCAGCAGTCCCCGAACTGGCGCTGGTTGACGTCGTCGGCCGAGACGCCGTCCACGATCAACGGGTCGGAGGGCGTCTCCCAGTGGATGCCGTTGTTGGTCTGGCCGTTCTGGTTGTTCCCGCCCTGCTCCCACGCGCCGGTGTTGGTGACGTCCGGCTGCATGCCGGGGAACGCGGTCTGGAACTTGCCGAAGTTCTCCGGTGCGATCTTGGACAGCATCCGGCTCAGCGTGTCCCGGCGCCTGTCCTCGGGCAGGCCGCTCTCGTCGAACGGATTCCAGAAGGAGTCGTCGGTGGAGCTGAGCAGCTGGTTGTAGAAGGCGAGATCCTTCGGCGAGGCCTTCGACACCAGTGCGTCCATCTCTGTGGCCGTCAGCCCGTCCAGCTCACCGGAAAGCTTCTCCAGGTCGTCGCGGTTGCCGTTGGTCCCGAAGTCCTTGCCCTGCAGCTCCTGCAGATGACGCAGCGCCTCGTCGATCTTCTTCGCGTCGGCGGGCTGCTCGTCGAGGAAGACGCTGTTCTCCCTGACGGATACTTCCGCCCGGCCAGCTCCTGCGCCCCCTCCAGCTGCTTGATACGACGCTTCATGGACGCCTGCATGTCGCCCAGCTCCCCGCCGAGGGAACCGGGCAGACGCCGGCGCCCGCCGAAGATCGCCGGCATCGGGACCACGTCACCGACGAGGTCCTGGAGGTCGGGATCGCGGGAGGCGTTCTGCCCGGGCGGCAGGTTCTGCTGGGCGCTGGTCAGGACGGAGGCGAGCTGGGTGTGCAGCCGCCCGGACTGCGCGGCGAGCGTGTCCAGATCATTGGCGAGCCCGGTCAGCTTGACTGCGTCGAACCCTCGAAACGCCATCAGTTGCCGCCGCCCGTACCGGCCTTCGCCTTGTCCTTCTCCTTGGCCTGCCGGTCCAGTTCGTCGGCCTGTGTCTCCCACCGCGTGGCATCGGCGAGCAGTGCACCGGCCATGCTGTTCAGGCTGCTCTGCCGCTTCCGCAGCGTCGCCGTGCACTCGTCGGCGAACGGGCCTTGCCAGATCGCGTTCGCGTCGTCACCGGTACGGAAGGCGGCGGCGCGAGGACTCGCCTTCTTCACCGCGTCATCGAGATACGGCCCGAGCCGCGCTATGGCCCGAGCCTCCCGCGCACACCCACGCAACCTCTCGGCCCCCTTCTTCAGTTCGGCGGCATCCTCGCCGTCCGTGGCCGCCATGTGCGGTCCCTCCCCCGTTGACAGCTGCTGCGTCGCGAGTTGGCTGCGACGTCGGTGGTGAAGCATACGAGGGGGGCGCAGGGGGGCGCGGCTTGTGACTGGAATCTCCGCGTCTGTCACAGGGGCATCACATGGATCGGTCGTCGGATTCCGTGACGCGCTGACTCCGCACAGGCCTTCGCGAGCGAGTGGGCCTAATCGGGAGGCGCCGGATTAGCGTCTCGTACTCAACTCGGGAGTTTGGAGGGGAGATCGCATTTGGCGTCCTTGTGGGCCTGGCGGGCGAAGGAGGTTGCCAGGTCTATCAGGGTCTTGCGAGACTCACTGGCTGAGGCTTCGAGTGGTTTCAACGCGTGGGCGAATACCGTCATGCTCCAGGGCTTCTTGCTCGTCGTTTCGTGGGCGTAGCAAGGGACCCAGATCGCGGCTACCTCTGTGTTGGAGACGCCTTTGAGGCCGGCATCGAAATAGGTGACTTTCCCTCCCGAGTTGGGTGCGATTTCCGTATCGGCCCACTCCTGCCACGGTCTGGCGGACAGGGTCCCTTGCATGATCGAGGTCTGTCCGGATTCATCCGGTGAGGCCGAGGGCGGCCAGGGACCTTCGCCAGTCGCGGGCGGTGTGACGTACAGGGTCCCTTGCATGATCGAGGTCTGTCCGGATTCATCCGGTGAGGCCGAGGGCGGCCAGGGACCTTCGCCAGTCGCGGGCGGTGTGACGTAGG
>NZ_JBEOTA010000090.1:0-2278 GCF_040303265.1 Streptomyces sp. NPDC096040
TTGCTTCCGCGGTCGGAGTGAAATATCGCGCCGGCCGAGATGTTCCTGTTCCGTGCAGCGTTGCGGATCGCCCTGGATATCAGCGGAGTTTGGTAGTGGTCGTCCATCGCGTAACCGATGACTTCCTTCGTGCAGCAGTCGATGACCGTCGCGAGGTACAGCCAGCCTTCCCCGGTCGCGATATAGGTAATGTCGGTGTGCCACGAACGCAGGAAGAGAGGTTCGGGAATGTAGGTCGGCACCTCTTTGAATGCGGTGCTGCGTGAAAGATGAAGGTAGGCCCTTCGGAGCCGCCCTGCGGGGGGAGGCTTCAAACCGCCACATGCTGCGTTGGCTGAAGACCGTCGTGGTGAGCGATGTGGAAAAGGCGCCCATGAGGCGTCAGGTGGGGACCAGGAAGGCGAGCGCAAGCGAATCGCTGATGAC
Organism: Streptomyces sp. NPDC096040; assembly: GCF_040303265.1. Taxonomy (NCBI): domain Bacteria; kingdom Bacillati; phylum Actinomycetota; class Actinomycetes; order Kitasatosporales; family Streptomycetaceae; genus Streptomyces; species Streptomyces sp. NPDC096040. The sequence goes on from NZ_JBEOTA010000090.1 coordinate 427, forward strand.
GTGTCGAAAACGTATTTAGATGGCATCGAAACTGGGGGTGTAGATATGGCTCCAGGACAAGTCTGGCGGGCACCCGTCTACTGGCCAGACGGTGCCCGGCATGGAGGCGACGCGAGTCTGGTCTGCTGCTTTCACGTGGAACGTGGGAAGGCGAGTCCCGATAGTCCTGCCTTATGGGCAGGGAGAGGGAGTGTCCCGAAGCGGCGGAAACCGCGAGGGATCGAGTACCAGTGCGGGACTCGCCGGCGGACCGGCTCGTAGTAGTGATGAAGTCTCTGTAATGGAGATGGAGCGAAGGGGCCGGGTCATCCGTGGCTGTGTTCGTTCGATCAACCGGGTATGTCCTGGGAGGAGTCGGGTGGGCGAGCTGAAGTCGCCAGGGAAGTCGTTTGAGATCTCGAAGCGGGAAGTATGGGAGGCATGGGAGAAGGTCAGGGCAAATAAGGGGGCGCCGGGTGTAGATGGCTGCTCGATCGAGGACTTCGAGAAGGATCTGAAGGGCAATCTCTTCAAGATCTGGAATCGAATGTCCTCGGGCAGCTACTTTCCGCCCCCGGTGCGAGCGGTGGAGATTCCGAAGCCGCATGGCGGTGGTACCAGAATTCTCGGCGTTCCCACGGTCGCGGACAGAATTGCACAGACCGTAGTGGCCGCCCGTTTGGAGCGCGAGGTGGAACCGAAGTTCCATCCGGACTCCTATGGGTATCGGCCCGGGCGGTCGGCACTGGACGCGGTGGAAAAGTGCCGAGAACGCTGCTGGAAGAAGGACTGGGTCGTCGACCTCGACATCCAGAAGTTCTTCGACAGCGTCCGCTGGGACCTCATCGTCAAGGCTGTGGAAGCGCACACCGACGCCGTTTGGGTGAAGTTGTACGTCCGGCGATGGCTGGAGGCACCGCTTCAACTACCCGATGGCACCTTGCAGATGCGAGACCGGGGGACCCCGCAAGGGTCATCGGTTTCGCCCGTGCTGGCGAATCTGTTCCTGCACTACGCGTTCGACATGTGGCTGGCTCGGGAGTTCCCGAACGTCCCCTTCGAACGCTACGTGGATGACGCGGTCGTGCACTGCGTCAGCGAACGCCAGGCCAGAAGACTGGTGGAGGCGATCGGGAACCGGATGGAAGAGGTCGGGCTGCGTCTGCATCCCGACAAGACCCGGATCGTCTACTGCAAGGACGCGAACAGGCGGGGCTCGTATGAGCACACGGCGTTCACGTTCCTGGGGTTCACGTTCCGCGCTCGCGCAGCGCGCAGCAAGCATGGGGTGACATTTCCGTGCTTTCTGCCTGCGATCAGCAAGGACGCCCTGAAGAGGCTCAGTTCCGAATTGCGCGGGTGGCGGATCCATCGGCGCACGGGTCACACCTTCGCTCAACTCGCACGCATCATCAACCCGATCGTGCGAGGGTGGATGCAGTACTACGGAGCGTTCTATCACTCCGCGCTGAAACCCCTCCTGCGGCGCATCAACGCCTACCTGGTGCGCTGGATCCGCAGAAAGTACAAACGGCTGGCCGGGTTCAAGAAAGCCAAGGACTGTTTCCAGGGGATCACAAGGCGATACCCGGGAATGTTCGCGCATTGGCGCCTGTGCCGTAATTTCTGGTGATCAGGGTGGCAAGAGCCGTGTAATGGGAGACTGTTACGCACGGTTCTGTGGGAGCCGGAGGGTGAGATTCCCTCCGGCTACCCGACCCGACGAGCTTTTCACCGGGCGCATCCGCGGTGAAGTCGCGGCCGACGAGGTCTGGCATCTGGCCGGCCGCAGCCTGAGTGAGGTTGAACCTCTTCGGCCGTGGCAGGCAGGTCACCAGGCCCAGTTCGCGCATGAGGCGGCGGACCAGCTCCA
>NZ_JBEOTA010000091.1:0-2108 GCF_040303265.1 Streptomyces sp. NPDC096040
CACAGTTCGTGGACAAGGTCGTCGACGTCGTCGGCCTGTACCACAACCCGCCCGAACGGGCGGTCGTGCTCTGCGTCGACGAGAAGAGCCAGATCGTGTGCCACGAACGCTGAAGGAGGCGTTGGTGGAGCTGCTTCTGGAAGCGGTGCTGTGCAGGAGATGGAGGTAGGTCCTCCGGGGTCGCCCTGCAGGGGGAGGTTCCAAACCACCGCAGGCTGCGCCGGTTAAGTGCCGGGGTGGTGAGCGCTGCGGGAAAAGGCGCGGCAGTGATCGCGTCAGGTGTGGGTCAGGAAGGCGAGCGTGAGCGAACCGCTGATGACGTGTCGTAAATTTTCTCAGTGGCGTCGAAACCGGGGCATGATCTGGGCTCCGGGACAAGTCCGGGGGGAGCCTGCCGACTGCCCGGACGGCGTCCGGCATGGAGGCGGCGTGAGTCTGGCCCGGGCTCTTGCACGGAACGTGGGAACCTGTCGCCCCGATACTGCCTCCGGCCGGTTGAGCCGGCGGCGAGAGGGAGAACCCCAAGCGGACAAAACCGCGAGGGGCCGAGTACCGATGCGGGGCACGGAGGCGGACCGTCTCGTAGGAGCGATGAGGCCCGGTAATGCGGGCGGAGCGAAGGGGACGGATCGTCCGGGTCTGCTTGGTGGCCAACCGGAGTGCCCGGGATGAACCAGACGAGCGGATCGAAGTCGTTCGAGATCTCGAAACACCTGGTGTTCGAGGCGTACTTGAGGGTCAAGGCCAACAAGGGCGCGGCGGGCGTCGACGGGGTGTCGATCGAGCAGTTCGAGGCTGACCTGCGGGGCAACCTCTACAAGCTGTGGAATCGCATGTCGTCGGGCTGTTATTTTCCGCCGCCGGTACGGATGGTGGAGGTCGACAAGCCGGGAGGACGCGGGGTCAGGGTCCTCGGTGTGCCCACGGTCGCGGACAGAATCGCGCAGACGGTGGTGGCGATGGTGCTGGAGCCGCTGGTGGAGCCTGTGTTTCACCCGGATTCCTATGCCTATCGGCCCCGGCGTAGTGCACTGGATGCGGTCGCGGTGTGCCGGGAGCGGTGCTGGAGAACGGACTGGGTGATCGATATGGACATCCGGGGCTTCTTCGACAACCTTGATCATGACCTTGTACTCAAGGCGGTCGCCCACCACACCGACCAGCGGTGGGTCCTGCTGTATGTGGAGCGGTGGCTGAAGGCCCCGCTCCAGCGGCCGGACGGCAGCCTGCTCGCCCGGGACCGTGGCAGCCCGCAGGGCTCAGCGGTCTCGCCCGTGTTGTCCAACCTGTTCATGCACTACGCGTTCGATGCCTGGATGTCCCGGGAGTATCCCGGCATCCAGTTCGAACGGTACTGCGACGACGTGGTGGTCCACTGCCGCAACGAGGTCCAGGCGCATCATGTGCGCCAGGCCATCGCCGAGCGGCTGGCCGAGTGCGGGGGCCTGGAGTTGCATCCCCAGAAAACCCGCATCGTGTACTGCAAGGACAGGAACAGGCGCGGCTCGGCTGAGCACACCTCGTTCACGTTCCTGGGGTACGGGTTTCGCGTGCGCAGGCTCCGGACGAAGCGCGGGGAGTACTTCTTCGGCTTCAATCCGGGCGTCAGCGACGCGGCCGCCAAGCTGATCAGAGTGCAGATCCGCCGCTGGCGGCTGCACCTGCGCAGTGACACGACCCTGGAGCAGCTCGCCCGGGAGATCAACCCGGTCGTGCGGGGCTGGATCAACTACTTCGGCCGGTTCCATCCGACCGCGTTGCGTTCCAGCCTCAACCGCATCAACGACTATCTGGTGCGGTGGCTTGTCCGCAAGTACAAGCGGTTCCGGCACAAGCGGGCGCGGGCGCGAGAGGCGCTGGGCCGTCATGCGCGACGGTTCCCAGGACTCTTCGCCCACTGGAAGCTCGTCAAGCCGTGACTGTGGACGACTGGACGATGGGAGCCGTGTAAGCCGAGAGGTTTACGCACGGTTCTGAGAGCGGCGGCGGGTGAAATCCCCGCCGCCGACTCACCCAGGCGCTGGACCGTTCCCAGCCGGTGCTGCCGATGATGCCGGGCATGCCCGAGCGCCGTACGCACGACTACCTGCGGCACGGCATCACCAGCC
>NZ_JBEOTA010000092.1:0-1962 GCF_040303265.1 Streptomyces sp. NPDC096040
CCCGCCGGTGGCGGAGTACGAGGACCGGGTGGGGCGGGGACCCCGCGTCGCTGACCGGGCGCGGGGCGTTTCATCGTCGGAGCGCTCTTGGTGCGGTCCGAAATCTCGGGGAGGACCGTGCTCGCACGGTCCAGGGCCTCGATGACCGTGCGGATCAGGTAGGTGTCGCTGGTGCGGTCGAGGCGAGTGGTGTGCTGGTGGGTCAGGCCCCGGGCGCCGATGCGTTGCCAGGCAGCCTGGTCCCGTCCGGTGCTGTAACCACACGTCTCGTTCGGGCAGGTGGCCCAGGCCCAGCCGGTGGCCGACCGGTCAGGGGCCATGTGGTGGCGGAAGGTGGTCAGGCAGCGCGGGCAGTTCTTCGACGTGCCGCGGGGCGGGACGATGACCACGGCGATGCCGTGCGCGGTGGCCCGGTGGCGGGTGTGGGTGACGATCGCCCCGCGCACGGTCTGCGAGAGGCGGGTGTTGAGGGTGCGGCCCTTGCCACGGGCCTCCATGTCGCGGAGGTCTTCGAGGTAGATGACGGTGGCTCCGGCCGCGAGGGCGTGGTCGACCATGAACCGGGCTGCGGCTTTCGCCAGCGCCGTATTCAACCGCGACCTGCGCTTCGAAATCCGGTCCCGCTCCACCTCCAGAACCGCGAGCTTCGCGCTCTGCCACGGATCGGGACGCATGCCGCGCTCACGCCGGGAAGCGGCCAGGGTGCTGAGCCGTTCGATGCGGGCAGTGAGATGCTCGCCCTGGATACGCAGCCGGTGCCCCTTGGCCAGCACCCCATCGGCCCGGAAAGCCACCGACCGTGCCCCGGCCGTCACGTGGGGCTGTGCGCCACCGGTCAGGGTGAGGGTGCCGCCGGTGAGCAGGGTGTTCAGCCCCCAGTCGAAGGCGACCGCGACCCGGTGCCCGGACGATTCGGCCTTGGGGACGGGGTGGGCGTAGGGCACGTCGAGCAACAACCGTCCGTCCCGGATACGGAGGGTGGGCAGGCACAGGGCGGCGTCGGCGGGGACGTGGGGCGGGATACGGAACCGGATGCGGACCGCAGGCCAGTCCTTCCGCGACACCGGATCGGGGCGCAGCGGCAGCCGCACAGTGAGCACCCCGTACCGGAACGGGTCCTCCGCGCACCGCTCCACAGTGGCCAGTTGCTTGTCGACCGCCGCAAGAACCACCTGGCCGCCGACGCCCGGCGCTTCTTCGCAAGCGGTGATGCCGGCGGGGAGGCGCCCGTGCTTCTTCAGGTAGGCGGCGGCCTGCCGGGTGCGGGCCTTGATCACCGCACCCGCCACCACGCCCCCGTCCTCGGGCAGGACGGCCCGCAGCGCCTCCCACTCGGCCTCGGTACGACGCTCGGGATCGGCCGGCCAGGTCGCCAGGACCGCCGCCGTGATCTGGGCACGCCACCACACCGACCGCAACACCCGACCCGCCTGCTCCTGCACCACCCGCACCACCCGGTCCGGCAGATAGCGCCCCGCCGGAACCGGTGCACTCCAGCCCAGACGCCGCAACGCCATCCACGCCCGCGCCGGCAACCCCGCCCCCGCCCCGTCCCTCCCCGACGCGAGCCGGGCCAGATCACCGTGATTCCAGTGCTCCCGCACCACCGCGTCCGCGAGCCCGGTGACCAGGCCGGTCAGCCACCCGGCACGCTCCACCAGCACCGCCTCGGACAGATACTCGCCGGAGACCGTGTCCACGCCGCTCATAGCCCGGGCGCAGGCGGCCGAGACCTGCTGGACTTCGCCTTCCGTCAACGAAACTTTGCGGCGCATTCGGGTCTCGCCTCCTCAGGGGCCTTGCACGGACCGGGCAGGCGAGCAGCTAGTCAGTTGCTCCCGGAAGGGTCGGGCTGTGCCGCGGCCAGTGTGGGCGGCCGTGGCAAAGTCCAGGTGTGCGGACAGTTGAGTCCCGGCTGATGGCCACCAGAAATCCAGGTGGATGGCCGTCCGGCCTGCGGTG
>NZ_JBEOTA010000093.1:0-1916 GCF_040303265.1 Streptomyces sp. NPDC096040
CTCCAAGTCATGTGCAGTGGGGGCGAGTTGAACAGCCGCCCAGTCGTACTCGCGCGGGCCCTTGGCGCCGTCCGCACAGGACCGGCGCTCGAAGGTCTCCTCGGGTACCAGCGCCCGCAGCTCGCGGGCCTGCCGGGTGCGGCCGTCGGGCAGCGGCAGCACCTCGGTTTTCGGGATGGCGAGCACGTAGCGGACGTGGTGTTCCTCCAGCCAGGCGCGCAGCGCCCGGCACTGCCCGTATGCCTCGTCGGCCAGGAAGTAGGTGAACGGCACCGAGGCCGCCAGGGCGCGTTCCAGCATCCGCCGGGCCAGCTCCGGTTTGGTGGCCACCGCGCTCGCGCGTTCGGGCGGGATGCCCTGCTCGGCGCAGCGGCGTTCGTGCTCCGCGGAGGTGCCGGCCCAGTTCCTGCCGAGGTAGAGCTCGCTGTCGATCAGGGTGCGGCCCTTACCGGATCCGTACGACAGGTGCACGCTGACCTGGGCGTTCTCGACCCTGCCCGCGGTTCCGGTGTACTGCCGCTGCACCCCGGCACTCTTGGTGCCCTTTTTGATGTCGCCGGTCTCGTCCGCGATCAGCACCGCGTCGTCGGCGGCCAGGGCGGCGACCGCGAAGGCGCGGACCCGGTCGCGCAGTTCGTCCGCGTCCCACGCGGCCTTGGCTAAAAAGCCCTGCAACCGGTCCGGGTTGGGGTGGCCAGCCGCCTCCGCGAGCTGCCACAGGTTCTTGCGCGGCACCTCGCTCAGCAGCCCGCGCACCATCGCCCGCAGATTCTCCCGGGAGGCCGGACGCGCGAACACATCGTCCACCGAGGCGCACAGCGCCTCCAACTCACCCTCCAAGGCCCGGACTTCGGCCTCACTCAACTCATCAGTCCGCACCACGCCCAGCGGCAGTTTCAACCCCACGAACGGAGCAACGAGCCAACCACCGTCACGTCACGTGAACCACCGGCTGTAGTACTAGTCGCCCTGTTGGACATCGTCAAAGCTCAGCTGTGCCCCGTCCCGTTCACATGTAGGGCAGCAGCACGGCAGCCACGACTCCGGGAGTCGGCACCACTCGGTGTAGATGCTCCGACCGGTAAGCATGGACACGGCGACCCGATACTTCACGGGCCCGGAGGGTGAACCCCACGCAGCGAGGCATTCAGGCAGACGGAGCGAAACCATCTCGTCCCGGAAGCCTGTGAGCCGGATCGGAAACTCCGTGATGTCCGGGCTAGCCAGCGGGTGCGCGTTGCTCTTCTCCGGAAAGGACAACCACTCACAGCCAACGAGGGTGGAGTACTTGGCCCAGGGGCCCAGGGCTCGGCGTTCGGGAACTACGCGTGCCCACAGCACCGCGTCCCGAATCCGCACTTCTGTCTCGCCTCGGTTCTCCAGCACGAGTTCGACCGACCGCCGAACATGGAGTGTCCTGCCGCCCGGGGTCGCGCTGATGAGCGTGCTACCGCTGTGCGTCACTGAAAGCCGTGGCCGCTTGCGCTTGTAGGTGGCGTACGACACCGCCATGTTCGCGGCGGAGACCAGAGCCGCGCTAGCTCCGATGAGACGTGCGATGTTGTCTGGTCCTGACACGGTTCCCCTCTCACCACCCGCGCCCATACAGAACGGTCTGTGGGAAGAATCGCCCACCCGCTTGCTGCGCATGCTGGTTCTGAGGAGGTTTTGAGCATCAGGGCACGACCCGGGGCCGGCGGACCGTCAGCCCCGGGGCGCGCGGCAAGCTCTACGCGGGCGCCTGGGCCGTCTGCTCGGCCTGGGCCCGGGGTTCCGCAGAAGTCCGCTCGCCTAGACGAGTCTTTCCGAATGCTTGCGGGTGCGGGGAGAGGGTGTCCATGATCGTTTGTGACGACGAACCTGGACACCCTCGTGACCGCACTCTACGTAAAGATCGATGACGAGCGAGCGGGTAT
>NZ_JBEOTA010000094.1:0-1718 GCF_040303265.1 Streptomyces sp. NPDC096040
CTAGAAGGCTGCTGAAAATCTTGTTGTTGGGGCTGTCCGGCCGTGGGCCGGGCGGCCCTTTTCGCTATGCGGTGGCTGGGGTGAGGTGCCAGGTGGTGCCGGTTCGGGTGAGTCCGAGGTTGATCAGTCGGCGGAGGTTGAGTGCGGCTGCGCGGTGGTGGAGCCAGATGTTGTTGGCGATGACGCCTCGGTAGCGGACGCGGCGGTGCCCGTGGGCGACGAGCCAGGCGATGGCGCGTTCGACCGGGGGCCGCCATCTGCGGTATTCGTCCTGCCAGGCGGTGTCGGTGGCGGCCTGCGCTCGGGCGGCGGTCAGCAGTTCGTGCTGGGGGTGGACGTTGAGGGTGCGTCCGGTCTTGGAGGTGGTGCAGCGCCCGCGCAGGGGGCAGTGGGTGCAGAGGCGTTTGAACTGGGCGGTGCGGGCCCCGTCGGCTTTGACCTGGCCGAGGTTGGCGGTGTGTCCGGCCGGGCAGGTCGCGGTGCCGGCCGCCGGGTCGATGCGGAAGTCGTCGATGGTGAAGCCGCCGGGGACCACCTGCCGCAGCGGCGGTGGTTTGATGACCAGGGTGTGGCCCTCGGCCTGCAGTTGTTCACGCAGCTCGCCGGTGCCGTAGGCGGAGTCGCCGAGCACGGTTAACTCCTGTCCCTCGTCCTCCCCGTCCAGCAGATCACGGGCAACGGCCGCTTCGTGGTTGCCGGGACCGTAGCCGCCGGTGACAGCGACGGCGGTGAACAGCCCGCTCTCCGGCTCGAAGGAGACGTGTCCTTTGAAGCCGTCCTGGTGGCGGGTGCGGTTTTTGTGGATGTGCCGGGCGTCGGGATCGACGGTGGACACCGTCCGGTCGGGCGCGGTGCGCTGGGCGATGCGCCAGCGTCCGTCGCGTCCGTCGGAGTCCTCGGCCGGTTCCACGTCCTGCCCGGCGACCAGGGCCAGCAGGCCCACCGCGTTCGCGGCCTTCTCGCCCAGCTCCTGCTCGGGCAGGTGCCCGAGCAGGTTGAGGGTGTCGGTGACCAGGGCATCGACCAGCGCGGCGCGCGCCTGCTCGTCGTTCCAGGCGATCTTCGGTTTGCCCGGGTCGGTGTAGTCGTGCGCGCGGCAGTGCTCCGCGGCCACCTCCTGGGCCCCGGGGACCTCGCGGATCACCCGGCGGATGGCGGAGATGATCTGGGTGACGGTGTCCTGGGTGGCCACCGCGTCATCGAGGACGGTGGAGTCCAGCGCCCGCCGCTGCCTGCCCTTGAGCGCCCCGGTCGCGGCCACGACCTCCCTGACCTTGGTGAAGACCCGCATCGGATCGGCCGAGTGGCGCAGCCGGCGCCGGAAGTACGTCAGCAGCGACGGATCGAACGCCATGTCGTACAAACCGAGCCCGCACGCGGCCTTCCACCGCAGATCACACCGCAACTCCTGGACCGTCTCGAAGTCCGACAGCCCCTGCAGGCTCTGCAGCACCACGGTCGCGGCCAGGACCTGCGGCGGCAGACTCGGACGACCGTTGGACGAGGGGTACATGTCGGCGAACATCCCCGGCGGAAACAGTGCCTCCCGATGCTCGGCCAGAAACGCGAACACGCTCCCGGCCGGTATCAACTCCCGGCAGGTCTCCCACACATCCGGCCCGACCATCTCCCCGGCCCATTCCCCCTGCATGCCTACAAGACTGGCCCCAACTCCACCGAGCCGGGGCCAGAACCCGAGATTTTCAGCAGCCTTCTAG
>NZ_JBEOTA010000095.1:0-1687 GCF_040303265.1 Streptomyces sp. NPDC096040
CTTAGCCTTGATCCACCGACGTGGTCTGAAAGTGATCTTCTGACTGATCCTGAGCCGGTTTCGGGGTGGTGATTGTGGGCGGGCAGGTGGCATCCGCTGGTCTGTCCAGCGTTTCCACGGTTCGGTTCCGGTCGGGCCCTGGCGGGCGGTGTGGGCAGGGTCGTCAGGCCGGTCCGGGTGGGTCGTGGGCGGTGTCGAAGAGGTGTGTCCAGGCGTGCTGCCAGGGCCAGTTGTGTGGCAGGTGCAGGGTGATGCGTCGTGCGGAGCGGGCGATCCGGGCCGGGACTTGAACCAGGTGGGTGCGGAGGGTGGCGGTGGTCGCCTTGGCATGGAAGGCGGAGGTGAGCGCGCCGGTCGCCCGCAGCAGGTTGTAGGTCATGGCCCACAGGGTGAGCCAGGCGGCGTTGGCGTGGAAGTGTCCCGATGGCAGGTGGGTCAGGGCGGAGGCTTTGCTGTCCGCGATGACCTGTTCGACCACCGCGTGGTGGCGGTGTTCCCGCTCAGCCTGCAGGGTCTCGGCGGGGTTGTCGGTGAAGAACGGGTGGTAGCGCCAGACGGGGAACAGTTCGCCCTGCTCACCCGCGACGGCGGGTTTGGCGAGGTCACGGACCCGGCGGACGATCAGCCGGGCGGTGACCCGCTCCGCTTTCTTTCGGCTTGAGAAGGCGGTGTATTGGGGTATCTCGGCGACTTCGGCGTCCGAGATGAGTTCACCGGTCTCGGGGTCGGGCACCGCGGTCGGGTAACTGATCTGCTGCCATTCCTCGTCGGGGATGCTGTGGACGGCTCGTTTGATGGACGGGTTCATGCCGGTGGTGATCGAGAAGTGGGCCCCGGCCCGGCGGCAGGCGGCGATCACACCGGCGTTGTAGAACTGCGAATCAGCCCGCAGGATTCGGGGGCCGGTGCAGCCGGCCTCGACGGCGGTGGCCAGGGCCTCGCTGACGAATTTCGGGGCGCCTCGGGCGTCTGCTGCTTTGCCGCGTCGCATCCGGACCCCGGCGATCACCGGCCGCGCGTGCGGGGTGCAGATCGTGGCGAGCAGCGGGTGCAGGGTGCGGATGCCCTTGAACCGGCCGTACTCGGCGCCCTGCTTGGTCCGGCCGTAGACCCGTTTGTGGGTGGAGTCGACATCGATGAACGCCACCTCGCCCGCGCCGGGCAGAAGTGGAGTGTGCGCGGCCAGCGCGGCCAGGAACCTGCGGTGCACAGCGTGGAGTTGGAGGGCATGACCGTGGGTGAAGGAGCGCAGGAACGTGCCCAGCGTGGACGGGGCACGGATACCCGCGAACACGGCCGGCATCGCACCATGGCGCAGGATGTGAAGGTCGTCGATGCTGTCCGCGCCTGCGGACATGCCCGCGACGATGCTGGTGACCTTGGCGTCCGCCGCCGCACCCGCGCCGTTGCTCGCGCCGGTCAGCTTCACCTTCTCGGTCACCAGACGCGAAAGACCGCACCGCTCGGCCAGCCGCATCACCGGGACGAGCCCGGCATGCGCGATCAGATTCGGATCATCGAACGCAGCGGAGACCGCCGCCGACGTATGGGAAACTTGCATCTCGGAAGTGCCTTGCCGATCGTGCCTGGTGGAGCCTCAAGAACTCCCATCATTGCAGGTCACAAGGCACTTCCTCGTTTTCCTAGCCGCTATCCACAAGGCGCTGACCGGTGGATCAAGGCTTAG
>NZ_JBEOTA010000096.1:0-1601 GCF_040303265.1 Streptomyces sp. NPDC096040
TGAGACCTGATGCCGAGCCGATTGTGGTGAAGTGGATGATCCTATGCTGTCGAGAAAAGCCTCTAGCGAGTTTCATGGCGGCCCGTACCCTAAACCGACTCAGGTGGTCAGGTAGAGAATACCGAGGCGTTCGGGTGAACTATGGTTAAGGAACTCGGCAAAATGCCCCCGTAACTTCGGGAGAAGGGGGGCCACACCTGGTGATGATCTTTACGGTCTGAGCTGGGGGTGGCCGCAGAGACCAGCGAGAAGCGACTGTTTACTAAAAACACAGGTCCGTGCGAAGCCGTAAGGCGATGTATACGGACTGACGCCTGCCCGGTGCTGGAACGTTAAGGGGACCGGTTAGTCACATTTCGGTGTGGCGAAGCTGAGAACTTAAGCGCCAGTAAACGGCGGTGGTAACTATAACCATCCTAAGGTAGCGAAATTCCTTGTCGGGTAAGTTCCGACCTGCACGAATGGCGTAACGACTTCTCGACTGTCTCAACCATAGGCCCGGTGAAATTGCACTACGAGTAAAGATGCTCGTTTCGCGCAGCAGGACGGAAAGACCCCGGGACCTTTACTACAGTTTGATATTGGTGTTCGGTTCGGCTTGTGTAGGATAGCTGGGAGACTGTGAAGCGGCCACGCCAGTGGTTGTGGAGTCGTCGTTGAAATACCAGTCTGGTCGTGCTGGATGTCTAACCTGGGTCCGTGATCCGGATCAGGGACAGTGTCTGATGGGTAGTTTAACTGGGGCGGTTGCCTCCTAAAGGGTAACGGAGGCGCCCAAAGGTTCCCTCAGCCTGGTTGGTAATCAGGTGTTGAGTGTAAGTGCACAAGGGAGCTTGACTGTGAGACCGACGGGTCGAGCAGGGACGAAAGTCGGGACTAGTGATCCGGCGGTGGCTTGTGGAAGCGCCGTCGCTCAACGGATAAAAGGTACCCCGGGGATAACAGGCTGATCTTCCCCAAGAGTCCATATCGACGGGATGGTTTGGCACCTCGATGTCGGCTCGTCGCATCCTGGGGCTGGAGTCGGTCCCAAGGGTTGGGCTGTTCGCCCATTAAAGCGGTACGCGAGCTGGGTTTAGAACGTCGTGAGACAGTTCGGTCCCTATCCGCTGCGCGCGCAGGAATATTGAGAAGGGCTGTCCCTAGTACGAGAGGACCGGGACGGACGAACCTCTGGTGTGCCAGTTGTTCTGCCAAGGGCATGGCTGGTTGGCTACGTTCGGGAGGGATAACCGCTGAAAGCATCTAAGCGGGAAGCCTGCTTCGAGATGAGTATTCCCACCCACTTGATGGGGTAAGGCTCCCAGTAGACGACTGGGTTGATAGGCCGGATCTGGAAGCACCGTGAGGTGTGGAGGTGACCGGTACTAATAGGCCGAGGGCTTGTCCTCAGTTGCTCGCGTCCACTGTGTTGGTTCTGAAACCACGAACAGCCCCATGTCCTGGGCCACAGGGTGTGGTGCGGCAGTTCAGTTTCATAGTGTTTCGGTGGTCATAGCGTGAGGGAAACGCCCGGTTACATTCCGAACCCGGAAGCTAAGCCTTACAGCGCCGATGGTACTGCAGGGGGGACCCTGTGGGAGAGTAGGACACCGCCGAAC
>NZ_JBEOTA010000098.1:0-1575 GCF_040303265.1 Streptomyces sp. NPDC096040
CTAGTACTCCAGCAGTACTTCGTGGCTTGACCTGGGGAAACGTCGAGCGGTGGGAGTGTAGCGGGCAGGAAGTCGTCACGGACGGCTTCTGCCCGCACGCCCCTCGAAGGAGTGCCCACGACGGCAAGGTCGCCCCGGGCCTGGGAAGTCTCGGGTCGTGATCACCGAACAGGCAGCCGAGACCTGGGACCGCGACCTGGACCACCTCTTCACCACCATCGGGCGCCACTTCGGCCGTGTCGAACCACGCCGCCGCATGCGGGACTACGTGCGCGCACTACTCGCCCCGGTGGCCCGAAAAAACAGCTGGCAACTTGCCGAACACGCCGGCCATGCCACCCCCGACGGACTGCAGCACCTGCTCTGCCGAGCCCGCTGGAACCCCGACGACATCCGCGACGACCTGCAGACCTACGTCGCCGAACACCTCGGCCGCCCCGACGGGGTACTGATCATCGACGACACCGGGTTCCTGAAGAAGGGCACTACCTCCGCCGGCGTCCAAAGGCAGTACTCCGGCACCGCCGGCCGCACCGAGAACTGCCAGATCGGCGTCTTCGCCGCCTACGCCAGCACAGCCGGCCGCGCCCTGGTGGACCGCGAGCTCTACCTGCCCAAGTCCTGGACCGACGACCGCGACCGCTGCCGCGCCGCCAAGGTCCCCGACGCGCGTGAGTTCGCCACCAAGAACACCCTCGCGGCGACGATGGTCCGCAGGGCGCTGGCCTCGCCGCTGCCGATCGCCTGGGTCACGGCGGACGCCGCCTACGGACAGGACAACCGCTTCCGCCGGATGCTGGAAACATCCGGCGTCGGCTACGTTCTCGCCGTCCCCAAGTCCCAGTTCTCCCTGGCCGGCCCACGCATCGACAGGGCCTTCGAACGGGCCCCCGACCAGGCATGGGAACGCCGTTCCTGCGGCGCGGGCGCGAAGGGACAGCGCGAATACGACTGGGCGGCCGTCCAGTTGCGCCCAGTGGCCGAGTACGACCACCAGGACGGCGTGTTGATCCGTCGACGGTGGGCGCTGGCACGGCGCAGCTTGAGCCGGCCGGACGAGATCGCCTACTACCTCGGCTACGCACCGCTGGATGTCGCAGTGGACGAACTGGTGCGCGTCGCCGGCGCCCGGTGGGCCATCGAGGAGTGTTTCCAGGCAGCGAAGAACGAGTGCGGCCTGGACGAGTACGAAGTCCGCCGCTACGTCGGCTGGTACCGGCACATCACCCTGGCCATGCTCGCCCACACCTTCCTCGCTGCGATGAGCGCGCGAGCAGCCGAAAAAGGGGATCCCCCGGTGAGGATGCCGTGGTCATCGAGCTCACCGTGGCAGAAGTGCGGCGACTCCTGGCAGCTCACACACCCCGAGACCTTCACCCCCTCACCCACGTGTTGAGCTGGTCGCACTGGCGCCGACGACGCCAAGCGGTGGCCCGACGCTGCCACTACCGACGTCGTGGGCACTCCTTCGAGGGGCGTGCGGGCAGAAGCCGTCCGTGACGACTTCCTGCCCGCTATACTCCCACCGCTCGACGTTTCCCCAGGTCAAGCCACGAAGTACTGCTGGAGTACTAG
>NZ_JBEOTA010000099.1:0-1543 GCF_040303265.1 Streptomyces sp. NPDC096040
GTGAAGTCGCGTTGCACCAGGTCAGGGGCAAGGTCGGCATCCGGGTCACGTCGGGTGAAGCCCTTGCCCCGGCGGGGGCTGATCCCTGCGAGGCCGGCCTGGCGCATGAGCCGTTCGACGCGCTTGCGGCCGACATGGACGCCCTCGCGCTTGAGGACGGCATGCACGCGGGGCGAGCCGTAGATCCCGCCGGAGTCGGCGTGGACCTGACGGATCTTCCCGGTCAGCTCGGCGTCCTGGCGGCGCCGCTCGCACGGTTCCTTCTCGGCCCGGCGCCAGCGGTAGTAGGTGGAGGAGGGGAGTTGCCGTCCGTCCGCCGGGCCCTGGGACACGCCAGGCGGCCGCGAGGAGTTGTTGTGACGTCTTTGTCGACAGGTTTGGGGGGCGTCCAGAACGTGAAAGGTGCTGGTCATGCCGCAGAAGAGGAGAGCAATAGTGAACTGGACACTCGGCGAGGAGTTCGAGACTCCTGAGGGGATGGTGCGGTGGAAGATCCTCGGCAGCGGAGACCCGGTCGTGCTGGTTCACGGCACCCCATATTCCTCGTTTCTCTGGCGGGACATCGCTCCAGCGCTCGCCCGTACCCGCACGGTCTTCGTCTTCGACCACCTCGGCTTCGGCCAGTCGGACCAGCGTGAGGGCCAGGACCTCAGCCTGGCGGCTCACGCGAGAAATTTTGCCCGGCTCCTCGACCACTGGGAGCTGTCCTGCCCCAGCGTCGTCGCCCACGACATCGGCGGGGCCGTGGCACTCCGAACGCTGCTGTTGGAGGAGCGGAAGTACCGGGACCTGACCCTCTTCGACGCAGTGAGCGGTGGTGAGTGGGAGCGAGGACTCTTCCAGCTCATCCTGGAACACGCGGACGTCCTCCAGCAGCTTCCGGACTACGCGCACGAAGCACTGGTCGCCAGCCACATGCGGCACGCGACGCACACCGGCTTCCGGCCGGGGGTCCTCGACGCCTTTCTCGCACCGTGGCGGGAGGCCGAAGGGCAGGCCGCGTTCTACCGCCAGTACAGCCAGATCAGGCAGGCGGACACCGCCGCGTACGAGAACCTGCTGGGCACCATGTCACTTCCGGTGCGCATCATCTGGGGCCGCGAGGACCGCATCCTGCCGCCGAAGTACGCGGAGTGGCTGCACGCGCGCATCCCGCACGCCGAGTTGCACTGGATCGACGGGGCGGGTCACCTCCTCCAGGAAGACGCGCCAGGGCAGCTGTCTGCCTACCTTGCCGCCGGGTTCCCCTCAGACAGGTGAGAAGGGGCAGTGGGAAGCGCGGCGTCACTCACCGGGGGGTGCGACCGTCTGCCGGCCGACGAACGCCTGGGGGACGGATAGCGCGGGCGCCCGGAGACCACCGCGCAGCCGACGGAGCCGCCACCCGGCCCGGTCACGACCGTCCCGGGCCGGGCCGCCTGGGCAGCTGTCGGAAGACCCTTCTCAGCCTAGTGTGGTGCGCCAGAAATCACGAGGGTAAGTTGCTACCCTGTTCGGGTGTCAGGTCCTGGGCCTTCTGCCGTGTCAATCTCGCTGTCTGAGG
>NZ_JBEOTA010000100.1:0-1455 GCF_040303265.1 Streptomyces sp. NPDC096040
CGGCTGGCCGAGCGGTGCGGTCTGCCCCGGCTGGTGGCCGAGAAGGTCCACCTGACCGGTGCGAAGAACGGGGCCGGTACGGCCGCCGACGCGAAAGCCATGTCGATCGTGGGCGGCATGGTCGCCGGGGCGGACAGCATCGACGACCTGGACGTACTGCGCCACGGCGGGCTGCCGCGCCTGTTCGGCGGGGTGCGGGCGCCGTCCACGCTGGGCAGTTTCCTGCGCGCCTTCACCTGGGGGCATGTGCGCCAACTGGAGTCCGCCGCACGGGCGTTCACCTGCAATCTCGCGGCACACACCGGCTTGGTCCCCACGACGGACGAGGTGGTGTTCGTGGACATCGACTCCAAGGTCAAGCAGGTCTACGGCCCCGCCAAGCAGGGCGCCTCCTTCGGCTACACCAAGCAGCGCGGCCTGCACTTCCAGATCGTCACCGTGAAGACCTCCACCTGCGCACCCGTGATCGTCGCCACCAGACTGCGCAAGGGCTCGGCCGGCTCCGGCAAGGGCGCCGCCAGTCTGCTGCGCGAGGCACTGGCCACGGTCCGGGCCATGGGCATCACCGCCCGCGTCGTCGTCCGCGCGGACTCGGCGTACTTCTCCCACAAGGTCGTTTCTGTGTGCCGCAAGGCAGGCGCCGCCTTCTCCCTGGCCGTCGCGGTCACGAAGACGATCCGCGAGGCCATCGCGCAGATCCCCGAGGACGCCTGGACGCCGATCAAGTACGCCAGCGCCGTCTGGGACGCCGAGGAGGAACGCTGGATCTCCGACGCCGAGATCACCGAGATCGAGTTCACCGCGTTCACCAGCAAGAAGAAGGCGTTCCACACCACGGCCCGGCTGATCGTGCGCCGCGTGAAGCGGCTCAACCCCAAGAGCGTGCCCGCTGGGCAGGCCGAACTGTTCGGCGTCTGGCGCCACCACGTTGTCTTCACCGACAGCCCGTTCGTCCTGGCCCAGGCCGAACCCATGCACCGCGAACACGCCCAGGTCGAGCAGGTCTTCGCCGACCTGGAAGACTCCGCCCTCGCCCACCTGCCCTCGGGGAAGTTCACCGCGAACGCCGCCTGGCTGACCCTGGCCGCCACCGCCTACAACCTCACCCGCGCGAGCGGCCATCTCGCCTCCGCCTTCCACGCCAGGGCGATGACCGGAACGATCCGCCGCCACCTGATCAACATTCCGGCCCGGATCGCGACCGGAGCCCGCCGCGTCACCCTCCACCTGCCCGAACGCTGGCGCTGGACCGACGACTTCACCGACCTGTGGACGGCGACCGGCCAGCGCATGCTCACCTGAACCGCACGCTCGACCTGACCGCCCACGACCTGGAAGAACCTCGGAGATCCCGCACCGGACGGCCACCCGGCCCATCGCGCTGCCCGCACCCCGAAAGACCATCCCGAGCCCACCCGATACCGAAGATCAGAATTCACGCGGTGGATCGAGGCT
>NZ_JBEOTA010000101.1:0-1453 GCF_040303265.1 Streptomyces sp. NPDC096040
CTAGTAGGGCTTTGTTAGGTTCTGTGGTGGGCTTCGGGTGTGGGGGCGGGCTGGCCGCATATCGAGCAGGCGCCGGTCCAGGTGGCCAGGATCTTCTGTAACTCGCGGAGGACCGCGTAGAGGGTCAGGCCGGCGCAAGGACTTTTGGGTCGAGCCTGAGCATGGTGCAGAAGGCCTGGGCGAGGGCGGCCAGGGTCACGTGCCGGTGCCAGCCGAGGTAGCTGCGGCCTTCGAAGTGGTCCAGCCCGAGGCCGTCCTTGAGCTCGCGGTAATCGTGCTCGACCCGCCAGCGGATCTTGGCGATGCGGACCAGTTCACGCAGCGGGGTGTCGGCGGGCAGGGTGGACAGCCAGTAGTCGGTGGGCTCGGCGGCGCCGGGTGGCCATTCGGCCAGCAGCCAGCATTCGGGCAGCGAGCCGTCCACATCACGGGGGATGTCGCGGTTGGCCGGGCGCACGCGCAGGGCCACGAAGCGCGAGCGCATGTCGGCTCGTGGGTTGCGCGGGCCGGTCTTGGTGCCCTGTCGCCAGGTGACGGTGCGGGCGGCGCTCCGCCCGGCGGCCAGGATGAGGGCGCGCAGTGTGCTGTGCGGCATCGGGTAGGCCGAGCGGGGCGGGCGGCCCCGGCCGCTGTAGGGCGGTCGCTCGGGCACGGCCTCGCCAGGGTAGGCGGTCGTGGTGCCCTTGACGGCGACCGCGTAGAGCAGATCACGCTCGGTCAGGCCCAGGCGGAAGCCGGTTGCGTCGCCGTAACCGGCATCGGCGACCACCGGCAGGTCGGGCAGTTCCCACTGGTCGCGGACTTCGTCAAGCATCTCAAGCGCCTGGCGCCACTTCTCTTCGTGGCGGACCTGGTCGGGGATGCCTGCTCGTCGGCGGCGTCGGCGGATCGCCTCGGCCAGCAGACTGTCGTCCGCTGCGGCGGCATCGTCCCAGCTGTCCGGGATGAACAGCCGCCAGTTGACGGCGGCCGAGGCGTGGTCGCTGACCAGGTTGACACTCACGCCTATCTGGCAGTTGCCGCGCTTGCCCAAGGCGCCGCAATACATCCGGGCCACCCCGGGAGAGTCGTACCCGTCCTTGGGGAAGCCGGTGTCGTCGATCGCATACGCCTCCGGGGCGATATGCGCCGCCGCCCACCGGGCAACCCGCCGCCGCACCTCGACATAGTCCCAGGTGGAGGAGGAGATGAACTGCTGCAGCTGCTGGTGGTCCACGCCCAGGCGCTCGGCCATCGGCAGCATCGACTTGCGTTTGCCGTCCAGCATCAGCCCGCGCACATACAGCCCGCCCTTGGCCCGCTGATCCCGCCGCGCGAGCGAACCGAGCATCTCGGCCGCGAACGCCTCCAAGCGCGGACGGACCTCGTCCATCTCCTCAGGTGTCACACCTGATACAAGATCACAGGCTACTCGTAGAACGGCAGTTGGGGTACCTAACAAAGCCCTACTAGG
>NZ_JBEOTA010000102.1:0-1429 GCF_040303265.1 Streptomyces sp. NPDC096040
GGACCGCGACCGGACCGCGACCGAGCACACCGCCCTCGTTACGCCGCTGGAGGCGGCAGCCTGATGAAGAAGTTCCGTCCGCAGCCCGGGTTCGCCGTGCAGGCATACCGGTATGCGCTGGACCCGAACGCCACCCAGGAACGAGCGTTGCGCTCGCACTGTGGTGCCGCCCGCGCCGCCTACAACTGGGCTCTCGGATGGGTAACCGCTTCGTGGTGGCAGCGCAAAGCCGAGGAGTCCTACGGCGTGCCCGAGGCTGCGCTGACGGAGTGGCGGCCTTGGTCGCTGCCATCCCTGCGGAAGGCGTTCAACGCCGCCAAGCACACCGACCCGAGGTTCGCCGAGTGGTGGGAGGAGAACTCCAAGGAGGCATACTCCACCGGCCTCGCGAACGCCTCCAGCGCGTTCGACAACTACTCGAAGTCGAAGCGTGG
Source organism: Streptomyces sp. NPDC096040 (assembly GCF_040303265.1). Classification (NCBI taxonomy): domain Bacteria; kingdom Bacillati; phylum Actinomycetota; class Actinomycetes; order Kitasatosporales; family Streptomycetaceae; genus Streptomyces; species Streptomyces sp. NPDC096040. Next base: position 435 of record NZ_JBEOTA010000102.1, read on the forward strand.
GCAGCGCAAAGGCAAGCGCGCGGGAATGCCTCGCTTCAAGTCGAAGCGGAAGGCTCGTCTTTCGTGCCGGTTCACGACCGGCGTGATCCGCGTGGACGCTGACGGCCGGCATGTGACGCTGCCCCGCCTGGGCACGATCCGTGTCCACGAGCCCACCGTGAAACTCCTCGATCGCGTCCAGGCCGGGACGGCCCGGCTCCTGTCCGCGACCGTCCGGCACGAGTGCGGCCGATGGTTCGTCTCGTTCCAGGTGGAGGTGAAACGGGACATCGCCCGCGTCGCTCGGCCGGACGTCGCGGTCGGTATCGACCTCGGCGTGAAGACCCTCGCGGTCATGGCTGACAGCACCGGCGAGATCCGGCAGGTCCCTAATCCGAACCACTACGACTCCCTGCGTAAGGAGTTGCGCCACGCGTCCCGGATCGTGTCCCGACGCCAGGGCCCCAACCGGCGCACCGGGCAGAAGCCGTCCCGACGCTGGGAGAAAGCCAACGCTGCCCGCAACAAGGTCCATCATCGGATCACGAACCTCCGCACGGACGCCCTGCACAAACTGACGACCGCTGTGGCCGCCGAATACGGCACCGTGGTGGTGGAAGACCTCAACGTTGCCGGGATGCTCCGTAACAGGCGTCTGGCGCGCAGAATCGCCGACGCCGGGTTCGGAGAGATCCGACGCCAGCTCACCTACAAGAGCCGCCAGCGCCATGCTGCCCGCCTCGTGGTCACGGACCGCTGGTACCCATCCTCCAAGACCTGTTCCGGGTGCGGCGCGGTGAAAGCCAAACTGCCGCTGCACATCCGGACCTACGAATGCGACGCCTGCCACCTGGTCATCGACCGGGACGACAACGCCGCACTCAACCTCGCCGCCCTCGCGGCAGCCGCAGTAACTGGTACCGGAGTGGCCGGAGACCAGGACACCGCCCCGGCGGTGTCGAAGCCTCGTGGAGCCGACCAGAAGACCCGCACCACCCGCACCCGCCGCAAGGCGG
>NZ_JBEOTA010000103.1:0-1319 GCF_040303265.1 Streptomyces sp. NPDC096040
GCCGGGCAGCGGGCGGTACCGGCGTCCCAGTCGACGGTGAAGTCGGCGGGGGTGAAGGTGCCGGCGCGGGCGTTGCGGCCGGTGCTGACGATGATGGGGGCGATCAGGGTGATTCCCCGCTGGGCGGAGGCGGCGATGACGTCCGCGCTGGGATACCCGGCATCCATCAGGTGCTCGCCGGGCGCCAGGTCCCGGGCGATGAGCCGGTCCTGGATCGCGGTGGTGGCGGTGACGTCCGGATCGGTGGCGCCGGTGGTGTGGACATCGGTGACCAGATGCGGGAGACCCTCGTCGCAGGACTCGCTCAGATGGGCCTTGGAGCCCACCCATTCCGTGTCGCCCTTGGTGCTGTAGCGGGCATCGGGGTCATAGGGCGAGTGCAGCCGCTCCGAGGCCGGGGGCAGTTCCTTGACGTCCTTGTAGCGCAGACGCCCTGCGGCGGTGCGGTGGAAGTGCTGGTCCCACAGCGTCCGCAGGAAGGTGACCTGCGGCAACTGGTTCATCCAGGCCGCGGTGGGATCGGCGTCGATGGCGTCCAGCAACGACTGGCCATCGGCGGCGATCTGTTCGACGAGTTTGTCGGCGGAGGCGTTCTTGCGGCGCAGCAGGCGGCTGGTCTCGACCTTGCGGCCGTAGCGTTCGTCCCAGCCCGGCCGGAGCAGGGGGACGATGAAGCCGGGGCTGGTCCGGGCGATCTCCTCCAAGGCCGCCCGTAGTCCCTCGCCCAGGGTCTCGATCCGGTTCAGCCGTCGCACGCAGGCGATGACATGCGTGGAGTCGGTGCGCTGGCGGCCGCCGGCCTTGACCAGCCCGACCTCCTTGAGGCGTTCCAGCATCAGGCTCAGCAGCCGGTCGGCCCGGCCCTCCTGCGCCAGGCGGGAACGGAACTCCGACAGGGCGGAGAAGTCGAAGCCCGCGTAGTCCAGCCCGACGCCGAGCGCATACTTCCAGGAAATACGGTCCGCGACGGCCTGGGCGGCCTCACGGTCGGCGAGGTTGTGCCGGAACTGCAGGATGGTCACGACCAGAAGGAATGCCGGTGACAGACCCGGCTGCCCGAGCGAGGAGTACATGCCCTCGAACTCGCCCGAAGTGAAGTCCTCATCCGTGAACAGCGGACCCAAAGCGTCCCGGACCCGCATCTCATCGGTCCCCCGAGGATGCACCCGCCGAGCCAACGAAGCCGTATCCTCCGGGATCTCCCCCACACCCACCGGCCGCAACACAGTCCGCCCCCAACACAGGCCCCACCCACCCCTGGTGGGCGAGCGTCACGAATGTCCCACAACCACACTCAGCGACTTCGCCAACGGAATCAG
>NZ_JBEOTA010000104.1:0-1277 GCF_040303265.1 Streptomyces sp. NPDC096040
TCGGCTACCTCAGCCCCATCGAGTACGAGGAGAAGCACTACGCCAACCAGGCAACGACCGAACAAGTGAACCTGAAACCACGTCAACCCGCCCTGCCCAGCTAGTCATCCGCTCCCGCGCAGCGGGGGAACCTCAAGAGCCTACAGAAGGCAAACGTTGCCTGACGCGGAACTAGCTGGCACAGGCCACTAGCAAGTGGGCATGTCAGACGCAGTGAAGTCGCCTACAGGCGTGAAGAGACTGGCCTCGTACCAGTAGTTGCCAGCAACTGCCTTGAGCCATAGGCGGCCCTTGCCGTCCTTGGCCGTGCACTCAAAGTCGTAGCTCTCTCCTGTAGGCAGGGTGCTTCCGCCGATCTCTGGGGGTCCACCAGGCTTCCCAGCTGACGGAAGGACACGTACCTGATCGCCCTCCAGGTAGAACGGAAAGATCGAGCGATGATCGGAGTCGAATAGTCCGTGATAAGCCCATGCTCCGATCGGCAGTGCGAGGGCCACACCGAGAGCTCCCCATAGCCACCGAACCCGCTTGTCAGCGGTGTCGGCACTCACCGCCCTCTCGATGACGAGGAAAAGTGCTGCCACCAAGACGCTGAGGACGACCATCGCCCAGACAGGGAGGTCTGCGGCGCCAACGATGGCTCCCACGCCTCCGGAGACCAGCCCGAGCGCGAGGGCCGTCGCATCTCGTCGTGCGGGCGAGGCGAAAAAACGCCTCACCGCACCGGTGAGACGGACAGTAAGCGAAGGTGACGGGTAGCCCCCGTCGCCCGTCGAGTCGTCTGCCAACTTGCCACCCCCGTCACTGTGCTAGCTGTGAGGATAGCTACTGAGCGGAGACATGCAGCCGCTCACAGCTACACAGCTAGTGTCTCGTGATCCTGTTCGTGGAACCTGAGGCTTGTGTGATCGTTGAGTCTGGTATGGATCTCTCCTCTGAACAGATGTCAGAACTACGGGAGTTGGCCGGGTCGCGGGATGTTCCGGCCGATGTGGCGCTTCGTGCACGGATCGTGTTGTGGTCCGGCGAGGGGCGGCGGCGCAAGGACATCGCCGAACTCGCCGGTGTATCGCCGCTGACGGTGGACCGCTGCAAGGCCCGTTATGCCGAGCGGGGCCTTGCCGGTCTTGAGGTTCCCCCGCTGCGCGGGAGCGGATGACTAGCTGGGCAGGGCGGGTTGACTGGTTTCAGGTTCACTTGTTCGGTCGTTGCCTGGTTGGCGTAGTGCTTCTCCTCGTACTCGATGGGGCTGAGGTAGCCGAGCCGTTTCTGGATGC
>NZ_JBEOTA010000105.1:0-1127 GCF_040303265.1 Streptomyces sp. NPDC096040
GGCTTCGGCTTCGGCTTCGGCTTCGGCTTCGGCTTCGGCTTCGGCTTCGGCTTCGGCTTCGGCTTCGGCTTCGGCTTCGGCGGGAGTGTCGCAGGTTTCGGTGAGGTGGACCTTGTAGCCCATCCAGAACAGGTCGTCGCCCTTGGCCGCCCAGCGGGCATCGGGGTCGTAGGGGGAGGCCAGGCGGAGTTGGCCGGGCGGGACGCCCTCGTCGTCGGCGTCCCGCTTTTTGATCACCTCCCGTCCCCGGGTGTCGGTGTGCAGGTAGTAGGTCTGCACAAGGATCTGCCGCAGCAGACCCACCGCCTCGATCTCGCGGATCCACACCGGGGTGTCGGCGGCCCAGGCGGCCCGGCACAGGGCCAGGGCATCCTGGCCGAAGACCTGTGCGAGCCGGTCGCGTTTCGTCTGCGAGGACGGCATGCGCCAGCCGTCCACTCTCGGCCCGTAGCGGTGCGCGAACTCGGCCACATCGACCTGTCCGGCCAGCCAGGCCGGTGCCGCGACCGCGAGGGCCTCCAGGGCCGCCCGCACGCTCTCCCCGGCGAGCTCCAGACGGTTCAAGTCCCGCACCGCGCTGATCACATGGGTGGAATCGGTGCGCTGTTTGCCCCCGGCGGCTACCAGGCCCCCGTCCTTGCAGTGTTCCAGGAGCCGGTCGAAAACCACACGTTCCATGCCGTGCCCGGACAGCCGGCTGCGGAACCGGCTCAGCACGCTGGCATCGAAGCCCGTGTCCGTCAACTCGGCCCCGAGCGCGTATTTCCAGTCGATCGCCCGCACCGCCATCGCCGCCGCCTGCCGGTCGGTCAGGTCCTCGGCGAACTGCAACACCGTGACCAGCGACAACACCCCCGGTGACAGTCCCGGGGCACCGCGCACCCCGAACGCGTCGGCGAACGGCTCGTCGGCGAAGACCTCCGCGAGCCGATCACGCACCCGCATCGCCAGGCTCCCCTGCGGGAACGCCGCCCGGGCCACCGCCGCGGTCTGCACCGGAACCTCCGGCAGCCCCTTCGGCCGCATCGACACCCGCATCACCCCCACGGCCGCACGACAGGACAACAGCCGCACGGACGATCATCCCGCGCCCACCGTCACCCCGCACGGAATTGAGCAGCAGAGTC
>NZ_JBEOTA010000106.1:0-1108 GCF_040303265.1 Streptomyces sp. NPDC096040
TGTCCTGTCGGTCGGCTGATACGACCAGGGCTGCGAGGAGTGTGGTGACTGGTACGGAGGCGACGAGGCCGATCGAGCCGACGAGTGTGCGGACGATTTCTTCGGCGACCAGTTCGCTGTTGGCGACGGTGGCCACACTGCTTTGTGCGATGGAGAAGAGCAGGAGCAGGGGGAGGGCGGCGCCGGCGTAGGCGAGGACGAGGGTGTTGACGACGGAGGCGATGTGGTCGCGGCCGATGCGGATGCCTGCGCGGTACAGGCCGCGCCAGCCCATGGTGGGGTTGGCGTCGTGGAGTTCCCAGACGGCTGATGTCTGGGTGACGGTCACGTCGTCGAGGACGCCGAGGGAGCCGATGATGACGCCGGCCAGGAGCAGGCCGCTCATGTCGATCGAGGGGTAGAGGCCGTGGATGAGGCCGGTGTTGTCGTCGGTGTTGCCGGTGAGGGCGGCCCAGTCGATGAACTCTGAGCCGAGGAGGCCGATGAGGCACAGGGAGACCAGGGTGCCGAGGACCGCGACGGAGGTGCGGGCGGACAGGCCGTGGCACATGTAGAGGGCGATCAGCATGATGGCGCTGGAGCCGATCACTGCTACGAGGAGCGGGTGGGAGCCCTGGAGGATCGCGGGGAGGATGAACAGGGTGAGCACCAGGAAGCTGACGGCCAGCGCGACCAGTGCCATGACACCGCGCAGTCGGCCCACCACGACGACGGCGAGGGCGAAGATCCCGGCGAGCAGGGCCATGGGGAACTTGCGGTTGACGTCGGTGACGGAGTACTGGAGGTCTTTGGGTGCGGAGGGTTCGTAGGCGACGACGACCTTCTCGCCCTGGTGGAGTTGTCGTGGCTGGTCGGGTTGGACGATCTCGGTGAAGGTGCGGCCTGTGTCCTTGCCGGTGTCGACGCGGACTGTGGCTTTTTTGCAGGTGCCGTCGTGTTGTTGCTGTGCTGAGCTGCCTTCGGCGGTGGAGGTGTCGCCGGTCGGTGTTTCGCTGGAGGCGTTGACCGATGTGCAGCTGACGGAGTCGACTTTGCTGACGGTGGCGGCTTGGGTCTGGCGGTCGAAGCCGACGCCGGTGCGTTCGTGGGGTGGTGCGCCGCCGGGCCA
>NZ_JBEOTA010000107.1:0-1053 GCF_040303265.1 Streptomyces sp. NPDC096040
TCGTCGACGACGTCACCGGTGTTGCGCAGCCGCAGCCGTACGCGGGTGGAGGCCCCGGGGTCCACGGTCGCGGAGGCGGGTTCGAGAGAGGTCCAGAGAGTCATGGGGTCACCGTGAGCTTGAAGGCTTCCAGCCAGAGCGTGTTGTCCAGGGTGCCGACGAAGTTGAGATCGGGGCGGGCGCCCTTGCACCACTGGTCGCCCCAGTCGTGGTCCCGTACCTTGGCGTAGTTGCAGACCTGGCCGTTGCCGACGTTGACGGCGAAGCCCTCGATGTAGGGGTCGGCCGCCTTGGTGCTGCCGATGTAGTTGTCCTTGCCGTCGGCCATGATCGCCGTCCAGTTCGGGGTCCACTTGCCCCTGCCGTCCGTGGACTGGGCGTTGTAGACGAAGGAGTTGGCGGCGGAGCCCTGGACGCCGTACACCGCGATGTTGATGGCCTTGATCGGCACGTTCTTGCCGGACGTGCCGGCCATGGTGCCGTCGCAGACGGGCTTCTGCCAGCCGGTGCCCTGGACGAAGGCGCGGTAGCAGATGTGCCGCCCGGACGGGTCGTCGGCGGCGAGGCGGTTCACTGCGGTCGCCGCGGTGTCCTGCTTGGGCTTGGCGGTCACGGTGGCCGTCGCACCTCCGCCGCCTCCACCCCCGCCCCCCGCGCCGCCGCCGTCCCCGGTGTCCGGGGCGGTGGGCGCGGTGGAGGCCGTGACACTGGGCGCCGGCGGCGGGGTCGGGGTGGCCGAGGGGCTGGGCGCGATCGAACTCACTCCGGCTTCCTGGATCTGTTCCTCGGCCAGGCTCTTGACCTGCGGCTTGTAGTTGAACCAGATCAGGGCGAAGGTGATGGCGAGGGCCAGCAGGGTGCCGAAGAGGGTGGCCAGCCAGCGGGGCAGGAAGCCGCGCTGGATGTACGTTCCGTCGACGGGCTCCGGCGTGATCCCCGAGCGCTGGATGGTGAGCCGGTACGGCCGCTGTTCCTTCGGCCCGAACCAGATGATCCGCCGGGGCTTCAGCGTGGCTTTGATGAAGGCGGCGCGGCCGGGTTCGATCTGGACGT